>DTZW01000169.1:2099-28052 GCA_012961165.1 Gammaproteobacteria bacterium | reverse complement strand
AGAACTGGTCATCGATGATCGAATCAAATTCTTTTGGTGATACACAGCGGAATTCTGGCATTTGCAGCTAGTCTGGATATTCGGGTAATCTTCCACATGATGCGGGGTGCCAGACCAAGATGCAAAGAATCGAGCGGCACGATGGGGATCAACGGATGAGGATGCAGGAATGAAACTGTACGTCAGTCAGGATTTACCGGTTCGCCAGAGGATCAGGGATGCTCATGAGGCGGCGATTGATACATTTGCTGATCCAGGGACCTGGCTCGATAGTCATTCGCGATTGGCCATATTGGCTGAAGCCAGGCATGCGCCCTCATGCCGCTTGTGCCTGGAGCGAAAGGACGCCCTGTCACCCTATGCGGTAAAGGGTAATCACGAGGCTCGGACTGATCTTGCCAATGATCTTGTCGAGATAGTGCACCGAATCACGACGGACTCCGGCCGCTTGACCCGGTCCTGGTATCAGGGGATTACTGATGCTGGTATTTCACCGGAAACGTATGTCGAGATCGTAGGGCTTGTCGCGACATCAATTATCGTGGACAGCTTCGGGGCGGCGCTGGGGTGTGAGCCTGCCGAGCCACCGGCTGCGAAAAGTGGCGAACCCGGCAGGGAAAGTAATCCTGCGGTGATTGATGCTGGTGCCTGGGTGCCAATGCTCGATCTCGTGCAGGAGGAAACCGATCTCGAAATCCCAACTGCACCGAACATTTTCCGGGCGATGGGTCTTGTCCCAGGCGCCATTTCGCACTTTTTCGGTGTGATGCGATCCCAGTACTCGTTAACTGAATATGAAATTACCCTGGGGCGATCCCAGATCGAGCTGCTGGCTGCCAGAGTCTCTTCACTGAACCAGTGCTTTTACTGAACGACTTCACATACCATGCTGCTTCGTCGAAGCGGCGAGATAAGTGAAGAGTCCTATAACCTGTCGGGTGTAATGGGTGATGATGACGTTGGCGTTGAAGATGAAGATCTTCTGGTTGCGATTGCAGAGGCGGTGTTTGCTGGAGATCCGATTGATCTCGCGCATATACGTGCAGAGGCAGTCCGCAGTATTGGGCCTGAAAAATTTGTCGATGCCATCGGTATTGCCAGTGGGTTCAATGGCATTACCAAAGTGGCGAACGCGACAGGAATTCCTCTTGATACCAGGACCGAAGAAGTCACAGCGAGTCTGCGTCAGCAAATCGGAATCGACGATTACTCTGAAAATCACAAATCCAGCCTTTATGGCTAGGCTGTCAAGGTAATAACACGCCACCGTCGACATCGATGGTAGTGCCTGTTATGTAACTGTTTTCCATGATCATGACGATCGCCTTCGCGACCTCGTCAGCTTCACCGACACGCCCCAGCGGAATGTTTTTACCCATATTTGCCAGTGCAGCATTTTTGTTGTCACCCAGGCTATCGAACATTCCTGTACTGATAAGGCCGGGCGCGACAGCATTTACACGCTTTGGTGCCACCTCCAGGGCCAAAGCCCGGGTTAACCCTTCGATTGCGTTGCCGGTGCACGATACGGAAGACATTCCAGGATTACACTTTCTGGCAGGAGTTCCGCTGATAAAAGTGAGTGACCCGGTTTCGTTTAAATGTGGAATACCCTGGCGGGCAACATGGGTGTAACCCCAGAACTTGTCGAATGCGGCACGAAACTGTTCGTCGGTTTGGTCCATGAACGGTGCCATTGTCCTTTCTGCGCCCGTGGCCGCAGCGACAATGTGGTCGATTGCTCCGACCGATTCAAAGAGTGATTTCAACCCTTGCACATTGTGGGTGTCCAGTGAACTGAAGGTGATTTCGGGATAAGAATCGGAACACGTCTTAACCTTGTCCTCTGATCGGCTGACAGCCCAGACATTGGCTCCTTTGCTTGCAGCAGTGACCGCGGTGGCAAGGCCGATTCCTGAAGTACCGCCGATGACGACTACATTTTGGTTATCCATCGAACCCATGTCGTTTACCCTTTGAAGAAAGTTACATGATGCTTAAGCCTGCAGGTTAAAGCCAGCGTTTCGGCTGACCGGGTAAGCTCAGGCTGGTAAGTTCAGGCTGGTAAGTTCAGGCTGGTAAGTTCAGGGATTGGTAGGCATTAAGCATCATCTGTACAGCCATCATCACCAGTAGCATGCCCATTAAGCGCTCAATCGCAGTTAGGCTACGTTCACCTAAAAATTTATTGAGCGGAGTGGCAGCAAGCAGGATCAGGGAAGAGGTTAGCCAGGCCAGGGAGAGACAGAAGAAAAGCATGAGGGCTGGTGTGGTTGTCGACATCAACATCAATACAGCCATGATTGATGGTCCGGCGACTGCAGGAATAGCCAGCGGAACAATGAGGGGTTCACCTTCTGGCTCATTACCGAACATTCCTTCCGGGCGCGGGAATATCATTCTGATTGCAATCAGGAACAGGATAATGCCGCCTGAGATTGAAATAGCCTCGTTGGTGAGGTTCAGGATTTCCAGAAGGTATCGGCCGAAAAACAGGTAAATGAGTAACGCGAAGTAAGCAATGATTAGTTCCCTGAAGGTAATCTTGAGCTTGCGAGCGGGGTCAACGTCTTTCATTACTGACATGAAGATCGGAATATTGCCAAGCGGGTCCATGATCAGGAAGAAGATAGTTGTGGTACTGATGATTTCTGTAATATTCATGGATTAATCAATTCTACGCGTAGATTCAGGGATATTGGAAGTTTAGGCGGGATAATCTGGCGCTTTACGTTGCGGGTTCGTTTCGGTGCCAGATATACCCGTCAAAGAAGCGCGAAATGCCGTGTCCAAAAAGCCGTGTCCAAAAAGCAATGCCAAGAAGCAATGCCAAGAAGCAATGGAAGAAACTCAGCTTGAAAATGTCACCTTCGATCGATTTTATACTTGTAAGGGATTTTGGTTTGATCGGAGGAGAAGCCGAAGCCCTGTGAGAAAACCGGATTGTTGTGTTTATAGAGACCAGTGACCCTGAAGTCGGCAGTAGGATGTAGCGTGTTGGGTGTTGGACGCAGAATGTAGAATGTAGAATGTTGATAGGGTCGACTGTCCGCGAGGCAGCAAGATCTTGAGCCGCTTTTTTGATGTCTCTGTTAATCAATTAAAGCACGAAGAATGTGACGGACAAGGAAAGTTTTACGATGCTGGTGAATTTACGGTCTGGGCGAAAAGTCAGTATCTTTAATATGAAGAGGCTGCTCATCGCGTTTTCCTGTTCGTGCTGCGCCATTTCGGCGCCAGCTGAAGATGTCCTGATCAGTACCAATCTGGGCGAGATAATGATCGAACTGGATGAAGAAAAAGCGCCGGTCACCGTTGCCCATTTTCTTGGCCTTGTAGACTCGGGTGCTTACAAAGACACTATATTCCATCGGGTGATACCGGGTTTTATGGTTCAGGGAGGTGGCTATTACCTGGACATGGCAGAAGCCGAGGAAAGCGAAATGATCATCAATGAAGCCGACAATGGTCTTTCGAACGTTAGAGGGACCATAGCCATGGCCAGGATGAACGAGATTGATTCTGCCAGCCGCCAGTTTTTTATTAATGTGGTCGCCAATAAGCGTCTGAATCATGGTAAAAAAAGCTGCACCCGCAAAGACGAAGCAACCGTTGCAGCAGCCCGGGCGCGAGGCAGTTATAAGCCGACCACCTGTAAGTCATTCGGTTATGCGGTGTTTGGAAAAGTCACCTCTGGAATGGATGTGGTGGACATGATCGAAGTCACCGAGACCAGTACCGTTGGTGAATATGATGATGTGCCGGTAACCCCCATTGTTATTCTTTCCATTGACCGTATGGTGGCTGAGAAAGCAGTGCCTGACAGTGTGTGGCTCGATTGAGTGTTGATTGAACCAGGTTGTTCCTGCACGATGCCATGCTCACAGTTTTGATCTTTGATTATGTTTATCCTTTTTAGATCTTTTTTTATTTTTGCCCTGCCGTTGCTTGCATTGTCACTGCTTGCACAGAGCCCAGGTGCATTTGGTTCACCGAAACTGGTGTTGTTGGTCTCGGTTGACCAACTCAGCCCCGGCCGGCTCAGCGTGGATATGACGGGAGGGCTTGGTCGCCTGATGCGCCAAGGTCGCGTATATACCAATGCCAGGCTGGATCATGGCGTAACCAATACCTGTCCCGGTCATGTCGCAATCTCTACCGGCGTCAACCCTGGCAAGGCCGGAATTCCTGGCAATAGTTATATCGATCATGTCACGGGGCAACAGCGTTACTGTGTCGATGACCTTGATGATGCCCATCGGGTGTTTGGTACAGAACTCAATCGGTCGCCCAATTCAATGACCGCCACCGCACTGGGTGACTGGCTTAAAGCAAACTCACCCGAATCAAGAGTTTTTTCTGTGGGGGGGAAGGACAGGTCGGCGATCACAATGGCCGGTAAAAATGCGGACGGAGTATATTGGTATGAAATGAGCGTGGCAAAATTCACCAGCTCGGGATACTACGGTCCGCTGCCTGATTATGTGCAGGCATTCAGTGGGGATAATTTTTTTGTTGACGGGTTTGCCGCGCGTTACCCAGAGACATGGGAACACAAGGCTGGCTCACTCAGGGTCGACGATTATGCCGGTGAATCCGGGGAGTATCTTCGGCATTCCGGACATCCGGTAAATACGGGTGAACTGGGGGAACGCGCAGCGCGTTTTTACGCGTCTCCGTTTCTGGATCTGGCGACCACTGAGTTGGCGAAACGGGTGGTCGATGAAGAGAGGCTTGGCCAGCAAGGGGTGACGGATTTGCTGGCGATATCCTATTCGTCTTTGGATGTGGTTGGCCATCGCTATGGCCCTTATAGCGGTGAATCAGAAGATACGCTTGCCCGTATAGATACGACGATAGGTGAATTACTGGCGTTTCTAGATGAGCGTCTAGGGGGGGACTACGTTGTTGCCCTGTCTTCCGACCATGGGGTTTTACCGTTACCAGAATGGTTGGTAGAAACCGGCGGAATGCAGTGTCCGGTCGATGGGGGTCGAATTTCTATTGAGAAAGCCATACTGCAACTCTATTGGCGATTATATGTCGATTTCACCGCGCCTTTTGGTGACCCTAGAGACCTGGTCAGTTTTTCAGGAGCCGGCGGTACGGTGAGTGCCACCTATGCACAGCAGATGGGTACAACTGTGGAGCAGGTGGTTGACTCAATGGAGCGCTACCTCGAAGAACAGGCTTACATTGAGGCAGTTTGGACGCCGGCGGAACTAGAGGCTTCGAATGATCCAGTTAGCCGTTTGTATCGTAATTCTTTTGTCCCTGGAAAATCGCCCCATTTTTTTATTCAACTGAGTGAAACCTGCCTCATCTATTTTGATGAGGGGACGAGCCATGGGTCTGTCTATGATTATGATCGGCGGGTGCCTGTTATTTTCTATGGGGCAGGTGTGGAACCTGGGGTGATAACCGAAGTGGTCCACAGTATTGATATCGCGCCAACGCTTGGCGAAAAGCTTGGTCTTGATTTGCCCGTAGACCTGGATGGTCGGGTCCTTGATTTAAGAAACGTTGATGGAAATTAAACCAAAGGAAATTAAACCGAAAATTGCAATATCCAGCTGTCTGGTCGGATATGGAGTCCGGTTTGACGGTGGACACAAGCAGTTCCGTTATGCGACTGAATCACTTGCCACTTACTTTGATTTTGTGCCTCTGTGCCCTGAAGTTGCCATTGGTCTTGGTATTCCTCGCCCGACGATTCGTCTGATTAAAGGCGAAAATGGCACTACAGAAGCCGTAAGTAACGCAGACCGAACACTTCGTTACACAGAAGCGCTCAGTGCCTATGGCAAGAAAACGACGCCAGCGTTGCATGAGGTGTCCGGATATATTCTCAAAAAAGATTCCCCCAGCTGTGGAATGGCCAGGGTAAAGGTCTCTCAGAACAATGACGGCCCACCTGACAGGACCGGCGTTGGCATCTACGCCAAAGAAATAATAAAGGCGTATCCCAACTTGCCTATCGAAGAAGAAGGCAGGTTGAACGATACAAGGTTGCGCGAAAATTTTCTGGAACGTGTGTTTCTCTATCACCGCTGGCTACAGTTGGTGGAAGGTGGTGTCGATAGCAATGCCCTGGTGAAATTCCATACAGTTCAGAAGTTCGCAATACTCGCCCATGACGAGCCAGCTTACCGGGAACTTGGCAGGATAGTGGCGGGGGTGAGTACCAGCGACATTGAAGCCCGCTGCAGGGACTATATTTCGCTGTTGATGCGTGCCATGAAAGTCCTGACTACGCCAAAAAAGCACGCCCATGTGTTGATGCACATCATGGGTTTTTTCAAGGAATCGCTGGCAGCAGAGGACAAGGCTGAGCTTTTGCGGCTAATCGATGCGCACCGTGAGGGCCTTGTTCCGGTGATCGTGCCGATAACGCTAATTAATTACTTTAGAAAACGCCATCCGAGTGCCTATATCGATGGCCAGACATACCTGGAACTCCATCCGCCAGAGTTAATGCTGCGAAACATGCTTTAGGGCACGAACTGTGTCAAGGTGTTGTTATGAATGTGACGCCTATAACCCCGCATATTGGGGCAGAAATCAGGGATGTAGATTTATCTAACCCTCTTGATAACGAAGCCTTCGCTGGTATTCACCAGGCGTTTCTTGATTGGGGGGTGCTGGTTTTTCGCGAGCAGCAACTGACCAGGGACCAGCACAAGGATTTTGCACGCAGGTTCGGCAAGCTGCATACCCATCCGATGAATTATAAAGGGACTGGCGATCCTGAAATGTTAGTGGTGAAGACCACAAAAGATTCCGCTTATACCGCCGGTAATGGCTGGCACACAGATGTCACCTGCGATGAGTATCCGCCTATGGGTTCCATGCTCTACATGAAGCAGGTCCCCGATTATGGGGGCGGCGATACGATGTATGCCGACATGTACCTGGCTTATGACATGCTCTCGGAAACGATGAAAGAACTTCTTGGTGGCCTGGTTGCGGTGCATGACGGAGCGCTGCCCTATGTCGGTGCCTATAAAAGTACGCCACCTGAAGGCGGCTACCCGAAAAATGAGCACCCTGTGGTGGTGACCCACCCGGAGACAGGCAGGAAGGTGCTGTACGTAAATTCCGGTTTTACCTCGCACATTAAGGGCTTGAACCCGGGTGAATCGAAAGCGCTGCTAGGTTTTCTGTTCGATCATATTGCGACAGTGCCAAGGTTAACGTGTCGAGTGAGCTGGGAGCCTGGCACCCTGACGTTCTGGGACAATCGTTGCACGCAGCATCATGCGATCTGGGATTACTATCCCCATGAGCGTTACGGTGAGCGGGTTTCTATTATTGCAGGCGAACGACCCGACACTTAACGTTAGATTCGATAGTCGCTGATCTGTACTTCGTCCCCGATGTTCGCGTAGTCACCCGCCGCTCTTGCGGATCGGAACTCATCCCAGTTTACGGATCGATAGCGCGGCTTATCTCCAGTCTGTGGAATGCAGTTAGTAGAATAATCAGGGTTCATAAAGAAAGCGGCGCTAAAACGGTCTTGCTTACTGTTGGCCAGAACACGGTGTAGCGGCGCCTTGTAGCGATCGTTGGACCATACCTGGACAAGGTCGCCGACATTGATAATCAGGCTGTCATTCTCGCTGGCAATGGTTGTCCAGGTGTCGTTATGACGTACCTGTAAGCCAGAGACTTCATCCTGCAGTAACACCGTTACCGCACCTGCGTCCGTGTGATGGTATATCCCGAGGTGGCCTTCAGTAGGAAAATCTTCTTCTGGATCTGCTGGCGCTTTGCAAACCGGGTAGTGGTTCAGTCGAAGGAAACTGGAATTACCGTGGGTGAAATACTGCGCTAATGAAGATTGATGCAGTCGGAGGGACTGCATAATGGATTTAAGCAGTGTCAGGCTGATTGTTTCGCACAAGTGGTGCCAGTGAAGCATCGTTTCGCGAAACCCCGGTAGACTCGGGGGCCAGGGCGTTTGACTTTGACTATGTGGATCAGCCTGATCCAGGCCAAGGTCAAAGATTTCTTTCCAGTCCTGCTTGTTCTTCGTGAGTTCCTGATCGAAATAGCCCCACGGGCTTTTCTCTGTTCGCGATAGTTGTCTCTTCTCTTCGTGCGGCAGATCAAAAAAAACCTTCATTGCTGCCAGTAACTGGTCCGCTGATCCCTGCTTAAGGTCTAGATCAACCAGCCGAAAAAACCCCCAGTACTGGCAGGCATTCGCAAGACTTTCGATCGTTTCACGGTTATTTGTCTTTAGCTCACGAAGACTGATGCTTGGAATTTGTTTCATTGAGTCAGAGGCCATACAATCGAGGTCGTTTGCATAAATTCACAGGTGACAAAAGTAACGCTTATGTCGATAGAAGAACAGCAATCTCCAATTACTTCAACACAACACGGTCTTGTTCTTGGGCGCCAGAAAAAAGGGGTCCTGTTGTTTAATGGTATTCCATATGCCGAACCACCGGTTGGGGACCGACGATTTAAGCGACCGGTTTCGCCGGCATCATGGGATGACATTCGTGACGCAACCAGGTTCGGACCAGCCGCCCCACAGCTACCTTCCGGTGGCATGACTGACTCAGTGCCAGTGAACTGGAATGAAGATTGCCTCTTCCTGAATGTCTGCACGCCGGCAATCGATCAAAAAAAGAGACCCGTGCTGGTCTGGATTCATGGGGGGGCTTACAGGTCAGGCCAGGGTGCGGTGCCATGGTACAACGGGACCAGTTTTGCACTAAACGGAGACATCGTTGTCGTGTCGATCAACTACCGATTGGGAGCGCTGGGGTTCACTGACTTGTCCAGGTTCGGCGATGATTATGCCACCTCCGGTATTAATGGTATCTGTGACCAGATCAAAGCACTGGAATGGGTGAGGGACAATATTTCAGGTTTCGGGGGTGATCCATCGAAGGTCACCATCGCGGGCGAATCCGCAGGGGGCTTTTCGGTTGCAACGTTACTCGGCTGCGAGCAGGCGCAGGGCCTGTTTCGACGCGCGATCCCGCAAAGCGGCGCGACGCACCACACCTTGACGGATGACGTCGGGAAGGTGGTTGCAGATTTGTTGATGGACGAGCTTGGTGTCGAATCTATTGATGAGCTGAAGTCGGCAAGTGTGCTGGACATCCTTGAGGCACAAGCTCGGGTGGATGTGCGCTATAACCAGATGAACATAGGTAATGGTGTGCAGGCATTTTATCCGGTCGAACAAAATGAAGTGCTGCCAATGCCACTTCGCGAATCCATCCGGGCGGGTGTAGGCGCGACTGTTCCCGTGCTGATTGGAACCAACAAGGATGAAAATACGCTTTTTGTGACGGAGAAAATGTCATCGGAAAAACTGCGATACCAGGCCAAGGCCTACGGCAGAGAATCACTGGTCGAGGCGTACCGGGAGATGCTGCCCGGCGCCACAGAAACTGAACTCGCGATTGAGCTAGGCACCGATTTCACCTTCAAGATTCCGGCGATTCGTCTTGCGGAAGATCGGGTAGCGAGGGGTGCAGACACCTGGATGTACCAGTTTGACTGGGAGTCCAGAAACGCCCATCTAAAAGCGACTCATGCGCTCGAAATACCCTTTGTTTTCAATACGCTGACGTCCTCCGGCGTTGACGCCTTTATCGGCGAGGGTGAGTTGCCCCAGGCTGTTTCGGATGAGATGCATGGTGTCTGGACCAGCTTCATTCAGGGCGATGAACCCGGTTGGCCTAAATACGATCTGGAGAAAAGAACCGTAAAGCATTTTGATAACAACTCATCCCTGGTGGACAATGGAGAGTTGCCAAGGCTTAACGCCTGGGAAGGCATCCGATAGCAGTTGAATCCGGGGTTTAGGCATGGTTCGTTTGAACATTAACAAGCAATTGGTCGCGTTAAGCAATCATTCAGTGACCCACTCCATCCGGTACGACCAGGACAAAAGTTTTAAGGGTATCGATGAAAGCCCGGTTGAGGGGCTTCGTGATCACCCATACAGCCTGCCCATCAGGGATTATTACCTACAAATACGATGACTGGTCTAGAATGTTTCCTTGATGGTTTCCAGCTAATCCGCCGTCCCGGGCTGCGGCGATATTTCATTGTTCCGTGTCTTATTAATGCTGTGGTGCTGACGTTGTTGGTGGTGTTGTCCTATTCCCATTTCGACGACTGGGTTGCCATAATCGTGGCCTGGTTTCCTGACTGGATGTCCGCACTTTACTGGCTGGTCTGGGGCATTTCGCTGATCGTACTGCTGGTACTGATTCTTTTTGTTTTTACGTTTGTGGCGAACATCATTGCCTCGCCTTTTAATGCAATCCTGTCGATCAAAGTGGAACAGGCACTGACGGGCTCTGCGCCGGTATCGACAGTATCTCCCTGGTTAATCCTGCCGCGCTCGGTTGCAAGGGAACTGGGAAAATTACGCTATATATTACCAAGGTTGCTGGGTTTGCTGTTGATCACCATTATTCCGGTTATCAACACGGTCGCGCCGTTTCTTTGGGTTTTGTTCGGGGCCTGGATGATGTCTATCCAGTACGCAGACTACGCAGCGGACAACAACGATGTTTCCTTTAGAGAGTTGCAATCACGTATGAGAGCAAGGCGATTTGATGCCTTGATGTTCGGATTACCTGCCTATCTGCTGTTAACGGTGCCTGTCGTGAACCTGATATTAATGCCGATAGGTGTGGCCGGTGGTACACGTTTCTGGGTCGAGCGCCTGCGCTAGCTGACAAGTTCATAGAAGCGACGTTCAAATCCGTTCAGGGTGTCCAGACAGGCCTGATCATACAAGGGAAGGGTCTGGATCGGGTCACCCCGGAAATAGGTGTTAAGCAGACCGCACCAGCTGTCGTCCCCAGTGCAACAACGCCAGGGACATTCTGTACCCCCAGGAACTGATCAATTGGTTGACTCATGGCGCTCGGCTTCCGGGCAGGTTTTTTAAGGCGAACGGCAGGATACCTCCGTTCCAGTGTGACCGAAAGGAGAATGATCCAGCGTTAACGCCGGAACTCATCGTTGATGGCTGTGGGATGTGTAAAATACCTGCATGAGCATTACTAAGCTGTTGAAGTCCCTCGAGAACCTTTCAGAAGTGGGTTATGTCGGCGAGCCTGTAAGCCAGCTCGAACACGGGTTACAGGCTGCGGGTCTCGCAATTAAGGCGGGTGCTGGTGAACACATGGTACTTGCGGCGCTGCTTCATGACGTTGGTCACTGGTGCAATCCAGAGGCGTTGCAGATGGAAGGCCTGGGTGCCCGGGACCACGACAGGTTGGGCGCAGAGTATTTGGTCGCCATCGGTTTGCAGCCAGAAATCTCCGCGCTGGTAGGTGCCCATGTAGATGCGAAACGCTACCTGGCAGTGACTACCCTGGGATACGTCGCGAAGTTATCTCCGGCAAGCCGGAAGACGCTGGATTACCAGGGCGGTCCAATGAGTGATGAAGCCTTATCCGCCTTCAAAGCCAGTCCGGGCTTCAGGGACGCATTGCGCCTGCGTGCATGGGATGAGGCCGCAAAGGAGCCGCAAGCGGACAGGCCGAACCTCGAATATTATCGCGCGATGTTGGCGCGTCATTGCCGGGAGCCAATTTCTGAGGCGCAACTGGATCACTGGGACCGCTTTGGCTGGCTTCACATAAAAGGCTGGTACAGTGAAGATGAAATGGTTTCGATCACATCAGCTACCGATGACTTACAGGCAAGGCCGGAAGTGGCTGGCAAGTGGATGAAATACTTTGAAGGGGCTGACGGCGATGCCCGTACCCTGTGCCGAATCGAAAATTTTCTGCAATATGAACCCGTTTACGCAGAGCTGTTGCAGGGGAATGCAAACCTGAATCTGTTATCTCTGCTGATTAACGAACGCGCGGCGCTGTTCAAGGAGAAAATAAACTTCAAACTCCCCGGAGGGCAGGGTTTTTCTGCCCACCAGGATGCACCAGCGTTTACCGCCTTCGGGCAACGATTTCATGTCACCATGATGTTGAGCATTGACCAGGGAACAACAGACAATGGTTGCCTGGAAATTGCAACAACATCGAGGCTGGATGATTTGCTCGACATGAATGAAGACCTTACCCTGTCCGATAATGCGGTTGCGGGCTTTAGGTGGGTGCACGCTGAAACCGCTCCGGGTGATCTTGTACTTTTCGATTCCTATGTTCCGCACCGCTCAGCGGCAAACTTCAGTGCTGTATCCCGCAGGGCATTGTACGCGACGTACAATAAGGCAACTGACGGCGATTTCCGGGCGCGGTACTTTACAGAGAAAAGACGGGTTTTTCCGCCGGATGTGGAACGACGCGCTGGTGCCCGGTATGACGCTGGGGTTTTTAATGTTGGGAACCCTGTCTCTCTTGAAAAGAACCGCTAGACGAGCAGCTTCCCCATACTGGTCCGTGGTTCCTTTATGAACCCAGGTATGAACCCAGGCGATTCGTAGAACCACTCGGCCGAGGCATTGCCATCTCGAACCTGTAGGTTCAATTTCTCACAACCTGGCTTGCGCAGGTGATCGGTCGGGTTGGTATAACCACCCCCTATGACCATCAAAACCGCCCATAACGAATCCACCTATGGTGCTGTCCATGGTTGCGACAAAACATAAATCGTCCGTTCACGGTTTGAGCTCTAAAACAGCGCTCGGTTCATTGTGGGGCTGTTCATCAGGCAGGACTGCCCTAAGAAGGGTGGTGACAGCCTCAGTGTCATTCCTTTCAAAAGGCCAAAACTCAGGCTTCATCAGCTTGCTGATCGATTATGGCGGTATGGTCGCCCAGTTCATCCTGGTCTATCAAATCCTCTAGTCTGTGCATTTCCATCTCCTGTAAGACCAGCATCTCGCGAGATTCGAGCAACAGACGCAGTTGTTCATTGAGAATCGGATTGTCTGCAGCGATAGCGTTTAACACTTCGATCTGCAGGTCTATATCAGACAGAAGTTTATCGAACGTAATATTGTCGGTAATCAAGAAGATGCCTGTAGATTGGTGATGTGGTTAGGGAATTCCTAAATGATCGTAACGCTACGATGAGTCACCGGTCAGCTCTTCGTAGCTCTTGGATTTGTCCTCTCGTAGCCCTGAGACAATGGTTGCCAGTGCGCTTTCAAACTCTGCTCCGGTATCCAGGATCTCGCTGTTTTCCGTGACGATCATGTGTGCCAGCTGACTTGCGGTGTACTCCCCGACCTTTAGTCCAGCCCTGTTCGCGAATATGTAGGTCTGGTTGGATGCGATGATTGCCACCAGTTTGCAGGGCGTCTGGACGCCTTCCATGATGGAAAGCGTTACCCAGGCATCCGGTTTCAGGGAGCTTACGGTTGCTGCTGCGGCATCGTATTTCTTCTGGATCTTGTGGCGCAAAATCATCGCGCGGTTTTTCTTTTTCTCTGCCTGCTGCCCCAGCAGCACCAGCTCTTTCTCAAGGTCTTCTTTTCGCTGGTGCGAATACTCCTGTGATACAGCGCGGCGTTCATGTTGAACTTCTATCTGTTTCTCTTTCTTGTTCTGGTTGCTGACGGCTTTCAATACAGCGAACAGGTGAGCTTTGAATGTTTCGGCGGCGGACTTCATTGGGTTCAGTTTTCTGAGTACGCTGGAATTGAGGTGATTCATCATTTCGCCGTAAGACATGTGCACTACTTTTCGGCGGTTGTGGTTGGTCAATAAAAGCTGTTCTGTTTCTGTCCAATTCAGTATGAGTTTTATCCGCGCGACTTTTTCTTCCGGTTCAGCGGGGTCGTCATACAGGAACCATTGGCCAAGCGGAATTTTCTTTATTTCGTCGACTGTCTTTCTTGATGCTTCCTGTAATACTGCAGCCATGGAATTGTCTGTTTCCAGCAAGTCGAAATCGCAGCCTTCGGACGGATCGCCGGCGTTAATTGATTCGTACTCTGCCTCCAGGTCGGCAAGCGCAGAGATGACGAGTTTAGTGTCAAAGTTAGCTTTCTTGCAGAATGACTTGATGTGGGCAGGAACACTTTGAGTCAGTTCAGATCGTTTCGTACTGTCTTTCCCCGGCTGTAATGACCACATGATGGCATCGGTCAGTTTGAGAATATTCTGCCATTCTTTGGACTTGTCACCGCCAAAATGAATGTAGACATCCTGCAGGAATTCGTACCAGGGTCCCTGCAGCATAAAGATAATGAACAGTGGCAGTTGATTGCCAGTCATCGCCTTGTTCAGGGCCTCAGCGCTGATGAACTCACCTTTCTTGCCGGAAAGTACGTTCAGTTCGCGCTCGCAGAGTCTCTTCTCAAGCCGCTTGAACAGCGGCGCTTCCTTTTTGAAGACGGCCTTTAATTCCTTGATGCATTGCGCTGTTGAAAGACGACTACTTGAATAGCCAGATATGGTTTCGCTGACTTTTTCCATAAACTGATGCCCGAGGAAACCCAGATCCTCACTCCATCCGATGCATTCTTCAATGATCAGGTCCATTAGATCGAACAGTTCGTTCGGGTCTGTGACCGCGTGAATATCTTTCGTGAGTCCAAGTGCAGCAACCCGCGGAGCAATGTTCCGGATAAAGGATTCGACCTTGAAGTCGAGGTCAGTCCGGGCAAGGACCTCGGTCACGGCCTCATCAACGAAAGCAATCACCGCCATATCATCTTTCGAGAATACGCCGCCGGGCTCCTGGATCTTCAGTTGAGCTGCGAGTGTATCAAGGTGATCTTCGGCTGAAAGTGAAGGGAGTTTCGGCAACAGGTCAATCAAGCGGGCGGTATCTGAAACAGAGCCAGCCGGGTTTTCCAGCGAATAGTGGTGGATTAGCGCCGGAAGTATCTTTTCTGGAGGTGCCAGGTCTGGAGTTTTATCGGCCACTTGAGTTACTGAGGACTTTTGGGAGGCCAATAGTACCAAATTGACCAAAGTCTTCTATCACCGATATACAGGCGGTATAAATCCGGACTAAGTACTCTCTGGCCAACTGGGATATACTCGCGCGATTTGAATGAGAGAAGATCCAATGAAAGGCACTGTCCATTACGAAGCTCGTGGCAACATCGCACTCCTCAGTATCGATAATCCACCCGTAAACCCGTTGTCATCGGGTGTCCGGCAGGGGCTCTTTGACGGCGTAAGCAGCGCCCTGGCTGATGATGCCATCGAGGCTATTGTTTTGACGGGAATGCACAGAGCGTTTATTGCCGGCGCTGACATCAGCGAGTTTGGCGCTGCTGCAACCGAGGGTGTGGGCCTGGGTGAGGCTCTGGACAAGATGGAAGGCAGCACCAAACCAATCATAGCCGCCATCAACGGAACGGCATTTGGCGGTGGGCTCGAAGTTGCGCTTTGCTGTGATTACAGAATTGCCGCAGCGACTGCTCCTGTTGGTTTGCCGGAAGTGAAACTGGGGTTACTCCCTGGCGCTGGTGGTACTCAGCGATTACCGAGACTTATTGGCGCAGAAGCGGCTGTCCAGGCAATTGTTTCCGGCAACCCAATAATGGCGCCTGATGCGTTAACCATGGGTATCGTCGACCGGGTTGCCAGCGGTGACATCGTTGATGACGCAATTGCCTATGCCCAGGAAATCATTGGTGCTGGTGCAGCGACACGAAAGATTCGCGACCTCGAAGACAAGGTCTCAGCTGATCGGGGCAATACGACACTGTTCGAAAAATTCGCTGCCAACCTGGATAAGACTCACCGCGGACAGTTTGCGCCAGCGCAGATTCTTCAATGTATTGAAGCTGCAGTGAATGCTGAAAGCTTTGACGAGGGTATGGCCGTGGAACGCGCCAGGTTTGCGGAATGTATGTCTGATCCACAGCGTGAAGCACTGATCCACATTTTCTTTGCTGAACGGGCGGCGAACAAGATCCCGGGTCTGCCTAAAGATGTTCCGTTGCTGGACATTAACAAAGGCTCTGTCATTGGTGCTGGCACAATGGGTGGCGGTATTGCCATGTGTTTTGCCAACGCTGGTATACCCGTGCGGGTTCATGACAACGAGCCTGAGAATCTTGCCCGTGGCATAAATGTGATCGAGAGCAACTACGCGCGGACTGTCTCCAAGGGAAGGCTGACCCAGGAAGAAATGGATAAGCGGATGTCGCTGATTATTCCTACTGAGAATTTTGATGACCTCGGTGACGGAGATATCGTTGTTGAGGCTGTTTATGAAAACCTCGACTTGAAGAAACAAATATTCGCGCGGCTAGACAAAGTGATGAAGCAGGGCGCTCTGCTTGCAACAAACACTTCAGGGCTTGATGTAGACGCGATTGCCGGGGTGACGGACAGACCCGAATTTGTGTGCGGAATGCATTTCTTTAGCCCCGCAAACGTCATGCGACTCCTGGAAGTTGTTCGTGGAAAGGATTCATCGCCGGTAGTGCTTGGTACGGCTATGGCACTTGGAAAGCGGTTAGGAAAAGTCTCAGTGATGGCAGGAAACTGCCCTGGCTTCATCGGTAACAGGATGCTGGGCGGATACACACGTCAGGCAGCTTTGATGATCCTGGAAGGTGCAACTCCGGCACAGGTGGACAAGGTGATCTTTGATTTTGGTCTGGCCATGGGCCCATTTACAATGAACGATATGGTTGGCCTGGACCTGGGATGGCGCGCCCGAAAAATGATGGGGGGCTCCAACGAAGTGACCGCCAGAATTCCGGATGAACTATGCGAATTAGGTCGCTACGGCCAGAAGAACGGCAAAGGCTACTACCAGTATGCAGAAGGCGACCGAACACCGCGTCCTGATCCTGAAGCGGATGCAGTCATCGCGAAAGTATCAGAAGATCTAGGGTATACCCGTCGAGACTTTTCTGACGACGAGATTTTGAAGCGCTGTATGTATCCTCTGGTGAACATAGGGGCAAAGTTGCTGGAAGAGGGCCATGCCCTGCGGGCAGGCGACATCGATACTGTCTACGTCAACGGATATGGATTTCCGACTTATGTGGGTGGCCCGATGTGGTTCGCCGATACACAGGGGCTGGATAATGTGTTGGCAGATATGGAACGGTTTTTCGAGGAAACCGGTGACGAAGTCTGGAAACCTTCTGACCTGCTTAAGAAGTTGGTGAGCGAAGGTAAGAACTTTGCATCTCTGGATGGTTAATCTTGACATGTGATTAATTGGATTGCAGATCCCGGTTTCCGGACCGGGGTTTGTGTCGAGTGTTGGTATTTCTCACCACATTGTCGCGCTTTTAGTTATCAGGCTTTCACGGTCCTCGCGAAAGTTAAAAATAATACTATAAATATCAATGGTATATGAGGTTCCTGGGCATTTGGCACGGATTCTGCACTCTTATGACCAAGTAATCAGATGAGATAAAAACAATGGTTAGTGGCGCAGAAAAACTCTTTTACCTGACTCTGGGCATTATATTCCTGGTGATGGGTGTTGTGGGTTTGATAGTACCAATTCTTCCGGGTGTCCTCTTTTTGGCGGGGGCTCTTTACATGTTGGGCCGCGGTTCATCCCGGGTAAAGCAACTGGCGGATGAAAACCCGACGTTGCGCAGCTTCCAGACTCGCATGGATCAGGTAGGTGCAGCGACGGTGGTGGAGCAACTTCAGGTGACTTTCTTAATGATTATTCAGGGTACAGCAGTCGGTGTGCGGAAAATCAGTGTCGGAGTGAAGAAGCTGTTGTCCTGAATTCGAAAAGAAATCGAGCTAACAAAAAGCGAGGTCAGATGAGCTCGATTTTTTTATCAGCAAGCAATCTCGGCATGATATTGATGATTGGTGTTGACCTGTTGGGCGTGAGAAAATCCTCTAATAAGGATATTTGCCAACTCGCGATCTGAGTTTGGTGGCGATCAAACCGAACAGGAGTTCAACCCATGATCACGCACAACGAATACTTCAAAGGTAATGTTCAGTCTCTGGCATTGCAGGGCCATGACAAGCCAGTCACTGTAGGCGTTATGGCGAAGGGCGAATATGAATTTGGCACAGATGCACCGGAACTGATGCGGGTGGTGGTGGGTGAATTGAACGTCAAGTTGGCTGGGAACAGCGATTGGCACTCATTTAGAGAGGGCGCTGAGTTTCATGTGCCAGGTGATAGTAAGTTCCAGCTACAGGTTCCTGTTGATACTGCCTACCTGTGTTTTTATGGTTGAGTTTGAGTCAAAGCTTTCAAAGTAACGTAATATGGGGTTCATACGTTTAATTCAACACCCTTCAATTCTGGATAAGGAGCACGCACATGGCTGAAGCCTTTATGGCATACCCGGAGCTTCGACACCCGTTTCAAGAAACACCGATACATCCAAACGGTAGTGCCACTGTACTGTATCAGGGCAGGACTATTACCCTTTCTGAAACAGGCGGCGGCGACAATTTATTGATTAAGCCGGAAGACCTTGGTCGCATCAACGGGTTTGAGCTGAAACCAGACGGCGCCTGTTACGCAGACATGTGCATTCCGCTGAATGACGAGCTGTTACCGACGGTTGAGGGTGAACAGTGGTTTGATTTGACGGCGTTTGCTGACCTGCTGGAGCAGCCCTGTGTGGATGATCGTGAAGCCGGTGTGTGGAGTTTTGCCGAGATACCTGCGAAACGACGAAACATGATGGACGATGCCATGGCGCCGGAGTTCGAAGTCACGGATCGGAAAGGCAATGTGGTCAGGATGGCAGACCTTAAAGGTAAAAAAGCGTTGATCGTGACCTGGTCATCGTGGTGAGGATGCTTTCTTGATGTGCCCGTGTGGCAACAAGTCTATGAAGAAATCAACGATCCCAATTTTGTTATTATCTGTGCGGCCGAGGACATCGGCGGTGAAGCGGCAGCCGGGCCAATTTTTGATGCGGCCAATCCAACCTATATCCAGGTCGTGGATGTAGACCACATTATCAGTAGTGCGTTTAACTTTGTGAACGTTCCCTCATCTGCCTGGATCGATGAAGAGGGCAGGATTGTTCGGATTGACGAGGGCACCTATTCCAAGACCCATGCGATAGGAGAAGGTGAGCAGGCTGTTACTTTTGGTAACGACGTTTACACGCCCGCCTTGAAGGACTGGGTGACGAAAGGCGCCGATAGCGAGTTTGTTCAGTCCGCAGAGGCGGTGACCGGCAATATTCGGGGTCACAGTTTTGATCAGCTGAAAGCAGACGCTGCTTTTCGTCTTGCGAACCTGTTTCGAGTACACGGACAAAAAGAAAAGGCCGAAGTCTATTGGCAGATGGCCCGGGAGTTGAATCCCGACAGCGTTAACTTTATTCGCCAGAACCTGACCCTGACAGAGGAAGGATCTGCCGGTGAAACCTTTATGCAGTTAATGGGGGATTACGTCAGCCAGGGCAGGGAGTATTACCGTCCATTGGATCTCTAGCCGAAGTCGCTCGTTGATCAAGATTCAGCGGTGTTAGTGACGCGCAAGTTATTGTCGTTAACACCGCGAGGTCTGAACTTCCCGCAAACTGCCCTCGCTAGTCACGGAGAGCACTTCTGAGTTGGTGATCGCCTTGTGCAGGAAAGGCAGGCGGTCATTCCCCCAAAAAACCGCATCAGCAAATGCCCAGCCTTTGCCTTTTACCTGCGCATAAAGAAAGGCTAAATGGGTAATCCCCCACGGCTCTTCCGGCATCTTCAGCCCGACTTTCTCTTTGCTGTAATCCATGCCTGCAGGTAGCTTAAATTGTTCAGCGCTTGCTTTAAATTGTATAGAGGGCAGGCCAGCTTCCTCTGCCTGCCGTGCGGTGCGGCGTCTGAAAAAATATATGCCACCTTAAACAGGCTATCCGCTGGATTCTCCATATGCCCGCCAAAGATATTCTCTGGCCATAGAGGGATAAGTTCGAACTTCACGTCCTTGAACAGCGGAGAACGTCGCAGTCGATAGAATGCAATGGCTGCGAAAGGCGAACGGAAAGAGAAATAAAACCTGGCTGCTGATGCCTCTGACATGTGTATTCCTACCGCAGACCGAAGTCGAATTTTGCACCGTCGTTATAGACACGGAGAATACGCCTGGCAGTGGTCATAACATGGACCTCATCAGCGCCGTCGTAAATTCGGGCATATCGGGCATGCCGATACATGCGCTCAAGTGGTGTATCTTCCGTTACGCCCAGTGCGCCGTGAACCTGTATCGCGCGGTCAATGGAGTTGTGTAGCATTTTTGCGCCGAACACCTTGATCAAACCAATCTCGATCCTGGCTTCGTCACCTTGATCTATTTTTTGTGCAGCATGCAGGGTGAGGAGCCTTGATGCCTGAATTTCAGCGGCAGTGTCGAAAATAAACTTTTGTATCTGCTGGTGTTCACCAAGGTTTTTGCCAAAGGCAACACGGTTGTTTGCCCGGTCGCACATGAGATCGAATGCCCGCTGTGCTTGGCCGAGCCACCGCATGCAGTGGAAGATTCTTCCCGGGCCAAGTCTGTCCTGGGCTATCTTGAATCCCTGGCCGCGTGGGCCCAGCAAGTTCTCCTTGGGCACGCGAACGTTGTCATAGGCGACCTCGTAGTGACCATCTGCCTGTCCCATGACTTTTACATCTCGAATAATGTTATATCCAGGGGTGTCGGTCGGCACGACTATCATCGAGAAAGCGGAGTGGTCAGGGACATCAAACTCTGTTCGAACCATAGCGGTAGTATAGGCAGCGTTTCCAGCGCCAGAGGTGAACCACTTCCGGCCATTTATCACCCATTCATCACCGTCAAGTTCTGCCCTGGTTTGAAGTTGTGTCGGGTCTGAACTTGCAACGGCAGGCTCGGTCATGCCAAAACTTGGAAATACTTCACCGGCGACCAGGGGTTCCAGGTATTTGTTTCGCCACTTATCATTTGCGTATCGGTGCAGCATGATCGAGTCCTGCAGCGAATGAGTGCCGAGGGCGACTGTGGCGATTTCTGAACGACCGACGACCTCATTGACGAACACATAGTCCATGAAAGGCAGACCGCCGCCTCCGATTTCTTCCGGGTGACCCAGGGCCCACAATCCCTGGTCTTTAGCCTTCTGCATGAGGCCTTTCATGAGGTTTCCGCGTCGGCTGCTGACCTTGTCAGCCAGAAGCTCTGCCTCGACCGGATAAATCTCCTGCTCGATAAAATGCAGGACTTTTTGGCGGATGGGTTCTACGTGTTCGGGGATGGATAGGCTCAGCATAATGATGTCCTTTTTTAGGGGCTTTTATGAGGATGGAAAGTCACAATATCATCAAATCGGGAGTTTGGTATGCTAGGGAAGCTCGGATTAAGAGGATATTTTTGTCAGGGCAAGGAAGAGGCGCACGGAGGAAATTTGTTAACATGTTGTAAGTTAACAAATTTCTGAGTACGCGTCTGACGCCGTACTGGCGAAAATAGACCTTAATCAGAGGTTCCCTAGAAGATTAAGTCAGGCCGGATTGTTCAAATGAAGTTATCGGTAGAGTTTCCCTCGGTGAGCTACAGATGGGGCCCGGAGGGCATCATCAAGTTGGCTCAGGCAGTTGAGCAAATAGGCTTTGATCAACTGGATATGTTTGACCATGTGGTGATGGGTTATCCCACTGACACACGTGCAGCGCCCATGTACCCACCGCAGATGCCAATAATGGAAGCGATCGTTATGTTGTCGTTTATTGCCGCGGCAACTGACCGTATCGGTCTTGGTACCGAGGTTCTGGTATTGCCTCAGCGCAATCCCACACTAACGGCAAAACAGGTCAGCACGCTGGACACGCTGTCAGGTGGCCGGGTCAGGCTCGGTGTCGGAGTTGGCTGGCAGGAATCCGAATACGAAGCCCTTGGGGAGGAGTTCGGAAATCGCGGTCGACGTATGGATGAAGCAATTAATTTGCTTCGACGATACTGGTCTGAAGAAAGTGTTAGTGCGAGCAGTGACTTCTACCAGTTTGAGGCGATTGCGATGGAACCGAAACCGCCCCAGGGTGGGGCTTTACCCATCTGGATTGGCGGGTCTGCAGATGCCGCGATGAAAAGGACTGGTGAACTGGGTGATGGCTGGCTGGCGGTCTCCCGGATGCGTGATGAACAGGTTGTTGCGTCAAAATCAAAGATTCTGGAGTATGCGGAAGCAGCCGGTCGTGACGCTAGTAGCATTGGATTCCAGATGATGCTGGACACACCGCCACGTGATGATGCGGGTAAGGGTTTTTATGCAGACAAGGAAAGAATCTTCGCCGCAGCAGAACGAATCCAGGGCTTTGGTTTTGAATGGATGGCCATCAACATGACTGCTATCTTTCAGGCTGGGGCGCGTTCCGTAGAAGAGCTTGTTGAGCAGGTTGCCGATGTACACGATGCACTACACCAACGATTCGATTAAGGAGTAAAAATTGCCAACGCATCCCTTTGCCAGACCCAAAGGCAGAATTGAGGTCATTGAGGTTCATTCTGAAGCGCTGAAAAACAACCTGTTGGGAGACCCAACAGACCGTAGCGTCGCGGTATATCTGCCGGAAGGTTATGACCAAACGACAGAGGACTACCCGCTGATGGTCGATATTGTCGGGTTCACTGGTAGCGGCTTTGGCCATGTGGGATGGAAAGCGTTTCAGGAAAACGTACCTCAACAAGTGGACAGGCTGATTGCCAGTGGTGCGATGGGCCCGGTTATCGTGGCGTTCCCCGACTGTTTTACGACCCTTGGCGGCAACCAGTACATTAACTCAGCAGCAATGGGTAACTGGGAGGATTTCCTGTGCGATGAAATGGTTCCGGTACTAGAGAACCGATTTAGAATCAGGCAGGGCCGTGACCACCGGGCTATCTTCGGAAAATCTTCCGGTGGCTATGGATCGTTGGTTCATGGACTGCGTCGTGCAGACACCTGGGCTGCCATTGCCTGTCATTCCGGAGACCTGGACTTTGAGCTATGTTACCGGGGAGATTTTCCGGGCGTCCTTAGTGCACTTTCGAATGTTGATTACAACATTCGTGCCTACATTGAGAAAATCCACAGTGCTAAGAAGGTCCAGGGCTCAGAGTTTCATCACCTGATGATGCTTGCCATGGCGGCAAGTTATGACCCCGACCCTGACTCGCCCTATGGCGTTCGACTGCCAGTGACTACCGACACCTGTGAAATGATTGAGGAGCGTTGGATCAACTGGCTTGCCTGGGACCCTGTCAGGATGGTTGATCATGCGGAGGCCCAACAGAATCTAAAAAGCCTGAAAGGGTTATTTATAGACTGTGGCTCAAGGGACCAGTACAACCTGGTGTATGGTGCCAGACAACTTAACAGGAAGCTCCAGTTGCTAGGCATCGACCATCGGTATGAAGAATTCCCGGATAACCATTCGACAGTGGACTATCGAATGGATATTTCGTTGCCATATTTATATGAAGCTATCCAATAAAAATGAAAACTTCTGGAGTAATGCTATGAGAAACATACGCGCTGTATCGTTTATTGCGTTCATTACACTTTTTTTCTCGCTGAGCTGCTGGGCTCACGATGGTCCTCCCCTGCCAGAGAACAGGGACCTTGATACGCTTATGTCGGAGTTTGACTGGGACGTAAATATGGACATCAAAACCCAGAAGATTACCGATGATCTTTATGTGTTGTTTGGCCTGGGTGGGAATATTGCGGTCAACATTGGCGCAGATGGTGTGTTCATTGTTGACGACCAGTTCCCTGTTGTGATGCCGCGGATTAGAAAAGCCATAGGTGAACTGGGGGGCGATGGCATTGATTTTGCGGTAACCACCCATTGGCACTTCGATCACGCAGAAGGCAATGTGGCACTCGGTCCAGCAGGCACCTGGCTGATCGCCCATGAGAATTCACGTGAAATGATGAAAACAGATCATGTGATCAATTTGGTGGTGACGGCGTATGAGCAGGAAGCATACCCCGAGACTGCTTGGCCAGACATAACATTTGATGACGATATGCAGTTTCACTTAAATGGCCAGACTATTGAACTGATGCACTTCGGTCCTGCCCATACGACAGGTGATACAGCGGTGATTTTCCGCGGTTCTAATGCTGTTCACTTAGGTGACGTGTTCAACAATGCGGGCTATCCATTCATCGATGCAGGCAATGGTGGAGACTTGGATGGGATTATTCGGTTCTGTGAAAAAACGCTGTCAAATATAGACAAAGATACCGTGGTTATCCCAGGGCATGGACCGGTTGCTGACTATAAGACGCTCTCAGCCTATGTTGAAATGCTTTCTACCGTCCGAGATCGAATGGTGGTCTTAATAGATGAAAGGAAGTCGTTGGAAGAGGTTTACGCGGCGAGACCGACAGCTGATTTCGATGCGACGTTTGGAGACAACACTGGATTTATTAATCGTGCGTATATGAGCCTTACTCATAAGCGCACTTACTAGGTGAAAAGGGCCGGAAAGTCTAGCCCTTGCAAACATACCAGCCTAAACAGCATCCAGGATTGTAACGGTGGGTGCGCCGGCGAGGTAGTCCCAGAGGATAGGAATTATAACAGGGCTTTTCGAGCGAAAGTCTGAGTATCGAAATAGATCGGTTGCCTGCTTGTTTTATGAAAGAGTGGAACCGTATGACTAGTAGTGGTTAAACGCTACCAGGGTTTGTGGTTATTGGCTGACCTGGTGATGGACGATTAGCCAACGTAATTTTCTGTTGGCCTAGGGGTGAATGCGCTGCCGTGGTTTCAACCATCAGATAGCGGCAAAGAGATCGTTTTGCGGCCGCTTTCCGGCAGCGAATGGTCAATGTCTGACTGGTCACTGATGTACTAGCCTACAGATGGTAGGTTCTCTTTTTATTAAATAAAGAGTTAGTTTGATATGCGATTTGGGCGCAGAAAAGCAGAACTATTTAGTTAATGGTGTGAGGTATTACCGAATAATACATAAGTTTACTGTGGCACTTTACTCTGACCCCAATATTGTCCTACTCAGCCAACGTCATGCCACTGGGTACGCTGCTTGGAACGTTTCGTCGATCATCCAGAAAAGCGTTATCAGTAAAGGCATGCAAGAAACTCATTAACTCAACAAGCTGCACTTCATTTATATCAACACTAGCTAACTCATTACGGAGCGCGATTTGCTCTACGCGCCAGTAATCATTCATCACTACAAAATCCTGTTCATCCAAATCGGCGCGTGACGGCATGCGCACCTGACTGGCGTCATAGTTAAGCAGGCTTTCAACAGGGTTTAGATGATGACGAACGACTGCTTCTAAAGTATCAAAAGCACCGGCATGTCCATAAGGTGCTGTGAGGGCAACATTACGCAAGGTCGGCGTGCGAAATCTAAATCTGTCATTCTCATTGCCGGTAACGGCTTCACGACCAAAATCCTCGCGGCCGTCAGAATAGCCCTCAGAATTATGTCCCTTTCCGGGGCCAATCTGTGGCATTGCAATCGCATGAAAGTTTTGGTCCGTTTGAAACTTGCCACTGTGACAACTGCTACAATTTGCTATGCCATAGAATAGTTCCATTCCTTTCCTTTCGCGTACGGTCAACGCATGATTATTGCCACGCAGATACTGGTCAAAACGACTGTTGTCGGCGCGCCAGGCGGTGGCTTCAAATGCGGCAATGGCATTGGCCGCATCTTTAAATTGAATATCGTCAGCCGTGGTTATCTGCCCGGGATAAGCATCCCGAAACAAAGCAACATATTCGGGGATTGCGCGTAATCGTTGCGTCAATAAGCTCCAAACGCCATTCTCGCCAGCCAAATCTCCCTCAGCAGCGGCATCGGCTACCGGGTTTTCGCCTGTTTGACCCGCCATTTCTGCGCTTGAGGTTACAGGGAGCATGGCCTGCACAGCCAACGGGTTAGCAAGACCTGAAGGCAGCTGTTCACCTGCAGGAGTGTTAAAACCTGAGGGCTGTGAATTGTCTACAGTTACTCTTCCGTCATGGAACATAATGGCAAATTCTTTCGCACCCAGATTAAATAACTGCGGCGCATTACGCGGAACACGCTCATGAACAGCATCACCACCACTACCGGTATCACGGGTAACGCCTAAGCCTTTTCCGCCTTCACCAATAGGAAGCGCCAAAC
>DTZW01000169.1:0-2036 GCA_012961165.1 Gammaproteobacteria bacterium | reverse complement strand
ACCACTGATAATTTTGTCAAAAAATAGTACTTTTCCAAGCGCCACTTCGGCGCTAGAAGGAGCCGGATAAAAATCATTGTCGGTGATAGCACTATGGTTGTTAGGCCGGGGCATTTCTACCCCAGCCTGCGCCACAACTGTAACGCCAGAAATCACCAATCCGAGACAAAATTTTATTAAACCCATCCACACTCTCCTGAAAAAGTTGCAACAAATTCGATTCGCTGAGTTTAGTCTTTTTAATGTATATAGCTTCGTACGAATGTCACGGCTTTGTGTACTAATGTAAATAACTGCATACAAATATCATGGCTTTGTAAGCTCACGCTGCCTTCAAAGTTCTGCAGTACTGTGACGCTGTTTTTCGATGGTTAATATCTGTGAAGCTTTGGGTCGACACGCTTGTCGGCGGAAGGGTTAATCACTGCGAAGATTGCTGCAGAGGGCCTCGCCGTTCCGCAGAGCCGTCGTGCCTGGTCAAGGGAATCCGGTACGAAAGAAACGATGTGACACAGCCACTCCGATCCCCGCGGAATCTTCAGTCACCCGTCGTTCGCCAACGGCGCCAATGAGTTGGGCAGAAAGGCTGAAGCGTGTTTTTGATATAGATATTTCGGTGTGTCCGTTCTGCGGTTGCTCACGAAATAAAAGCCAACGGGTGCTGCTTTGATATTCAGAATATTGACTGAATATCCCCGTTTAAATGCCTATCCTCATGGTAATTGCTGATGTTCATTCAAATTTAAGACACCGTGACGTGGTGATCCTTTTGATGGTCAATGACTGTAATGGTGCTGACCTGCTGGCTTGCGGACTGTTGGCTTATCACATAGGAGATTTAAAGGTCGGGCAGGGGTGATTTGGCTTGTTTGTCCGTTCGGATAAATGAAGGATCATGTAACGTGAGGGTTCGACTTCCTGAATGGGCCGTATGGCGATACGGTAACGTATGGATGCGGCACTGACCGAATCCATTGGCTCATGGAAGTCAAGATCAAGCTATGGTTGTTCTGGATCGAGAACGTGCAGGCCTTCGCGTTCCGGGCTGTACTTTACATCCGTGTTGTTTGCGGTTTATATCATCATAGGCATTGGCTGGTTTGCATGGCTACGAAGTTACCGTGGCAACACGACTCCAGGGAGCAATGATGACGACGCTACTACAGATCACTGACACTCACGTTCCGCTCGATGCTGACAAACGAGCTCATCGCAATTTTCTCAAACAAATCGAATTTGTACGTCACTACAAACCCAACATTCTGGTGATCTCTGGCGATTTACCCGCAGAGGACGGCAGCAAAGAAATTTATAGCCTCATGGCGCAAGCACTGCCGGTGGAGCAAGAGGTTGTAATCATTCCAGGCAATCACGACAAACCAGAGATGCTGTACGAGGTATTCGGTAAAGAGCGGTGCAAAACACCATCGTTCTGTCATGTTGTACCATTGCCAGATATTGACCTCGTGTTCGTCGATTCAAGTTCAGGCATACTGTCGATAAGTCAGCAGCAAACGTTGCAGGGTGTCAGGTCAGAGTCGATTTTGTTCATCCATCATCCAACAAAGAAACTTAGCAATGGTTTTATGGATACCAACTATCCATTACAAAACCTATCTGAAGTAGATGCTGCCATCCGGCGCAGTCCTATTGCCCAGGTGTTTTGCGGCCACTTTCATTGCGAACATACGGTTGTTGACGACTACGACTTGCACGTAACGCCTTCGGCTGCGTTTAGGGTCGGGCTGAACGAGGCCGAAATTAATGTAAGTTACGGCGGTATTCCGCTCAGAGAAATTATTGTCGATGGGACGTCGGTATCAACCCAGGTGATTGATATCGAGAAAACTGCGGGGCAATAGAATAGCGCGAGTCACCTCGCGCTATTAATCAAAATACGCCAATCACAGGCGCCTGAGAATGTCAGGAAAGAATAACTGTTTTGTCTTCTGAGAATAGGCAGTATAAACCACATTTTCCGGAGAGCGGTTATGTATGGTAATTGCTGATGTTCAGCGTCAACTGAAATATTACGC
>DTZW01000168.1 GCA_012961165.1 Gammaproteobacteria bacterium | reverse complement strand
ATTTCAAAGTCGAACTGGTCATAGCCGCCATAGGGTTTGTCACGGCGCCAGTCGAAATCCATTCCTGTTGCCCGCAGGCCTGGGCCCGTAACACCCCAGTCCAGGGCTTCATCTTTAGTGTAAATACCAATACCGTGGGATCTCTGGCGCAGGATGCTGTTCTTCATCACCATATTTTCATACTGTTTCAGCCGCTTGGGCATCCAGTCGAGAAAATCGCGAACCATGACATCCCAACCGTTGGGCAGGTCCTGCGCGACCCCGCCAATGCGGAACCAGGCCGGATGCATGCGCCCGCCGGTTATTGCCTCGACAATCCGCAGCAATCTCTCTCGGTCACTGAACATATAAAAAACCGGCGACATCTGCCCAACGTCCTGGGCGAAAGTACCGTAGAAAACAAGGTGGCTGGAGATGCGGAAGAGCTCCGCCATCATGATGCGAATGACTTTTGCTCGATCAGGCACTTCAATACCGGCCATCTTCTCAACAGACATTACGTAGGGCAGGTTGTTCATGACACCGCCCAGGTAATCAATACGATCGGTGTAGGGGATATAGGTATGCCAGGTCTGCCGTTCTCCCATCTTTTCGGCGCCGCGATGGTGGTAACCGATTTCCGGCACAGCATCGACAATCACTTCGCCATCGAGTTGCAGCACAATACGGAACACACCGTGAACCGAGGGATGGTTCGGCCCAAGATTGAGGAACATAAATTCTGTATTTTCGTCGCGCCGGGTCAGCCCCCATTCTTCAGGCTTGAAGCGCAGTGCCTCCTGCTCCTTGTCCTGCCGCTCGAAGTCCATGCGAAATGGTTCCATCTCAGTCGCGCGGGCAGGGTGATCTTTCCTGAGGGCGTGACCCTCCCAGGTTGATGGCAGCAGGATGCGGTAAAGGCCGGGATGGTTTGTGAAGGTGACGCCAAACATGTCCCAGGCTTCACGTTCATACCAATTGGCATTCGGGTAAATGTCATGGATGCTGGGTACATTTGCGTCTTCCCCTGAAACGCCCACTTTGAGCCTTAGCTCGGTGCCCTCGCGGAACGAGAGAAAGTGATAAACAATGGTGAAATCAGCAGCAGGCAGGCCTTCTCGATGTTCGCGCATGCGTTCATCAACGCCGCACAGGTCAAACAACATTTCGAACCCGCCGTTTTTGACAAACCTGATGATTTCCCTGAGGCGTGAACGTTCAATCCAGATCGTGGCGATCTCGTCGACCGTTTGTTGTACGAAAAGGGAAGCGCCAGGAAACTGTTGATCCAGTTCCAATGCGAATTCGTTCGATACTACCTGTTCTTCTGCCACAGACAACAGCCTTCCTCTTCTACTACTGGTTACTAATTACACGTGATCAGGCTTCCTCAATTCGGTCGTTTGAATCCGCGACTCGTTTCTCAGATCTCTCTGGCTCGTTTTTTCGGCTTTGTAAACACGCTGGTCACCAACAACCCAACTGAGGGGACGCCTTTCTTTTCCTACGGCATCCTGTAGTAACATCAGGCCCTGTAGAAAAGCATCCGGCCTGGGTGGGCACCCGGGTACGTAAACATCTACAGGCAAGAATTTGTCGACACCTTGCACGACACTGTAGATGTCGTACATACCACCGGAATTGGCACAGGAACCCATAGAAATGACCCACTTGGGCTCAAGTAATTGCTCATATAGTCTTTGCACCACCGGTGCCATCTTCAGGAAGCAGGTGCCTGAAATGACGATCATGTCTGCCTGCCGTGGAGTGGCGCGTATTACTTCCGAGCCAAATCTAGCAAGATCGAAGCGGCTGGTGAGTGATGTCGCCATTTCTACATAGCAGCATGAAAGTCCAAAATTGAACGGCCAGATGGAGTTTTTACGACCCCAGGCCAGCATGTCTTCAAGGTTTGTCATCACAAGGTTGCGGCGGAGATGCTCGTCCAGCGCAGTATCGACAACCGGGATATTGGGTTCGGCCTGGGTGAGGCTCCATTCCATGCTCAGTCCTCCAGCTTTTGAAGTGTGAACCCGGCGGGCAGTTCCTTGCGGGTTTTAACGCCCCAGTCGAGTGCGCCGGATTTCCATTCGTAGATCAGTGCGACGACAAGAATGAGAATAAAAACAGAGATGGCCAGAAACCCGAATACACCGAGTTCATAAAATGCGACGGCCCAGGCAAAGATGAATACCGTTTCCAGATCAAAGATCACGAAGAATATGGCGACCAGGTAGAACTCGACTGAAAGAGGCATCTGGGCAGAACCAATGTGCACAACTCCACCTTCAAAAGGCTCAGCCCTCGCTCGCTCCATAGGGGAACGCTCGCCGACCAAAGCGGACAACACAAGAATGATGCCGACTAACGCAAGAATCGAGACAAAATAAAGAACCAAGGGCCAGAGAGACGACTCAGTCATAACTCACCCAGAACAAAATCGCAGAGCAGGACAGCTAACAAGCTACAGCGATTGACAACACTCGTAAGCATGGCCATCTCCTGTTGAAGATCGCCGACTACTACTGAGATTAACTCAATGCCGGTAGCGTAAAATTTACTCTTGTAAATCCTCGAACGCAACCGTACGGGTGAAATGAGTCATTCCGAACAGCCGAATTCGTCATCTCGAATTGCGCGGCAAACACCTCTGCGGCAAGGGCTCATTCGTTCAACGCCCGCGCATACCGCGCAGCATTTTCACCCGCCAGTTTCCCGAAAACGATACAAGGCCCGAACGATCCTCCGCCACCAATATATCTATCCCCGTGCAGGTTGCCGATCGTTTCGCCGGCGGCGTACAGCCCGGGTATTGCTTTCTCCTGCTTGTTCATCACAGCCGTATTTGCGCTGACTCGCACGCCCGTACCTGTCCAGCAAACAATGGCAGGCCGGATCTCGACGCCATAGAAAGGCGCGCGGGTAACGGACTGCAGGCCCTGGGCCTTAAAGAAAGCAGTATCCGAACCCGAGGCAACATCATTGTTATATCTTTCCACCGTGCCCAGTAATCCGCCAACGTCAACCTGCATCGCTGCGGCCAGGTCCTCTAATGTTTCTTCGCGAAAGATGCGACCTTCCTCAGCTTTTTGGTGGAGTACGTCACTCACCCAGTTAGCCTGTGAAATCGGGCCAGGCTTCGCCGCGGCGCGAGCCGTCTCATCAAACACAGCAAAAGCGTGACCACCCTCGTTCTGGATCAGTCCACCCAGCACAGTGTAGGGAGCAGACTCGTCGGTGAAACGACGGCCCTCTTTGTTCACCAGAATAAGCCATCCAGGCAACAGAACCTCAAGGTCCCGGCCGAAACCCGGTGTCACCAGCAACAGCCCTCGATCATGGCCGTCGAGCGCCGCGCCTACTGATTCCCCGAGTGTAATGCCGTCGCCCTGGGCACCATCAGTGCCGATATACCAACGCCAGTCTCCGGTTGCTGAAGCCTGCGGGTAGTATTTTTCAATCATCTCTGGGTTGGCACCAAACCCGCCGGTTGCCATGATGACAGCGCCACAAGTGGCCTGGTCATCGCCAATGCTGATGCCATTTACACGCCCGTCTTCGTCGGTTAATAACGCGCTCACCCGTGAATTCAAAACGATTTCGACACCTTTGTGGCTGCGGTGGCCATCCAGGATGTTCACCACTTCTTCGCCGCCGCCCTCCGGCTGATGGCCGCGCGGAGTTGAACCAACGCCGGAAGGATAAACACCTTCTTTGGCAAATTTGACGCCAAGGTTCTTTACCCACTCGAAGGTCGGTGCGCTTTGGTCGCAGTACTGACGAACCACGGCAGGGTCAACCAGCCACTGATTGAGCGTCATGTAGTGCTCAAACATCGCGTCTGCAGTGTCGCCAATCACGCCAGCTTCTTCCTGGACAGAGGTGCCAGCAGCGTAGAAATGTCCGCCGCTTAGCCGTGAGGAACCACCCACCTGTTTGTCGCCTTCGACAATCAAAACACTGGCACCTTCATCGGCAGCGGCAACAGCAGCAGATAAACCGGCGGCACCCGAACCAATTATTATTACATCGTAGTCTCTATCCATTCCGACAATATAGGCCATTCCAGTCCGTCCGTCATTTCGACCGTCCCCGTCCGTCATTTCGACCGAAGCGGAGAGGTAGGCCCCTCGCCTTTTCGACTTGCGGCGACGCAGTCGCCTCTACAGAGAAATCTCATGCTCGGGAAGATTTAGGGAAGAGATCTCTCCACTTCGGTCGAGATGACATCTGTTGGAGATGACATCTGTTGGAGGTGACGTCTGCTGGGGGGTGACGGGATGTCGGCCGCCCCCTTCCGTCATTTCGACCGTAGCGTAGCGAAGTGGAGAAATCTCTCCCGACGGTGCTACGATTACCGTTTCACTTAACGAGAATCAATCATGCGACTTAAAGGCCTGAATTGCGTAATCACCGGGGGCTCCAATGGGATAGGCGCTGCAACCGTTCGCCGCTTCGTCGCTGAGGGCGCAGAAGTGCTAATCGTTGACCGCGACCTTGACGCGGCAAATACGCTGGCAAAAGAGCTGGGCGAAGCTGTATCTGCCGTAAAGTGCGACGTTCGCCTTGAGCCGGAAGTTAAAGCTGCATCAGAAGCCGCCTATAAAAGGTGGGACCACATTGACGTCCTTGTTAACAACGCCGGCTCGGAGCTCAACCGTTCCTACGATGAGACAACTGTCGACGAATGGGATCGGGTGCTGGATA
>DTZW01000167.1:3110-4687 GCA_012961165.1 Gammaproteobacteria bacterium | reverse complement strand
GCCGCTGCTTCTGCTGTTGTCGCTGCTTCTGCTGCCGCTTGCTGTGCTGCCTGCTGTGCGGCTGCCTGCTGTGCTGCTGCCTGCTGTGCTGCTGCTGTCGCATCTGCCGCCGCAGTTTCTGCCGTTGCAGCCGCTTGCTCAGCATTGGTGTCAAATCCGCTGGTCGTCCTACTGATTTCTATAACGCTTGTAGTGTCGGACACAGCTTCAGCCGGGCCCTCTTCAGCCCGAACTTCAGCCAGGCCCTCTGTCGATTCAGCTTCAGGCTGATCCTGTGCATCTCCTGCAGCAGCATTGTCACCTGTCGAACCCGGATCTCCATCCGCTTCTCCGCCATCTGCCGTTGTTTCTTCTCTATCGGCATCTGGAGCATCATCAGCGGTGTCTTCTGCAGCAGCGTCTGCGGCTACATCTTCTGCTTCACCGCCTTCGCCCGTATCGCCTTCTGCAACATCACTTTCTGCGTCTTCAACATCCTCTGCACTATCCGCATCGTCTGATTCACTATCGTCCTCTTCTCCTTCGTCCCCAGCGTCTTCTTCGCCGTCTGCTTCTCCTTCACCTTCACCTTCACCTTCTGCCTCTTCGACCGCCACATCATCATCTGCCGGCGCCTCGTCTGCCGCGGACGCACCGGCCTCGTCGTCGCCCGCATCATCATCCTGCGTGTCATCCGTGTCGAGGAGTTCCTCGGGCGTATCAGGAGGCGGTAAATTCTGGTTAAGAGTCTGGATCTGCTCTGGAGTTGCCACTTCGAACTTTGCGGGCACACCATTAAAGGTGATGATCGAGGTGTTTCCTGTTGTATCCAGGACGACTGGGTTCTCTCCGTTAATGTCAGTAACGGTCAAATAACCGAATTTATGCAGAACAGTCGTATTGCCGAACGGATCCACATTGCCATCAAGTTCACTACCACGAATACCAATTGTCGCTGAAGGTGTAGAGATGGTGGAGTGGTTCTTGTTCAGACCGGCAAACATCTTGCCAATCTTGCCGCTCTTGTAGTGAAAGCCTCCGCGGATCACGTAAGCTTCGAAGTTACCCGTCTTCGCTGTTTCATCAAACGAGTAATCACTAAGGATGGCGTTGGCGTTCTTTCCCAGGTGAAAGCGTGTTCCATCAAGCATTCTTGCTTTGACGAACGCCCCACCTTCGGTCACTAGTTCATCGCCTTTATAGAGCTTGTCGCCACGCTTGACGTCCAGCTCCTCAATCTGCCCATCGGCGCCCATGCGCTTTACGGTAACCTTGCCAATAGCCAGCGTAACCTTGCCCACTTCTACCAGGGCATTTGCGCTGTTGGCAGGACCCGCAAACATGACATCGTCACCGAACGGGAGGTGTAATTTGGCCATCACCAGGCCAGGCGACAATCCCGGCCCGGAAGACAACATTAGATTAGGTGGGGGACTATAAGAGAAGTAATCAGCTACGACAAAGGTCGCACCGTCCGGGTTCGTGATAATAAGATCGAACCCGACTCTTTCGAACTGACCTTCCAGCAGGAATGAAATATCTGGCAGGTAGATTACAGGATGGTCGTTGACGGCTGATTCAACAGCGTGTTCAACCGT
>DTZW01000167.1:0-3060 GCA_012961165.1 Gammaproteobacteria bacterium | reverse complement strand
CGGCTCACCATGTCTGCTAACAACCCTTTTAGATGCACTCAACACGTCTAGTCATGTCATCTTCACTCATTTAGTAGCCACTATACAATTCACTTTGTGAGTAATTTGCAATTCTTCCGACTGACGGTTCGTTTAACAGGCTTTATTAAGGATGGTGAGCAGAATCCTTCAATTTGTGGGTTGAGACGACGGTCTGGAGGCAATGTCAAAGCCGGTACGCTGACGGGTGATCTCGCGTTCCACGGTGTCACTAGATCTGTTGAACTCAAAGTCGTCCAGATTGGAGCAGGGTGTGACCTACGAGGTATTGTCATTGATCGACCGACTTAATCGGCTAGCGGCTCAGGATGCTTTGAATCGAGAACAGACCCGGTATAGCCGATCAACACCTAAAGCACATTCTTTCTAGTGGCGGCATATAATAGGGTCGAAGAAGGGAAATGTTACATACATAAAATATGCCTGCTATGGAGAATAATTCCATCGTTAGGAACATCATAACTAAAAGGGAAAACTATGAAACTGCGAACTCTTGCATCTCTAGCCGTCTCCGGCGTGCTCTGCTCATTCATCTCTATAGCTGTATCCGCTGATCATCATGAAGTTAAGCAGGAGCGTGAGATCATTATTGAGACTGATGGGGAAGCGGGGAATCTGGCTGAGATTCTGCAACGTGTCGAAGCTGAAATGGATGACACTGGAAACATCACGGTATTTATTGATGATGAGGGTAATGTCACTGTCGACCGGTTTGACTTAGATCATGAAATCATAACCGCGAATGAGGGAGATATGCCAAACAAGATGCTAATGAATAAAGTGATGGGGCCACATAGAATGCACTGTAGAAGTTCACCGATGTCTGAAAAAGTGGCGTCCTGTGTTTTGAAAAACATCAAAAATGCGAACACTGATGTCGCGGCGCACCTTATTCGTCAGGCGTGTGTCGCGCTCACACAGGACAAGTAGTTAGTTCTTAATGACTTACCGTCCGGGAGGGGGGCTGAGATGATCCCATTAGTCAGACTTCCCTCGAGTGTGTTCTTCAGTTCCTGCATTCGAACCCTTTAACGAAGTCGAATTCCTATCAGATTTTGAAATAGTGCCTGATTCTTTCTATCAACGCTACACGCTGGATAGGTTTGGTAATGACATCATTGATGCCAGCACACATCAAAAGTCGCCGGGTTGGATTCTTGGCATCGATTACACAACCACTCATCACGCTCTGGTTGCTATAGTATTTCTTTGATCCGCTGCGTGGCTGCTTCAGCTCGAGCCTCATTCACGACCTAAAGTTCTATCCAGATTTCACCGGGAGCAATTTCTCCTGCCGCTCCGCCCAGAATGTCGTTACGAATCTCGGTTTCAATGCCTTCCTCATTCAACGCACTAGACATGCTGCCAGGGATCATGGAATTGGGATGGGAATACACGAGTTTCATTGCGCCCCCTTACTCTGATCTAGAGAAGAAGGTGCTTCAGCTACCGATTCTAGAAAGGTGCGCATAATGCGGTTTACCCTTTCGTCGAGCTCGTTAGCATCAATATCAAGCCGATTAGCATAGGGTTCTCGAAAAATGCGGTAACCACGCAATAGTGCCGAAAGTGCTACCTGCAATGCCTCCAGGTCATGTTCCTTGTGAATGTCACCATCGATCACATCCTTGCGTAGCTGGCTCAGGCCCTCCTCGTAAAACGGTATCGGGTCAACGGTGTCGTCACCATCAAGAATGAGAAGGGCTCGCAACTTGCTATCGTTGCTGCCTTTGGACAGGCGGAAAGATTCAAGTCTACGCTCAACGAAACGCTTATTTTGAATACTTTTTTTCATTGTACCCACCAGAGCATTGAAGCGGCGACTAATGGCAGCTCTAAGTAATTCTTGTCGTGAGCCGAAGTAGTGATAAATATTGCCCCGGTTAACACCGGCGCCTTCGGCAACTTCGCGAAGATTCAGTCCAGCCAGCACGCCTTTATCGCGGATTAGATCCAGTGCGACATCAATGAGTTTTTGTTCCGTTTCGGCACGGCTTCGCCTTTGCTTTGGTTCTTTGTCTGGGCGGGCGTCCTTTTTACCTGTTTCAGTCAGAATCTTTTTTACGGCCATTGAACCACTCCAATCTTGTACGGCTTGCATATAGGAGATAGTAACAGTTAACATTACGATAAATAAAGTTAGCATAATGATAAATAATATTTTATCAAGTTTGAGGATCAACAGATGAACTGGAAAAAATGGGTAGGGCTGGCGGTTTTTATTGCGTTAATTTTTGGTGTTTATCGCGTATCGCTCCTCACAAATGCACTGTCACTGCCCAATAGTGAGGAAGAGATAGCAGCGGTCAGAGAAATCGTTGACCGTCAAAATGAGGATGCGTTCTATCGGCCGACAAGAAAACCGTTAGAGCCTCAAGTAGCAAATCCTTTGAAGAACGTTTACTTTGGTGACCTGCATGTTCACACCAATATTTCTTCCGACGCGTATCTTTTTGGTAACCGATTGGATATGGATACCGCCTACCGAATAGCGAAAGGTGAGAGTCAAAAAACCAGAACAGGTGAACGGATGGAGCTTACTCGACCCCTCGACTTTGCAGCGCTGACGGATCACGCCGAAGCTTTCGGACGTCGCATAGCTTGTGATGGTCCTGATTTAAGTGAGGCAGGCACTAAAAAATGTGAGGAGAGGAGTACACCTTCTCTTATTGGCTTTTTAAAGATGCGTAGTAGAGCTGAGCAACGACCCATGATTAGAGATCTAAGCGTCTTCAATAATGATCCTACGCTCGAGCGAAATTATGCGGCGCAAACCTGGCAGCAGGTTCAGGACGCTGCCGACCGTCATTATGAGCCAGGCGCGTTCACCACCTTTGCTGCCTATGAGTATTCACCAGCCTTGCCAGACCGTGGCAAGCACCATCGCAATATTGTTTTCAGGTCAATGGACGTTCCGAAATACGCGGTGTCAGGTTTTGATGCCGTGTCTGAAATTGAACTCTGGAAGGATCTTGAAGCTACCTGTACGAATGACTGTAAGTTTTTGACCATTCCGCACAA
>DTZW01000166.1:4323-4700 GCA_012961165.1 Gammaproteobacteria bacterium | reverse complement strand
TTTTGCGATGTATTGAGTATAGGTACTATCCTTCGAACACCGTCCACATCCAGCACTTTGCCATCAATGCCGTTCAGTCTGTTTGCTGAGACACGACGCTCGATATCGCGCATGTCCTGCAGCGTGTGTCCAAGATTAAGAACACCTCGTTGAGAGAACATTACATTGTAGTTTAGGTCCTGCGACAGCCCCTCCCACAGGTTCAGTGCATGTTCGTACAGATGAGCGGATTCATCCCAGAGGTAATTTGAGCGAACGATTGTTGTGTTGCGGCCAGTGTTACCGCCGCCCAGATAACCCTTTTCAATGACCGCGATATTGTGGATTCCATGGTTCTTCGCGAGGTAGTACGCGGTAGCCAGACCATGGCCGCCACC
>DTZW01000166.1:0-4292 GCA_012961165.1 Gammaproteobacteria bacterium | reverse complement strand
GGTTCAGGATTTCGCCACTGTCTCTGCCAGTTCTCGTGATGGCCAAGGGCGTGCTTGAAAAGGCTGTATGCAGAATATTTTTCCATCAGGTAGATTCCTCTGAAAGTCTACTAAACTTGATTTGATAATGCAGACCAGCTACTAATCGGGCATTGAGCCAAATGAAGTTTCCTGGCGGGCTAGAATAAGAGCCTCTTCAGATCGGTTTGGTATCAGTCCTGTGGATTCTTCTGTCAATACCAATGAGGATCCAGGGGGGTCACGGAAATCTCGCTCTGCCCTTGGCGAACGCCCCATATGCTTGCGGTAGGAACGGCTGAAGTGAGGTGCAGAAACAAAGCCGCACATGGTGGAAATTTCTACGATAGAACAGGATGTCTGCCTCAGCAATTGTCTAGCCCTTTCCAGTCTTAGTTTGAGATAGAACCGTGAGGGCGTTATCCCAAGATAACTCAGGAACAATCGTTCAAGTTGTCGACGGGATATCTTTGAATAAGATGCCACGTCGCTGAGTTCAATAGGTTCTTCAATGTTTGCTTCCATCAGTTGAACAGCGTCAGCGAGTTTAGGCTGATTGGCGAATATCTGTCGTTCCATCCTTAACCGCTGGGGCTCCTGACTGTCCCTTACTCTGTCGCAGACAAACATGTCTGAAATGGCGTTGCCAATCGCACGGCCGTGCTGGCTGGCGACCAGGTGAATCATCATGTGCAGGGGGACATCTCCTCCGGTGCTGGTTAACCTGCTTCGATCAAAGGTAAACAGGTGGTTGTTGCAGTAGACGAGGGGATGCTCCTCCTGGAGAGCAGCGAGACACTCCCAGTGAGCGCTGCAGGAATAACCGTCGAGAAGACCTGCCTTTGCGAGTACCAGGGGCGCGGTACAGATACCTCCCATGAGCGGCGTTTTTCGGGCGATGGAAGTTAACCATTTGACTGTCTTTGGATGCGTATTTTCCTTCACGTTGATGCCCGCGACGACTATGACTAGATCGAAATCGAGTGAATCATCAATTGTGGCGTCCGGTAATAGTCTAATACCGCCACTACTGCTGACTGGCTCAGCACTTTCACCAATCAGTTGCCAGTCATAGAGGCGCTTACCCGTCAGGTGATTGGCCATTCGTAGTGGTTCAGTGGCCGAGGACAGGGGCATCAGCGTAAATTTTTCAAGGAGAAGGAACCCTACTTTGAAGGTACCTATATCGTTGTTTATCGGGAGTATATCAGCTGACATTCAGAACCCCTTTGGCCGCAGTACTTTTTTGCGACAAGGTAGTTTAGCATCATGAGCAAGCACAATCAGGATCTTGCGCGGAGATTGCCAGGGTCGAGAAGAGGCTGATAACCGACGGCTTCGACCCTGATCGGAAAGTGGTCGCCAAAATATTCGAGGAGCAATTCTTCTCCGACCTTTGCCCTGTTCGCGGGCAGGTAGCCCATCAGAATATTTTTGCCCAGCGATGGACCGTAGGCGAGGCTGGTACTGACTGATCGTCGCCCGTCTTCAGAGACCAGCACCTGTTTTGTTGCGCTGCATAAAATTGGCCATTCACCAACGGGGAATCTTTGGACGCCCTGACTGTCCTGGTTGTCGAGCATGATCATTGTGCAGAGAGTGCAGTCCTGCTGTTCCTTTAATCTTTGGGTCACGTATGTTGGTTTGCCGTGAAAGTCTGCTTTTTTTACAACCGGTCGTGCAAGATCAGCTTCACAAAGGTTGTAGTCAGTTTCGAGATCAGCATTCTGGAGCCTAAGGCTCTTTTCTAGCCTTCTGCTGTTGGCGTAGGTCTCCACTCCTATTGGCACCACCCCTGCATTGAAAAACGCGTCCCAGATTTTTAGGCCATCGTCAAAGCTGAAATAGAGCTCCCAGCCTTGCTCGCCGACGTAAGAAATACGAAATGCCCATACGTCGATGCCAGCCACTGTGATTTGCCGTGCAGTCGCGAATGGAAAGTTTTCATTGCTGATTTCATCCGGGTCTTCAACAAACTGTGCCAGGGTTTCGCGAGCTTTTGGTCCCCATAATCCCAGAGTTGCCAGCTGATGAGTCTGGTTCCTGATCTCGATTTCTGCTCCTCTGGCCTCCGCCATCTTTCTGATCCAGGCCAGGTCACGGTGACCGGTATCCCCACCGCAGATCACCCGATATAGATCCGCAGACAACCTTACGATGGTTAGATCTGCCCTGATGCCGCCTTCAGCACTTAAAAAATGCGTATAAACGCCTTTACCGATTTTCGTATCCCCACCCACCTTCGCGACGGCCAGATATTCGAGCAGTGATTCGGCATCCCGGCCCCGGATGTCGTAAATAGCAAAATGGGAGAGGTTGATCATGCCCACGCTCTCGCTCAGTTCCAGATGTTCAGCGTTAGAGACTTCCCAGAAATGACGACTATCCCATTCCGCGTGTCTGACGGGTACTTGATCGCGATACTTAGTAAGCAGGGATTCTTCATTCGCCTTGTAACCATGAGCTCGTTCCCAACCGGCGACTTCCATGAAGTACCCGCCGAGAGCGACTTCCCGCTCATAAAAAGGACTGACGAAAAGGTCTCGGCCGGTCGCAAAGGGTTCACGCGGGTGCACAGCTGGCGTGTAAATCTTCTGTGCGATTTCACGACACCTGCCTGCCACATAGTTCTCTTCTTTCTGTGCCGGATAAAATCGGGCGATGTCGATAGCGTGGGGGTCGTGATCCGGCATTCCTTTTGTTATCCAGTCGGCGACAACCTTGCCAATACCCGGGCCGTCTTTTACCCAGACTGCTTCAGCAAACCACAGGCCTCCCACTTCGGGTGATTCGCCAACGAGTGAACCGCCGTCTGTGGTGACAGACAGCAGTCCATTGAAGCTGTGTCGTTCTTCCCAGCCCAGTTCGCCAAGAATTGGGGTTAATTCCACGGCTTTTTCGTAGGCGTCCATGACCTGGTCGAGCGAGACATCCAGCATCGATGGGGACAGGTAGGCTTCTTCCGGCTCCAGGATGTCTCTTGGATGGACGAGCCTCGGCTCCTCTGTTTCGTAGTAACCCCATTCGATTCGACCACCTTCCGTGGTCGTCGGATCACCTGTATCCCGAATGTATCCTGAGTTACCCTGATCCCTGAACAGGGGATAGACGATCTCGACCCCTGTTCCGTCGAGTGCCTGATAAGGGCCGAAAAACATCAATGGGTGTTCGACCGGTGTCAACGGGAGGGGGCTGCTAACCTGGTCAGCAATCATGGGTCCCCAGATACCGACAGACAACACGACCTTGTCTGTTGCAATGTAGCCTCTGCGGGTTTCGACACCACAAACCTTCCCGTCTCTCACATCAATTTTTGTTGCAGGCGTGTATGGGAATGCTTTTAGTGCACCAGACGCGACTGCTTCATCAATGAGGTCTCCTGCCACTTTTTGTGATCTGGGCACGACTAGCCCCGCATCAGGGTCCCACAGGGCGCCCTGAATTTTTGACTCATCCACCAGGGGAAATTTTTCTTTTGTCTCTGCTGCTGAAATCAGGCTGGCCCTGGTTCCGTAAGCTTTGCCTTGACCGACCTTTCGCTTCAGTTCAAGCATGCGGGCATCATCGCCGATTCGTGCAACCTCCAAACCGCCGATGCGGACGTAGTTGCCTCGGGCTTCATAAAAGTCCTGGCTGTACTTGGTTGTATAGGTGGTGAATCTGTCTGCAGCAGTGGTATAGCAGAAGTCTGACGCGTGTGCTGTTGACCCGATGTCGGTCGGGACAGCCGACTTGTCGAGGCCGACAATATTATCCCAACCCAACTCTATCAGGTGGTGCGCGACGGATGAACCGACGATACCGCCGAGTCCGATGATGACCACATCGGCATGGTCCGGAAAGTTTGCCATTTAATTGCTCCACGGCATTTTTTACGGAAGTTATCTTACTCTAAACATAGGGCTGACCTGCGATATGCATGATGGCTTATGCCGTTTTTGAGCTTTTTTCTGTCGCGTGTGTTTAACGAATAGTGACTTTGTGATTGCGGATCAATGATTGACGTTTTGAAGTCAAACTTTGTCGAAAAAAAGCAAGCCCCTTCAACGAGTAGCGTGTCAAATCAGTGCCAAGCAGATGTGCAGAACTGGATAAGGAGACACGATACATGGAAGCTGGATTAAAACCACCGGCGATTGCTGACGCTGAACTAGTCCCGGCGCATAGTGGCGGAGACTTTAAGTCAAACTATGACCTTAAGCATTTTGCTTCTATTGAAATACTGCCGACTCAGGTTATCAAAGCGCCACCGCTTTCTGAGCTTTTCGCCGAAG
>DTZW01000165.1:2916-4763 GCA_012961165.1 Gammaproteobacteria bacterium | reverse complement strand
TCTCCGCTTCGGTCGAGATGACGGGATGGTGGGTCTAAGGTGACGGGAAGGTGGGTCTAAGACGACGGGATGGTGGGTCGAGATGACGGGAAGGTGGGTCAAGATGACGGGATGGTGTCGTCATGGAAAGAGCACATGTCCCTGGGTTTTCGATGTACGCCGTACGCCGCGCTGGGGATCGCGTGTGAAAGCTCGATCGGTCGTTAATCGCCGCTACCTGCGTATTGATTGGCCTTTGGTTGTAAGGATAATCGCTGATTGACTCACTCCATGGGGCCTCAGGGGGGAATGCCTGTCGATGATCTTTTTGTCATAAAGCCGAGCGGTTATATTCGCGGTGGGCGTAAGCAGCGAAGTTAGGCACTTCCTTGGGATTTTGTTGGGCAATCCGTTAAACTCGGCAGATAAAAATAACAAGGCACCTATTCGTTTCCTGCGTCGGTGCCAATGGGGAGAGACTCAATGATCAAGGCCGCACTTACCGTGTTTTCATTCCTGTTGATTTCGCCGCTGGCGATGGCAGATGAGATTAACCAGGCTAATACAGCGTGGATTATGACCGCCACGGCGTTGGTTTTATTTATGACCATCCCGGGGCTTTCGTTGTTCTACGCCGGGCTTGTCCGGGTCAAGAATGTGCTCAGTGTTTTGATGCAGTGTTTTGCCATTACCTGCGTCGTCTCCATTATCTGGTTGATTGTGGGTTATTCACTCGCGTTCTCTGAAGGCAATATGTTTATTGGTGGGTTTTCGAACTTCATGATGGCAGGGATCCAGGAAGGCACGATGAATGGGGATATTCCCGACAGTGTTTTCGCCATGTTCCAGCTGACTTTTGCGATTATCACCCCCGCGCTGGTCGTGGGTAGTTTTGCAGAGCGAATGAAATTTTCATCCATGTTGCTGTTTTCAGCGGTGTGGTTGGTGATCGTCTATATACCTGTGACTCACTGGGTCTGGGGTGGCGGCTGGCTCGGTGAAATGGGTCTGCTCGATTTTGCAGGTGGCACCGTGGTTCACATCACTGCTGGTGTGGCGGCAATTACCACTGCCATGGTGATGGGGCCAAGGCGCGGTTTCCCGACAACACCGATGACGCCACACAATATGACCATGACGATCACCGGTGCAGGCATGCTGTGGGTCGGTTGGTTTGGGTTCAACGCGGGTAGCGCGCTTGCTGCCAATGGCGATGCAGGTATGGCCATGCTGGTGACGCATATGTCAGCGGCTGCTGGGGCATTTACCTGGATGTGCGTCGAATGGATTAAGTTCGGTAAACCAAGTGCGCTTGGCGCGGTGACCGGTATGGTTGCGGGCCTGGGTACGATCACGCCGGCTTCCGGTTTTGTTGGGCCTGCAGGTGCTCTTGTTATTGGTGTTAGCGCTGGTTTTGTTTGTTTCCATATGACTATGTACCTCAAGCAGAAGCTTGGTATTGATGATTCACTCGATGTGTTTCCGGTCCACGGTGTGGGTGGAGCCCTGGGTACTATTCTTGCGGGTGTTTTTGCGAGCAGTTCATTGGGAATCTTCAGCGGCCAGGGCGATGGTCTGCCGATCAGTGAGCAAGTGGTGGTTCAGTTGATCGGTGTTGGTTCAGTAGGGGTTTACACGGCGGTACTAACCTTTGTTCTCCTGAAGGTCATTGACGTTGTGGTGGGGCTCCGCGTGTCTGAAGAAGAAGAGACCGAGGGGCTGGATATTAACCAGCACAACGAACGCGGTTACGATATGTAGTTGTCTTTTATCAGGACCGGCTTTGCCGTTCCTGATATTGATCGTACTAGGCGCTCGCGGGCAGTAATCCAGATTGTTGGCAGGTAAGGTTTTGTGCCCGCGCGCAG
>DTZW01000165.1:2503-2828 GCA_012961165.1 Gammaproteobacteria bacterium | reverse complement strand
GCAGGCGCTTTATTTTTCCCGCCGCAGGCGCTTTGCTTTTCCCGCCGCAGGCGCTTTACGTTTTCCCGCCGTCGGACTCACTTCACGACGCGTGCTTGCTTAATCCCGGTCGTCTCAGCTCTTCCGTCGTCTGGGCCGAAAGGTTCGCAGGGCCTGTAGTGGAGAGATCCTGGGGCGCGCGAGATCCGAGATTTCTCCGATCCGGTTCCTTCGGAACCTCCAGTCGAAATGACGGGTGGTGTGAGTTCCTTCGGAACCTCCAGTCGAAATGACGTGTGGTGTGAGTTCCTTCGGAACCTCCAGTCGAGATGACGGGTGGTGTGAG
>DTZW01000165.1:0-2420 GCA_012961165.1 Gammaproteobacteria bacterium | reverse complement strand
AGATCCGAGATTTCTCCGATCCGGTTCCTTCGGAACCTCCAGTCGAAATGACGTGTGGTGTGAGTTTCTTAGGAACCTCCAGTCGAAATGGCGGGTGGTGGCTTAGTTGTCTTTGCGCTTCATTGCCCGGTCTATCAGGTACTTCACGAGTTCCGGGAATTCCAGGCCGTAGCCTCTGGCGCCATCGGGGTAGAGGCTGGTGGGTGTCATGCCAGGGAGCGTATTCACTTCCAGCAGGTAGATATCAGATTCTGTGACAATGAAATCAGCGCGCGACAGGTCCCTGCAGCCAAGGGACTGGTGAGCGGCTACTGCAATCTGTTGAAGCGAGATTAATTGCTCCTCTGGTAATTCAGCGGGCATTAGGTGCTCGGAGAGGCCGGGGGTGTAGCGATGGTCAAAATCGTACCAGCTGTTCTCTGGTGTCGTGATTTCGATGACGGGGAAGGGATCCGGGCCGGTATCGGTATCAATGACACCAACTGTGATCTCCTTGCCGTGGATTCTTTCCTCAACCAAGAGGCGGGGGTCGAATTCGAATGCTGCGCTCACACCATCACGAAGTTGGTTGGCGTTATCGATCAGGGTCACACCAATAGCACTGCCCTGGCAGGCTGGTTTCACCACGACGTTCTCGCCCAGTTCGCTGGTGATCATATCGACGGCGTTTGCAATGCCATCCGCTTTGGAAACAACGCATTGCCTGGCGACGGGCAGCCCCACGCGCCGGAACACTTCCTTGGCAACAATTTTATCCATGGCAAAGGCGCTGCTGTGCACATCGCTGCCGACATAACTGTAGCCAAGAATCTCAAGGAAACCCTGCAGCGTGCCGTCTTCACCGGGCGGCCCATGCAGGATGGGGAAGACTACGTCGGGGTTACAGTCAGCCAGTGAGGTCGCGAGCTTGCTGTCGAGTTCGATGTTGGTGACGGAATCATAGTTTTCGCGAAGCGCCTCAATGACGCCCTTTGCGCTGCTGCGGGAAACGGTAGCCTCGGCGGAATGGCCGCCGTTGATCACCGCTATTTTTGTGCTGTTCATGGCAGGCCGGCACCGGCGTGTTTTACGGTCACGAATTCCACCGCGGCGGATTTTTCTGTCTTGCATTCATCCGGGTGCGAAGACCTTGATGTCATGATGAAAAGCGTCTTGCCATCCGGGCCACCCAGCATGCAGGCATAAGCCTGGTTTTCGATTTTTACCCGGTTGCCTCATTGCTAACCGGGGAAGCAACCCAGATTCCGCCTGCTTCATCCAGGCAGATGCCATCGGGCACGGCACCGTCCATTTTTGCCCACTCGCGTCGATTGACCAGGGATCCATCGGGGTTGATATCGAAGGCTGTCAGCCTTGCCCCGAAGGATTCGCCGACGATCAGGGTTTTCCCGTCCGGCGTAATCACTGTGCCATTGGGAAATGACAGATCGTCTGCCGCCAGTTCTGTTGTTCCATCCGGGCGCACCAGGATCAGCGCGGCTTTCTGGAACTCGGCGTTATTGTGCAGGTCGTAACCAAAATTGCCGACGTAGGATCTTCCCTCGAGGTCGGTCACCATGTCGTTGCAGTGATAGGTGGCGATGCCTGACAGGTCGGCAAACTCGGTGAGCCCACCGCCGTCCAGTACCAGTAGTTTTCGGTTTCGCATTGAAACGATGAGCATCCTGCCATCGGGCAGCCAGCCCAACCCGGAAGGTTCGTCGTCTTCCAGTTGGACGATAGTTTCCAGATTACCGGACGTATCTACGGCGTAAACGGTGTTGTCGTGCATGTCTGAGAAGTAGAGCCGATCGTTGCGCCACCTTGGCCCCTCGCCAAAGCACAGGCCGTTTACCAGAGTTTCAGTTTTGGTTATGTCAGTCACAATTGTCCCTTAGAGGCCAGTAAATACGAAGTCTAGAGCGGAAACCTGACCTGTTAAAGGCAAACCGAGTGAAATCCTGTGGAGATTTAAACATTGGAGTAAACTATAGGGTAACGAAACAGCACAGGGTGATTGCCATGGGCTACCTGAAAATTGGCGAGTTAGCGCAAAGAACTGAAACAAGTGCCGAAACACTGCGCTACTACGAAGTGGAGGGTCTGCTGCCTGCGCCGAGGAGAAGTGCGTCGGGCTACAGGCTTTACACGGAACCGGATGTTGGGCGGGTTCATTTCATTCGTCGGGCAAGAGCGATGGACTTTTCACTGAACGAGATCGGTGAACTTTTGTCCCTGCAGGTGGAGAAAGAAGTGGCGACCTGCGGCGAAGTGAAGTCGTTAGCAGAACACAAGCTTGCTGCGATCGATAAGAAGATTGTCGAGTTGGAAAAGATGAAGGCTGCGCTTAAGCAGATAACGGAGGCTTGTGCCGGTGGTCAGGAGTCGGCGGTTCATTGCACGATATTGAATGCCTTGGAGGCATAGCACAGACATTTTGA
>DTZW01000164.1 GCA_012961165.1 Gammaproteobacteria bacterium | reverse complement strand
AATCCCTGTTCCCTTGCACAATCCCTTTTTACAGGATATTCCTTGATCAACGCGCTCGAAATTCCGTCTGATATTAACCTTGCTGCCTTCAGCCGGTTCCTGTCATCCCGTGGGGTTAGGCACAGGATTACCGAACAAGGCCTGAACCAGGTGGTCTGGGTGCCGGGTGAGCAAGAACAGGGCTTTGTCCGGTCTGCCTATTCGCAATATACCGCCGGCGAACTTGAGTTGGATGAGGCGCCCATAGTGCGGACTCAGACGCAGATTGTCCCGCGAGTGTTGAGCGCCGTTCGCAGGTTTCCGCTGACCTTGTCGCTGATCGTTATTACTGCCCTGCTGTTTCCTGTGGGTATGGGCTTGGGCGACGGGGCTATTGATGGCCTGTTCGAACGGTTGATGTTCCTGGCCTTAGAGGAGGTCAACGGCGAGCAGTATTTCACCACCATGAGCTATACCGTTGAGCAGGGGCAGTGGTGGCGTTTCATCACCCCAATGTTTATTCACTTCAGTTGGCTGCACATTGTGTTCAATCTTCTATGGGTCTGGGAGTTTGGCAGGAAAATTGAATTTACCAACGGTGCTGTTGTGCTGCTCGTTGTGGTGATTGCATCGTCTTTGGCGGCGAATGTAACGCAGTACCTGTTGTCCGGTCCAAGTCTGTTTGGCGGCATGTCCGGGGTAGTGTTTGGTTTGCTGGGCCACTCGTTGATTTGGAGTCGTCTGGTGCCGTCGAAGAGCATGGGCGTACCAAACGGCATCTACATTTTTATGCTGGCCTACCTGGTGATTGGTTTTACCGGGGTGATCGATTTGCTGGGGCTGGGCTCGCTTGCCAATGGTGCCCACCTGGGCGGTTTGATCGGCGGCGTTATTACAGGAGGCTTAGCTGGCCTTCTTGCTCGGCGGGGGCAGGCCCGTCCGTCGTGACCTCAACCTCGTAGCTGGTAAAACGCCGCAGGTTAATGACACCGATATCGAAGATCAAGTACTGGCCCTTAATGCCAAGTAGGGTGCCAGAGATTTCAGGTGTCTTGTCCAAATTAAGGGAAACGACCTTGGTGGGGTACTGTTCTACCGGGTAGGTCAGTGTTTGCACCTCTGCGTCCAGGATCGGCTGTATAGCCTGTATGCCGAAACGGTGAATGAGTGGGTCAAGGTCGGGTTTAAGTTCTGCGAGTAACTCATCGCGTATGGTCACCAGGTCCAGGTGCTCATTTTCACCACGCAACATTTTCTGCCAGTGGGTCTTGTCTGACACCAGTTTTTTGAACGCGACTTCCACGAAGCCCGATTGCTGCCGGGTCATGACGCTCATCACCGGCAGTGCCTGCACTGCGCCCTGGTCGATCCAGCGGGTAGGCAGGTTTTCCGGTCGGGTGATGCCGACTTTAATGCCGGATGAGTTCGCCAGGTAAACAATGTGTGGTTGCATGCAGAAGTTTGCTGCGAAGTCAGCGTCGCGGCAGGTGCCCTGATCGAAGTGGCAGCGTTCCGGGCTGACAATACACAGGTCACACTGGGCGAGTTTCTTAAAGCAGGGGTAACAATAACCCTGGCTGAAGCTTTTTTTGCTGGCGCGGCCGCACTCAAGACATTCGATGGTGCCCAGGTGTTTAAGGGTGACCTTCTGGCCTATGTATTCATTCAGGGGGTAAGCTTCGTCGTTCAACCGAAGAGAATATTGAACCGGGTTCTGGGGGTTGCAGCCGCCTGTTGGTAGCTGGCTGGACATCTTTCTAAGGAAACCGTGCATGAGCAATAGTGTACAGGAGAAGGGGGTCATTTCGAGCGAAATGGCTTAAAATTCGCGTCCCGAAATGTAATGCGAGCCCACTGTGAAAGAAGGTCAACCCAAGGCGATTTATCTGAAGGACTACAAGGTTCCGCCGTTCCTGATTGAAGAAACCCACCTGCATGTCGACATCCATGAGGACGTCACTACGGTGACGACGACACTGAAGGTTGTACGCAATCCGGAAGCTGAAGCCCAGGATACGGTTAACCTGGTGCTTGATGGCAGTAAGGATCTGGATACACAATCTGTCGCCATTGATGGGCGGGTGCTCACATCAAATGAATACCAGATTGATGCGGCAGAACTCTCGATATTTGAAGCCCCTGATGCTTTTGAATTAACGACGTCTGTGCAGATAAAGCCGCAGGACAACACGGCGCTTGAAGGGTTGTATAAGTCTGGTGACATGTTCTGCACGCAGTGTGAGGCAGAAGGTTTTAGGAACATCACCTGGTACCTTGACCGGCCGGATGTTATGTCCAGGTACACCACGACCGTGGTCGCTGACAAGGAAAGCTACCCCGTGCTGCTGTCAAACGGCAACGACATTGATCGCGGTGAAGATGGCGGGCGGCACTGGGTGACCTGGCAGGATCCATTTATGAAACCGGCTTACCTGTTTGCCCTGGTCGCCGGTGACCTGCAACACATTGAAGATGAATTTGTGACCATGAGTGGCCGTAAAGTTACGCTCAGGATTTTTACCGAGGCGCACAACATCGACAAGGTCGACTACGCCATGGTGTCTCTGAAGAACGCCATGAAATGGGACGAGGCAGTATATGGTCGAGAATACGATCTGGATATCTTCATGATCGTTGCGGTCGAGAGTTTCAACATGGGCGCGATGGAGAACAAAGGGCTTAATGTTTTCAATACTTCCTGCGTGTTGGCCAGGCCTGATACCACGACCGATGCTGCATACCAGCGCGTAGAAAGTGTTGTCGCCCATGAATATTTCCACAACTGGTCTGGCAATCGTGTGACCTGTCGTGACTGGTTTCAGTTAAGCCTGAAGGAAGGGTTTACCGTTTTACGTGACCAGCAGTTTTCTTCCGACATGGGATCGCCCACGGTTTGTCGGGTGAATGATGTAGCGGTGCTGCGTAGCGCGCAGTTCGCAGAAGACGCCGGGCCGATGGCGCACCCGATTCGCCCGGACGCGTTTATCGAGATCAATAATTTCTATACGGCAACGGTGTACGAGAAGGGCGCGGAAGTCGTCGGGATGATCCGAACCCTGCTTGGCGCCGAACAGTTTCGTGCAGGGAGTGATCTGTATTTTGATCGTCATGATGGCCAGGCCGTCACGACGGAAGACTTTGTGAAGGCCATGGAAGATGCCAATGGCGTGGACCTTTCCCAGTTCCGGGTCTGGTATCGCCAGGCAGGTACGCCAGTTTTAGACGTGACAGGTGATTACGATAAATCGGCAAAGACATTCACGCTGAACGTCGCACAATCCTGCCCGGCAACACCGGGCCAGGAAGACAAAGACGTTTACCACCTGCCCCTTAAAATAGGGTTGCTCGATCATGCCGGTAACGATATCCGTTTCCCTGTGATGGATCTGGATGTGGCGAATATCGATGACACTGCGGGCTTCTCGGCAGTGCTTAATGTCTCGGAAAAAGAACAGAAGTATGTGTTCCGCGGGATAGAGTCGGCGCCAACGCCGTCACTGCTGCGCGGTTTCTCTGCGCCGGTGAAGCTGGATTACAGCTACTCCCGGGATGATCTGACCTTCCTGATGAGCCATGACTCGGATGGATTCAACCGCTGGGAAGCGGGCCAGCGACTCGCGGTCGATGTGATCCAGGAGATGGTGGGGCAGATTGAAGCGGGGGCGACGCCAAGTGTCGATGAACGATTGGTCAACGCGTTTGATGTGAACCTGACACAGGCAGTGGATGGCGACAGGGATCCCGCACTTGATAAGGCAATGATTGCACACATGCTGGTTCTGCCTGCAGAGAGCTACCTGACCCAGTTATCCGGGGTGGCCAATATCGATGCAATTCACCAGGCACGGAGCCTTGTCAGAAACACCATCGCAAAGAAGCTCGGTGGGCTTCTACTCTCGGTTTACAAACTGAACCAAAAGAAAGTGGCCTACGAGGCGAACGCCGAACAGATTGCAGAAAGGTCCCTTAAAAATGTAGCACTGGCTTACCTGATGCAGCCCGACGATACAGAAATGGTGCAACTCTGCGTCGACCAGTTTACAACCGCCAACAACATGACAGACACCAGCGCGGCGCTTCGTTCGCTGGTTGGTTCAGCCGCTGACGCTGCGCAGGCGCCGAAAGAAAAAGCACTGGCTGATTTTTATAACCGATGGGTTAACGAAGCGCTGGTGGTTGACCAGTGGTTTGCGATCCAGGCGAGTTGCCCGTTACCAGGCACGCTTGATCATGTGAAGGCGTTGATGAGCCACGAAGCATTCGATATCAAGGTACCCAACAGGATGCGCGCGGTGATCGGACAATTCGCGGCTGCGAACATGATGAACTTTCATGCCGCGGATGGTGGCGGTTATGCGTTTCTGGCAGATCAGGTGATTGAGCTCAATGCCATCAATCCCCAGATGGCGGCGCGGATTCTAGCGCCCCTGACCCGGTGGAAAAAGTTTGACGCCGGGCGACAGGTAAAAATGAAGGACGAACTGCAGCGCATCCTGGATGTCGATGGCATTTCACCCGATGTCTACGAGATTGTGACCAAGAGCCTTTGAGCCTACACCACAGTGTCACTTGTCATTTTGGCCGGCGGTTCGCTATCGCACCGCTCCCCGTCATTTTGGCTGTAGGTTCGCTATCGCTCCCCCCGACATTTCGACTGTAAGTTCGCTATCGCTCCCCTCGTCATTTTGGCTGTAGGTTCGCTATCGCTCCCTTCGTCATTTTGGCTGTAGGTTCGCTATCGCTCCCCCCGGTCATTTTGGCTGTAGGTTCGCTATCGCTCCCTTCGTCATT
>DTZW01000163.1 GCA_012961165.1 Gammaproteobacteria bacterium | reverse complement strand
TAGGATCTTTCGCATCCATGTATCGAGGATTTTCTGCCCAGAATGCTTTGAGTGTTGACAAGGCAATGACTCTCATCCGGCAATTATAGTCCCATATTGGGACTATCGTCCAGTGAGTGGGGTTAGGACGAATAACCACCCTTTTTCCACTTTAAGAAAAGTACTCCCACCTCTACGGATTGCCTACTCTCCACGTGGGCTGATCTAAACGTGCGTTGATCGATGAGAAATGTAGCGATTTAGCCATCGAATCTTTTTCAAACAAGCGCTGGATGAGAAGTCCTTCCGGGAAGGCCGTCGGATTACTTTGAATGAGGTCAGCGAAGAGACCGGAATATCTCGGCCGACGTTGACTAGGATTTCAAACGTACCGGGTTACAACACGAACACGGAAATCATCAGTGCTTTGTGTGATTACTTTGAGATTGAACCTGGGGAGTTGTTCAAGAGAGGCGTGCAGCGAAAAGCCTGCCTGCTGAGTGACCAGGTCGTCGCCCTTACGCTGATCGTTTTTCACTGGCACCGTCTGTAACGTCAGCGCTTTCCGGCCAGCATTGGGACCGAATGCCAGGCGATAGGTAATAGAGGCGCCGAGGATTGCGCTCATGGCATCGTCCTCATCCTGGATGAGGTCGAGGTGTTCGGACTCGGCATCTCGAACGAGGTATCCGGCCTTTTCAAGATACCGTGCGACTCGCTTAGCGATCGTGTGATAACTATCTAGAAAAAACTCTAGAAAGAACTCTAGAAAGAACTCCAGAGGCCACAGATTGATCGTCGGCTGACTACTATTGGCCGAACTTAGCTGGCACTGTCGCGACAAAATTCCGCAATACTGGCCGCGGTGTCTCGCGATATGTCCGGGCACGTCAGTGGGAAAATCTCTGTGCCGTGTATGGTGCCCATCACCTGGCGGCACCGAGCATCCACACCAGCGCGAAGAAGCAGTCGATAAAAGTTGATGCCTTCATCGCGCAGAGGGTCGCACTCGTTAACACTGATCATGGTCTTAACCAACCCGGTTACGTCCTGTTCGGTGGCGAATCCCGGCCATGCCAATGGATTCTTAGCATCAAATGCCTCAATGCCATAACCTACAGCGCCAGAATTGTTATGTAGGTCGAGCAGAATGCCGTTATTTTCCGTTGACGAAGGGTTCTCCGCTAACGGCCACGATCCTGCGATGTAAGGGCATAAAGCATAAAGTCCCTTGATCAGAGACAGATCGCCATCTTGTTTTAATTTTAGTCCGGTGGCGAGCGTCAGGTTGCCACCGCCACTTTCCCCAGCGATGACGATGCTTGAAGCATCTATATTGAGTGCTCCTGCATTTTCAACCACCCATCTCAAACCGGACATGCAATCATTCAAGCCCGCTGGAAAAGGTTCAACCTCAGGCGCACTCGATGCGGTTACAGAATTGCGGAAGTCGACCATGGCCACGGCCACGCCTTGTGCCGCAATGATTTTCCCCCAGGCCCTGTAGTTGCCATCAAAACAAGACATGCTCGCCATGCCGCCACCGTGAATGTAGTAGACACACGGTAGCGTTTCATCGTTATCTGGGCGTATATATTGGATGTTAATTGAATTGCCATCTGGGGCCGATGTAAATACGTGAGTGTTTATTGAAAGGCCCTTAGAGGGCGCAATGGTTTCGTTGTCGCACATCTCCATGAAGGCTGTCAGGCCCGCGAGCGCGGCGGTTGCGGCCTCAGAATTGGCAGCTGCGAGCATTTGTTCACGACTTTCCACATCGACCTGGGGGGGCAGGGCCATCTCTCCGAAAAGCGCTTTAATTCGCGGATCAATACGAGGGTCGTCTGTGATTTTTGGGTTTGGCATGGTTCTGTCTCCGTCAAAAGGTTAGCTGAGCGCTTGCGTCTGATCGTATCAAGGCTAACTAGTCGTGCATAGTAGTGGCGTGCCGCGTGTTTGCATTGCGTCGTGCAATAATCAAAACGCTGCGTAAATAGGGTGCGGAAGATAGGAAGTATAAACCACATTTTTCGAAGAACGGTCATGTATGGTGATTGCTGATGATCATTCAAATTCAAGACACCGCGATGTGGTGTTTCTTTTTGATGGTCGATAACTGCCAGGGAGCTGAGTTACTAGCCTACAGACTGTTGGCTTGATCACTGAGGCGATTTAGAGGTTGGCCGGGGTGATTTTGACCTGTTAATTCAGGCCCGTTTTAGGAATGCATGGTATTCGCAGGATTAAGCTGAGGTGGTTGCGGTTTGATGTGATCGAGGATTTGTTGGATTATGTTTGGGTCAATAATGCTCTGTGACTTGATCCTCTGGGACAGTCGCCGGGTGCTGCATCGGCGAGATTGCTACTCGTGTTTTCAAACGTCCGAGAGTATCTGCATATAATGGGTGCTCCATCTCGGAGTCCATCAACTTTGAATAGGATTCTGCTTCCGCGTCGCACATATCGAGTACCGCGCCCGGATCGGATATCTTGGTCGTTGTCATGCTGGATACAATAACCCATATTCCCGTAGAGATACGGCTACAAGGAAATCTACATGGCTCGCTCGGTACTGAATACAATTATTTTAGTGTGCATGACTTTCGGCAATCTACTCGCTGACGACTCGGAACGCCGGCTGTTCCAGCCTGAGGATATCCATCGAATTAAGGATGTTGGTGACATCGCGATCTCCCCCGACGGCGAATGGGTGGCCTACAGCGTCGAATCCACGAATGTCGACAAGGACGAGATGTCTTCCGATTTGTTCATGGTGAACTGGGACGGTTCGACGCGAATTCAGCTCACCCACACCGAAGACAGCAGCGAAGGCAGCCCGCACTTCAGTCCTGACGGCAAATACCTGGCCTTCATAACCTCCCGATCTGACGGCAAGGGAGAAGAATCCGATGACCCGAAGGCCAAAAGTCAGGTCTGGTTGATCAACCGCTCGGGCGGCGAAGCGAAGCGCCTGACTGAATTGCCGGGCGGCGTGTCGAGTTTTGAGTGGTCGCCGGACAGCCGCCGTCTCGCCATTGTCTCAATGGACCCGGAAGAAAAGGCCGAAGCAGACGAGGACGGTCCATCGCACGACACACCCAAGCCAATAGTGATAGACCGTTATCAGTTCAAACAGGACAGAGTCGGCTACCTCGGTAATCGCTATGAACGCTTGTATCTTTTCGATCTGGCGACGACCGAAGTCGTATCGTTGACGCCGGGCCATTTCCACAGTACGGAACCCGCCTGGGGGCCCAACAGCGACATCATTGCATTCACAAGCAAACGTCAGGGTGACCCTGACAGACATGACAACAGCGACATTTATGTCATCGAGGCTATTAAGGGTGCAACGGCACGCCAGCTGACGACCTGGGAAGGACCGGATTCCTCGCCGGCATTCAGTCCGAACGGCAAACACGTCGCCTATTTGCAGGGCGGACCGCCGATGTACTCTGACTATGACCCGAGCCAACTCGCCGTAATTTCTGTACAGGGCGGCACCCCTGCGCTTCCGACAAGCGAGCTGAATCGATATGTATCGTCACCTCAATGGTCAACTGACGGCAAAAAACTGTACCTGGTAATTGAAGAAGACCGGATGAACTCGGTGTCCAGCGTTGCGGTGTCAAGTGGCAAAATAAAGTCAGTGTATCCCGGCAAGTCTTCACCTGGCGCGGTCTATTCCTACGCGGTCGGCCGTAAAGGCATAGTCGCCGTCGCTTCGTTTGGGCAACGACCGGCAGAGATCTATCGAGCCCGTGACGGCTTCGCCCTGAGTGATCACAACCAGGCACTTCGCAACTCGATTGAGTGGGCAACGGTTGAAGGATTCGACAGCGTCAGTGAAGACGGCACGGCGATTGGTTCAATGCTACTGAAGCCTCCGGGATTTAAGGAAGGCGTCAAGTATCCGATGATTGCCTATATACACGGCGGACCCGTCGGACAGGACCGTTTCGAGTTCGATGCGACTGCCCAGGCCCTCGCCGCACAGGGCTACCTGGTCGTCAACCCAAACTACCGTGGTAGCAACGGCCGCGACCGCGAGTTTTCCCGAGCTATCTATGCAGATTGGGGGAATCTGGAGATTCAGGATATTCACAGCGCGGTGGATAAACTGGTTGCGGACGGACTCGCCGATCCCCAGCGACTGGGCATCGGCGGCTGGAGCTACGGCGGCATGAGTACAAACTACGCTATCGCCACCGACACACGATTTGCGGCAGCTGCCTCAGGTGCGGGAATCGCAAATATGCTCACGGGATACGGCACCGATCAATACATTATCCAGTACGAACAGGAGGTTGGTCTGCCGTGGGAATCGATCGACACTTACCTCAAAATTTCGTATCCGTTTTACAACGCAGATCAAATCAAAACACCTACAATGTTCATGTGCGGTGAGAAGGACTTTAATGTCCCGCTGATCAACTCTGAGCAAATGTACCAGGCGTTACGTAGCCAAAACGTACCAACCCAATTGATCATCTATCCGGGGCAATTTCACGAACTGTCCAAGCCCAGCTACAACCAGGATCGCCTGGAACGCTTGATTGGCTGGTACGGCAAATACCTCGCTGACAGTTCAGGCTAAGATGTAAATTCATACTGCGGACTTGTGGGATACTAGTCCGAATATGGAAAACAGGACTTCCCGAATAATTTCAATCCGGCCGGTTTTACTGTGTGTAAGTGGCACTGGCAAGTGCGTCCGCGGTTAGGAAGAATAACCACCCTTTTCCCACTTTCAGAAAAGTATCCTGGTTCCCGTCGGTTAGCTGCCGTCCCCG
>DTZW01000162.1:3839-4781 GCA_012961165.1 Gammaproteobacteria bacterium | reverse complement strand
TATCACCGTGGCAACAGCGAGTATCTGTAAGCTTGCGACTATGAAGCCTTTAGTCTTTCGCTCCAAGCTATGTAATAAAAACGCCAGTGAGCGCTTGGATTAGGGAAGTGAAATTGAATCACAAGGCGAGAACACTGAGCATGGATGGCGTGACGTTGATGGGTTTGTGGGTCCCGTGCAACCAGGGTTCGGACCTCGAACAGATCCTAAAGGGCCGTTCCCTACGGAACCGGATATAGGAGACCAACTCCCTGTGTTTTCTTGCCTGGATGTGTTCAGGAGGGGGCTGATCAATATAGAATAAGGGAAATCAAAGGGGAATTCTGAAATGCGCTCACTAATTTATGCCACCTTTATCATTTCGCTCATCGGCTGCAGTGAACCCTTATCAATGATCCCAGGCGGGGAGTTATCGGGTCAGGTCCAGGCAGCACCTGGCACATGGGCTGATGTACCGGAAACTATCCAGGTTGAGTGGCGTTCATCCGATCCATATTCGATCAATATATGGGGAGTGGGTATTGAGAAAGATCTCTACATCGCCACAGGTGAAGATGGAACCACATGGAGTGAATTCGTTAGTGGCGATCCAAACACCCGGGTTCGCCTTGTCACTTCACTCTATGAACTAAAAGCAATCACTGTCACGGATTCAGCTGAGAGAGATAGAGTTGAAGCCGCTTATGTTGCCAAATATGATCTGGACAAGGAAGATAACTGGGTTCACGCCGGCCTTATGTTTCGTATGGATCGACGCTAAGACTTTCCCGGCAAGATTCCTAAAGGAATACTGCCACCTTAAACATATAAGGATGTGCAACCCCCAATATGGCATAGGTTACCAGACCTACCGCGATAACTTTAAATAATTGGGGTCGGCGTAAAATTTACAATTTCGTCTTTGGTTTACGGCCACGCTTCCGAAAAGACTGTGGTAATCCC
>DTZW01000162.1:0-3663 GCA_012961165.1 Gammaproteobacteria bacterium | reverse complement strand
CTTTCTGCCCAGCGCTTGAGCGCCGTAGCTCGACCATTTGTAGAGAGCAGGGTCAGTGACCATAACGCCCAACGTACTGTATGCACCGCGATATAGCCCCATCTTCCGTTGGCATCGAGAGTAAATGGACATGGTTGGTCATGCGTACCCACGCATGCATTAGAACCCCATATTTTCGGGCTCCCTCATCTAACCAGTTAGCATACGCGACAATATCCTGATCCTACGCAAAACAAATTTGTCTGTTATTGCCACGCTGGATAACGTGAGCCGGTCTTCCGACAGGTAGAACTCCAGGCCTTCCTGGCATCGAACAGCGAACCCTGAACTAATGAAGTTCAAGTATCACCGTGGCAACAGCGAGTATCTGTAAGCTTGCGGCTATGAAGCCTTCAGCCTTTCGCTCCAAGCCATGTAATAAAAATGTAAATTTTACTCCGACCCCAATTATTCCTGACGCGGAAACTGCTACCATAAGCCGAAAGATTACAGCGGAATCGCAATGACAATCCAACAAAAAACAAACCCTGAACCGGCAAAGGTATTCGAAGGCAATTACTTTCTTGAGGGTAACTATGGACCGGTCCAGGAAGAACACGTCGCCACAAAATTGCAGGTCATTGGTGAGGTCCCAACTGACCTGAAAGGTCACTATCTACGGATAGGACCAAACCCTGTCTATGTTTCAAACGTTGAGAAGTACCATTGGTTTGATGGTGACGGCATGGTGCACGCTGTGCAATTCGAGAACGGCACAGTGACCTATCGCAATCGCTTCGTTGATACAGAAGGCCTACGGTGGGAGCGAAAAGTAGACCGCTGGCTCTGGAGGGGCCTTAAAGGCATGCTGGATGGTGGTCCAGCAGAAATGCCAGAAGGTGCACCCACCGGTAAGAACCCCGGCAACACAGCGTTCGTCAATCACAATGGGACACTCTATGCACTGCACGAAGGTTCGGTTCCACATATCCTCAGCTTGCCGGACCTTAAAACCGTTGGCACGACAGATTTTGACGGTAAATTAACACACGCTTTTACGGCTCACCCGAAGGTTGACCCCAGCACGGGGGAAATGATGACCTTTGGTTATGGTCCTTTCCCTCCTTTTGTGACGTATTCAGTCGTCAACAAGGAAGGCGCCCTGGTTCACTCCACGCCGATCACGATTCCCAAGGGCGTGATGATGCACGATTTCGCATGTTCAAAAAATTACTCGATTTTCCTCGATTTCCCGCTGACCTTTGATCTTGAAGCGGCTATGGAAGGTAAGTCACCACTAGGATTTGAAGCAGAACACGGCTCGCGCATTGGCATTATGCCGCGCCACGGTTCTGACGAAGATGTTACCTGGTTTACCGTCGACGTTGGTGTCGTGATCCATACAGCGAACGCGTGGGAAGAGGGCGATGTGGTTGTGCTTCAGGCATGTCGTTCAAAATCATCAGACATCATTGGCGCGGCAGAGGTCGACACAGATGAACCCACTGACCTGTTGGGGCAGATGTATGAATGGCGCATAAATGTCGAGACCGGCGACATCACTGAAGGGCCACTGCACGACTACTATTCTGACTTCTCTCGCATTAATGATGATTACGCAGGATCGAAAACACGCTATACCTATTCCTCGGAATTCGACCAGACTCGCGCTATCACGTTCAAATCGATAATGAAATTCGACCGGGAAACCGGTAAAACACAGCACCATAATTTCGGGGAAGGACGATATGTTGGCGAGGCAGTTTTTGCGCCAAAGATAGGTTCGTCAGAGGAAGACGACGGTTATGTTATTTGCTTCATTCAGGACGAAAACGTCAATCAAAGTGAGTGCGTTGTCATCGATGCAAAGAATTTCAGCGGTGACCCGGTCGCACGAATCCTTATCCCTCACCGAGTACCTTACGGCTTTCATTCTGGGTGGGTTGGCACATAGGGTAACTTAAGTGGAAACCGTGGGACGGTCCCGACATGATTGAATAATTGGGATCGGAATAATAGGGGTCTGATAAGTTTCGACTCCAATTTGAAGAACTGACGGGACTACCACAGTCTTTTCGGAAGCGTGACCGTAAACCAAAGACGAAATTGTAAATTTTACTCCGACCCCAATTATTTTTGCTACCCGTCGTAAAACAAAGGCGCATGGAGGCCGAACAACTGTGCTTCTCGCTGGCTTTGAATACGCGCACGCGCGGTTGTTGATATTTGATTACTGTTATCGGTGGTGTGCAAACGCTGGGCTATATCACGACGCCCGTAGTGAACTTGCAAAAAGAACCGACCAGCGTCTTCTTCAAGGCTAGGCAAACGTCGGTGCCAGACATCAGACACGAACATGGCAACATCACCGGCTTTGGCTAACAGCGGCGTTACACCGCAGCCGTTCCAGGTCAGCTCGATGTCGTCACGTTGAGCTGCCGGTGGAACCTGGCCGGATGTATGGCTGCCTGGAATGACACCTGTCGGGCCGCAGCCGATAGGGCAGTCCTGCAGGTAAATATGCACCCCGATGGCAAAAATCGGGTATGGCAAATCGCTAGGCCAGGGCTGATCAACGCTTCGGGGAATGTGCGGGCCTGCGTCGATGTGCCAAAAGCCCCCGCCGTGATTCTCGTGCCCTCGGCCGTCGGTGCTAGGTGGATTACGCCAACAGGTATTAGCAATAATGTGGCAATCATCACCAAGCAATGGTTCGATTACCTGCAAAATACGGGGATGGGCTACGACCTTCTGACATAATGCGCTGCGGTTAAACATCTCGTAGCGGAACTCCTGGTCAACGGCATCAGTTCTGTAGCTAGCACCCCGACCATCAGGTGGGATTTCTTTATAGACTTCATCTATTTCCTGACTTAGTGCCTCGATAGAATCAGTGTTTAGCACGTCGGGCACCACACAGAAACCTTGCGACTCGAGCTGCATGCTTTCGCTTGCTACTTTATCCGCCCCATTTGCCGGTTCTTGGGCATTCCTCGGATACAGATATCCGCGTTCTCGTTTTAACACAGTCATTCCTTAATTTTGGGGTCAGAGTCAGGTGTCAGAGTAAACCGCTGAAAATCGGGTGCCGCACTTCATTTGTAAGCCATTTCTTGTTTGTTAACCGTTTTTTTATCGAAGCCCGCCAGTTTTTTGTAAGCCATGCTGACGGCATCCAGATCCGCGTAGGGCACACAGTGATGTTCATCCGGACACTCGCCGGAGCACTGGTCTTCCACCATCTGCAGCACTCGCTCGGGTCCAGCCTTGCGGTTATCCAGCGTGATTTTAGCGGTTGGGGAGAGCCGTTCGGATTGGTAAGCAGTTAATGCTTTGATTACATCGTCATTGCCCTGCAGTTGGCGGGCCAGGGTAGCGGCATCGATAATGCCTTGAGAAGCCCCATTTGAACCGTTCGGGTACATGGCGTGCGCAGCGTCGCCTGCCAGGGTGACGCGATCAAAGCTCCATTGTGGCACCGGTTCGCGGTCTATCATGGGGAATTTGAAGATGTCTTGCGCGTCATGGAACAGTTGATTGGTTTGCAGCCAGGGGAAATCCCATTGTCTGAATTTGTCTGCGAATTCGCTCAGCTGACCTTTACCACGCCAGTCATCGGTCCTCAGGATGTCTTTTGGTACCCTGAGCTCAGCCACCCAGTTAATGAGCTGCTGGCCTTTCTGG
>DTZW01000161.1:18946-28756 GCA_012961165.1 Gammaproteobacteria bacterium | reverse complement strand
GGGTCTCCGTGCGCTGCAGGCCCGGGTTCTTCAAGGTGAGTGTTCTGCTGCCCGCACCGGGGCCGATGGCGACTCGGAAGCGGATAGAAGCTGCATTGAGCGTATCAAATATGTCTGTCTCCTGGAAATCGAGCCATGGCTGCTCCTGGTCTTGGATGAGCAGGCCGTCCTTTATAAGCCGGCGCATGACACGGGCGATGATGCGGTTCAAAAGTTTGTCCAGATTCTGTCGGTCCGGCGCATTGACTCGATGAAAACGAGGTTGGTTGTGCTCCATTGTGTAAACCCCGTCCAGGATGATCATGTGGAGGTGGACGTTAAGGTTCAGCGCACTGCCAAAGCGCTGAATGAGGGTCACCACGCCGGTTCGGGCCCGGGAAGCACGGGTCAGTCCCGCGCGTTGAATCAGATCGGTCTCAATGGCTCGCGTGACCACCGCGAGGCAACGACTGAGCGCATCGGGACGGCTGGCGAAGAGCAGGCGCAAGGGCCAGGGAAAGCTCAAAACCCACTGGCGTACCGGAACGTCAGGAATGATGTGATCGACTAGATGTGCGGAGGTCTCGATCATTCGTCTTGCTCCGCAGGATGGGCAGAAGCCGCGACCCTTACAGGAGAAAGCGACAAGGTGCTCGTGCCGGCAGCCATCGCACTTTACCCGCAAGAAACCATGTTCGAGGCGCCCGCAGCGCAGGTACTTACGGAACTCTTCGACGACGAAGGCGGGCAACGACGCGTGGTTCAGTGTCAGTTCGCCGGTAAGCGTAGACAGGTGTTGTTCAATAATCGGGTAGAGCGCAGTCTTTTCCGGTTCGTGGCGCCGGTAGCGGTGACCGATGGGGACCGGTGAGACGGCCGGTTTTTCAAGTTTATTCCTGCCCGAGTTATTGGAGATCCCCATATGGATATCTTCAGGGATCCCATGATCGCTTACAGCAGCAGAATCATTGTGCCATTCGTAGGTAAAACCTCAGGCGCACTGTGAGCACACCTCGTTTACCCGGTTGGCAAAACATTTGGATCTTCAACTCGCAGGTGATTCAATAAAATCAGGTAGAGGGGCATGGCGGGGTTCCTGCTCGAAGTGCAGCCGCGGTGGGGCGAGCCGGTTTATTGATTGACCGTTTGGGGTACGCATTTGGGGTACACTTTTTCTCAGTGTAGGTTTGATTGAGACAGGGAGTATTGTTATGTTATTGATAAATATAACTTAATCTAGCTAAAGATAGCTTAAACGAACCAGGACGGCGGGTTCGAATGGTGTCCCTTGTCGATGAAGGGAAGTCACTGAAAGATGTTTATGCGGCGAAACCAACGGCTGATTTCGATGAGAAGTAGGGGGATAACATTTTTCTCTGTCCCCTATGTTTTTTCGTGTCCTCAAATCCGTTTGCGTGACAAAGGTGCGTGAGATTCATCAGAGGGTCTAATCTGGTAATCGGTTGTCACTAAACAAGTTGCTCACCGAAAACCAACTTGAACGCAGCTTGTTTTCGGAGCCTCTCAAACCATCGACCTCACGCAGCCCTTATTTCTAGGCATATGTAAGGCATCTCGATATACACGCCCCGCTTATCGATCACAGTGTTATGACCCTGCAGGGCGAAGCTCCTCGACACCGGATTCCCGACCAACCAGCAATAAATCTGCAGGTCTTTTGGCAAACAGTCCCTGGGTCACTACACCGGTAAGACCGTTAATGGTGTCTTCCATAGCACAGGGGTCGGTGATCGAGAGGCCATGAACATCAATGATCATATTGCCATTATCTGTGACGAATCCCTGGCGGTAGACGGGTTGGCCGCCCAGACCGACAAGCTTTCTGGCGACTGCCGATCGGGCCATCGGAATGACTTCAACGGGCAGCGGAAACTCGCCAAGAACGTCTACAAGCTTGGTGTCATCAACGATACAGACAAACTGCCTGGCGACGGATGCAACGATCTTTTCCCTTGTCAGTGCGCCGCCGCCGCCTTTGATCAACTCCAGGTTTGGGTTGGTCTCGTCGGCACCATCGACATACACAAGTAGTTCGTTGACGTCGTTCAGGTCATAGACCGGAATCCCGTGCTTTTTGAGACGATCGGCTGTTGCTTGTGAACTGGCCACGGCACCATCGAATCTGTGACGGGACTTCGCAAGCGCGTCAATGAAAAAGTTTGCAGTTGAGCCAGTGCCTACCCCGATGACTGCTTCTTTGGTGAGCAGCGGCTCAATGTAGTCAGCTGCACTTTGTCCAACGGCGGCTTTGAGTTCGTTCTGGTTCATTAAAATTGGCACCAATGTGAAGAATCGGGGAATCGAGTAGTTCAGCTTAATGATCGTGCGCTGTAATGGTAGTGATCTGCAATGGTAGTGAGCTTTATCGATAGTGATCTGGCCCGGCTTACACAAACTGCATCCAGTTGGCTAAGATGAGGTTACCTTCAAGACGGATCCTGCGCGTGGAAAAGTATGTAAAGAAAATCCTCGAGGCGAATGTTTATGACGTTGCAATACAAACGCCTTTGGAAATTGCTCCTTTGTTGTCATCTCGAACGGGAAGCGAGGTATTGCTAAAGCGTGAAGATATGCAGCCGGTTTTCAGTTTCAAGATTCGCGGAGCGTACAACAAGATAAGTCGCCTTACACCTAAAGCGAGGAAAAAAGGGGTCATTACGGCATCTGCCGGGAATCACGCACAGGGTGTGGCGATGGCTGCTACCAGGCTTGGGATCAGATCCAGAATCGTGATGGGCGAAAATACGCCTTCAATCAAGATCGATGCGGTAAAGGCCTTTGGCGGAGAAGTCATTCTGCACGGGGATACCTATGACGAGGCCGCCGGGTTCGCGCGTAAGGAAGCGACTCGCACAGGTGCCACCTACATACACCCCTTTGATGATGCTGATGTAATCGCAGGGCAGGGAACGATTGGGATGGAGATAATGAGGCAATATGCGGGCTCTCTTGATGCCGTCTATGTGCCAGTAGGCGGAGGTGGATTGATTGGCGGCATTGGTGCGTTCGTTAAGTACCTCCAGCCTGAATGTAAAATCATTGGCGTGGAATGTGAAGGGTCAGCTGGGATGTCAGCTGCACTGAAAGCCGGGAGGAGGGTCTCTCTCCGGGCGGAAGATCTTGACCAGTTTGCGGATGGTACCTCTGTTAGGCAGGTTGGTAAGGAAACGTTCGCGCTGGCAAAGCAGGTAGTTGATGAGGTAATCACAGTGACGGTCGATGAGATCTGCGCCGCGATTAAGGATCTCTTCGAGGATACCCGTACCATTGCCGAACCATCAGGGGCCCTCGCGGTAGCGGGATTAAAGAAGCATGGACTAAAAGGGAAAACCCTCGTGGCCGTCGTCAGCGGGGCTAATGTTAACTTCGATCGACTTCGTCATATCTCGGAGAGAACAGAAGTCGGTGAGCGACGGGAACTGTTGCTGGGTGTGAGTATTCCTGAGAAGGCCGGTAGTTTTCGGAAATTCTGCTCTGCCATTGGCAAACGCAACATCACGGAATTTAACTATCGTTATGCTCACGGAGGGCAAGCACATGTCCTGGTTGGTGTTCAGACATCAGCCGCTGAAGACAAGTCAAAGCTCATCATGAAGCTTTCCGCGCGATACGAGGTTCAGGATTTATCGGATAACGAGGTCGCTGTTGTCCATGTTCGACACATGGTCGGTGGTGTCGCAAAAATTGAAGATGAAAAGCTGTTTCGATTTGAATTTCCTGAGAAACCGGGTGCTCTACTGAAGTTTCTGGATTTGCTTGGCAATGAGTTCAACATCTCTATGTTTCATTATAGAAATCATGGCTCAGCTTTTGGCAGGGTCTTGGTCGGGATTCAGATTCCTGCAGGCCGGATGAAGTATTTTCTGGGACAGCTGGATAAGATTAATTACCGGTACTGGAATGAATCCGGTAATCCTGCTTACCGCCAGTTCCTTACTGCAAGCTAGTCAGTTTTATCCACGCTGTTTTCGTCTTGTGCATTGATATCGGCGTGAAACTGCACGAATTCCTCTTCAAAAGAGAATAAGGACAGGTCCTTGATTCGATCGACGTACAGCGTCCCGTCGAGGTGATCGAATTCGTGCTGGAATACGGTGGCCAGAAAACCGTGTGCCTCAATGCTTTTGTCGACTCCCCCCGGGGTCAGGTAATCAACCAGGATATGCTGGGGGCGTTCGACGTATCCCATCATGCCTGGTACGGAGAGACAGCCTTCCCAGTAACCGGCTGTTTCATCGGCGATGGAAGTGATAGTCGGGTTGATGTAGACCTCGAAAGGAGTGTGCTCAATTTCGCCATAGCGAGTGCTGGTGTTCTCGATCTCGATGACCACGATTCGCAGGCCCACATCAATCTGGGGAGCGGCCAGGCCAATACCACTATAGGCGTGAAGGGTTTCCCGCATGTCGGAGACCAGTTCGTTGAATTCTGCAGAGCCAAGGTGTTCCGTGGGATAGGGTGCTGCCGGGACTCTCAGGTGTGGATGACCCATGCGAATCACTTCTCTTACTGCCATTGATAGTCTCCCTGGGATATTAGTAAACGCTTCCTCGTGGGCAAATAGCCGCCGGTCATGATATCAGGTGCCACGGGGTGGTAGCCAAAGGCTTGCTTATTCTGGAAAACCGCTATATGTTGTGTGGCCCTTAGTACCTATGCTGGGAGCACCCAGTGGAGTCTGTGAAACTCGTGAAGAAGAAGCCCGATTTAATGTTCCTCCTGTTTTTACTGTTCGGCCTGGGTGTCGTGTTGAGCGCGGGTGCGGCCTTGATTTAATTGGTGCTTGATCCTCTGGGTATTCTCTCAATCACGCGGTCTTCCGTTATCACTGCCTGCATCGGCACGTCATGCCTGGCTGGTTCAAAATCAGCCTGTTGACCTTCAAAAGCCAGGCCAACCAGTTTGCTTTGCTGGAAGCGTCGACTATCAAACGCTTTGTCGTAGTAGCCACCCCCCATGCCAATTCGATCGCAACGATCATTGAACCCGACGACGGGTACGCACACGAATTCTATGTCAATTCCCCGAATGCAGTTCCCTGGCTTAACCGCCGGTTCCCTGATGCCAAAACGGTTCTCTCGAAGCGGGGTTTCACCTGGTAAATATAGCGCGAACATCATGGATTGTTTTTGCCACACCTTGGTATCAATGACGGGTAGATAAATTGCTTTGCGAAGCAGTTGCGCAAGCGCTATGACAGGCGATGTGTCAACTTCTTCCGGGAGTGACAGGTATACAGCGAGCTTTTTACAGCGCCGAAATGGCAAGTATCGGGCAAGATTTCGTGCGAGCAGTTGCGATTTTTCTTCGCGTTCCACTGGAGTGATCGAACGGCGTGCGGATCTAAGGGATTTTCTCAATTGGCTTAAGGACATGCCGGCCTCGATGATTAGTTCCCCAAATTGCCGCTGTACTAATAGGTCCTTGAACCCTGCGGTTCAAGGCGGTGGTCTCCTTATGACCTCAGGCTTTCCGCTGAACGGACATGCACATGGTCGATGAAAAAAGACCTCCTGGTTATCGCGTAAAGGGTCGAGGACATATCGACTGGCGAACAACCCAGGAAACTAGAACGCAAGTATAACCGTTCGAAGGGCTGACCAGAACAGCGGTTTAGGTTTTTGCTTTCAGTCGGGTTAGGGCGGTATCGACCTTATTGTGCAGATTCTGGATTTCGGTCTGCTGGTCGGCGAGCCTGGAAGAAATCTCGGTTTGTTTGGAATCCAGTTGGGTGGCCTTTTCAGACTGCGCTAACAGATCATTGGTTAGGTTCAGCGCCGCCATCACGGCCAGGCGATCCAGGCCAAAAACATTTGAATTCTCTTTCATCTCTCGCATCTTCTGGTCCAGGAACTGTGCAGATTGCTGTAGGGCAGTCACTTCGCTCTCCTCACAGCTGACCTGATAGTCCTTGTCGAGTATGGAGACTCGTACAGTCTTTGATTCTGACATTGGTTTAGTCCTGTTCTAGAGACTTCAGGCGCATAATCATCGCCTCGATTCTGGCTTTGGCCATTTCGTTCTTTTCAAGCAGGCTGGTTCTTTCCTGCGTCCAGTTCTCACGATCGGTTTCTATCGCTCGATGTTTACTTTCCAGCTCATCACAAAGAGCGATCAGCTCGTCGATCCGTCTCTCAAGGGTGTTGATATCCACACCGGTACTCAACTTAAAGGTTAATTAGGAACTATAAAGCGGGTCAATCCTGTTGTTCAAGCTGAGTTGGAGTAAAATCGTCATTCTGTTGAGGAATGTTTTACTACCGGGTCAGAAACCGAGGCTGATTTATATGACTGTATTTGAGCACTTCCGCGATGAATTGTCCCGGGCAAGCGTTGATCTTCACCCATCCGAACTGCATGGGATGCTTGTTGGCTACCTGTGTGCGGTGAAGGATAGCTCCGGGCCAGGACAGCGAAGGTCCCTGTTTGAAGCCTGGATGGACTGTCAGGCGCCTACTTCCGTTGTGAATATGCTTGAAGAAGCTTATACGCAAAGTCTGGACAGTCTGGGTGAATATGCTGATTTTGATTTTACGCTGATGATTCCCGGGGATGACGAGGGGATTACTGAACGAGCAGAATCTGTGTTTTTGTGGTGTAGTGGTTTTCTTTCAGGCTTTGGTGAATCCGGTCGTCAACTCGATGCAGACGATGCTTCAGATGTTAAGGAAGCCCTTCAGGATATGGGTCGAATTGCGGCAATGTCCGAAGAAGTCACTGAAGGGGAAGAGAATGAGTCGGACTTGACAGAGATCGTCGAGTTCATACGAATCAGTACGTTACTCATTTTCGCGGAAACAGAATCAAAAGGGACTCACTAAAGTTGCCAAGAAAAAAGAAGGCGCGCAGGGAGATTGCACTAGCGGAATATGTCAGCAGGCGCCGGGAGCTGTCTGCATTCATGGATGAAGGCAGTATTGCCATTGTCCCTGGTGCGAATCCAAAGATTCGTAATGGTGATGTGCAATACCCGTTTCGCCAGGATAGCGATTTTCGTTATCTGACGGGGTTCGATGAACCCAATGCGGTATTCGTGCTGATCCCTGGCAGGGAGCATGGTGAGGCGCTGCTGTTCTGTCGTGAGCGCGACAATGAGCATGAGCGCTGGCATGGTCATATCACTGGCCCTGAGCGTGCGATGCAGCTTTTTGGGATCGATGATGCCTTTCCTGTATCCGATATAGATGACATCTTGCCGGGCTTGATTGAGGGTCGCTCGAAGCTCTATTACGCCATGGGCGTAGACCGGGATTTCGACAATCAGGTGATCGACTGGGTCAAGAAAATTTCTCAAAGTGATCATCTTGGCGCGGAGTCGCCGGGTGAGTTTGTTCAGCTTGATCATTATCTGCATGAACTTCGGCTCTTTAAAAGTGCTGCCGAGATAGCGCTGATGAAGCTGGCTGCTGATGCCACGGTTAAGGGCCATTGTCGGATTATGCAGAAAACGCAGCCCGGTATGATGGAGTACGAACTGGAAGCTGAGCTGATTCACGAATTTTCGATCAACGGCGCACGCTACTGTGCGTATCCCGCGATCGTTGGAGGTGGGGCGAATGCCTGCGTGTTGCACTATGTTTCCAACAATGAAGTTCTTGCCGATGGTGACCTTGTGCTTGTAGATGCAGGTGGTGAATATGAGGGTTATGCCTGTGACCTGACACGTACATTTCCTGTTAATGGCAGGTTTTCAGAAAGCCAGGCCAGGGTTTATGAAGTGGTTTTGCGTGCCCAGGAGGCCGCCATTGCAGCGGTGAGACCCGGCAATACCTGGAATGATCCGCATGAAGCGGCGATCAGGGAGTTGAGCAAGGGCCTTGTCACACTCGGCGTATTGTCAGGTAACCTTAGTGATCTCATTGGTGAAGAAGCCTATTTACCCTACTGTATGACCAAAACCGGACACTGGCTCGGGCTGGATGTTCATGACGTTGGAGACTACCAGGTGAATGGTCAGTGGCGGGTCTTCGAGGAAGGGATGGTGACGACAATCGAGCCGGGGGTTTACTTCAATGAAAACATGATGGAAGTACCATCGGAGTATCGAGGAATTGGTGTCAGGATAGAAGATGATGTGCTGGTAACAAAATCAGGAAACGAGGTGTTGACGGACCAGGTGCCTCGTACGGTGGATGAAATTGAAACCCTTATGGGGGCTACTAGTGACTGATGTAGTGATCATAGGTGCTGGTTTCATTGGGATGTCTTTTGCGCTGGCTGCACACAAGCAGGGGTTTGGCGTTGAGGTCTATGATAAGGCCGCTGCGCCGGTGTTGCCTAAAACAGCAACCTCACAAGTGATCGCCGTTAATCCTGTTTCCGCGGAATTTCTGTCGGGAATTGGCGTCTGGAACCTGATTCCCGATAGATTTGTCACGCGATACGATCAGATGTCGGTCTTTGACGGGCAGGGAAGTGGGTCGATATCTTTTACGGCAGAAGAAGGTGGGCTGCCGTGTCTTGGGTATATCGTTGACCAGGTCGCACTTCGGGTAGCGATGAGCGAGTGCGCCTTAATTCAGGGGCTTGAGGTGAAATGGACAGAGACGGCTGATATTGATGAGCTTCAAAGAGACTTGTTGGTAGCGGCAGATGGTGCTCACTCTGCTACAAGGGAAAAGCTCGGACTGAAGAAGATGGGCTATTCATACGACCAGAGCGCGACAGTATGTGTTGCACAATTCGGTCAAGAGTTCACCGAGGAGCGCGGGCAACAGGCATATCAATGGTTCTGTGATTCGGGGCCACTCGCGCTGCTGCCACTCAGTGACCGGGGTAAATTCGCAGTGGTTTGGTCGAGCAGTGAGGATATGGCTTCAATAAGTGAAACCGCATTCATTTCAGCCCTTGAAGAGTCGACGGAGGATAAGCTCGGCCGGGTACACGGTGTATCATCGCGACATAGTTTCCCGCTGATGCAGCAGCACGCCTGGCGGTATGTGACTGAAGGGGCGGTACTGCTGGGAGATGCAGCGCATGCGATTCACCCGCTGGCGGGTCAGGGTGCAAATCTCGGGTTCGCTGATGCGAGCTGCCTGGTCACCGAGCTCTGCGCTGCAAGGCTTGAAGGCAGAGGTATTGGGGATCTAGGTGTACTGAAACGATACGAAAAAAAACGTAAAACAGAGAACCATCTTGCCGCATTGGCGATGGAAGGCTTTCATCGATTGTTTACGTCTGATTCAAGTATCGTTGGATTGGTGCGCAGTCGTGGATTGCGTTTAGTGAATGAAAATAAAACATTAAAGCGGCTCGCAATTAGTGTCGCGTCTGGTCGAGTCTAGTAGACTACGCGGCTTTGCAATTCTGTATTTCTCATGGGTAAGAAAACCCCCCTATTCGACAAGCACGAATCCCTTGGCGCCAAAATGGCTGATTTTGGCGGCTGGGATATGCCGATTCACTACGGATCACAGATTGAAGAACACCACGCAGTCAGACAGGACGCCGGTGTGTTTGATGTTTCACATATGACAGTCGTTGAGCTGCATGGAGCAGATGGCCTGGCCTATCTGGATCGATTGCTGGCTAATGATATAGGGCGGGTAAAAAGTCCCGGACAGGCGATGTACTCGGCAATGCTAAGCGAGACAGGTGGCGTTCTGGATGACCTTATTGTCTATGCAACGGGTGATCCATATCTGCTGGTGGTGAACTGTGCGACCCGGGGGAAAGACCTGGCGTGGATGCGGCGCGTGGCCGAAGGATACGAGTGTGAAGTTGTTGAACGGCCTGAATTTGCTATTTTGGCGATTCAGGGCCCTTGTGCCATTGAAAAAGTGAAGTCGATCGTCGGGGAAGACCTTGTTG
>DTZW01000161.1:9788-18871 GCA_012961165.1 Gammaproteobacteria bacterium | reverse complement strand
AAGTCTTCCAGGGTGGATGGTGCGATGGATGGTTTATCGCGCGTACAGGTTATACCGGTGAAAAGGGTGTCGAGATCATCTTGCCTGAAGACCAGGCCGTGTCTTTTTGGGACAGTCTTCTTGAGGCAGGTATCAGGCCCATTGGCCTGGGTGCAAGGGATACGTTGCGGCTTGAAGCGGGCATGAACCTGTACGGCAATGATATGGATGAATCCGTGACACCGCTTGAATCGAACATGGCAAATACCGTATTTCTTGAGGGTCGCGACTTCCTCGGCGCTGACGCCCTCAGGAAGCAGACCGAGCATGACGAGCTTGTTGGCCTTGTCATGGCTGGCAAGGGTATTTTGCGAGCGCATTATCCGGTATTCAGTGATAGAACTCCGGTAGGAGAGATTACCTCAGGCGCTTTTTCGCCAACCCTTGGGAAGTCTATTGCGCTGGCGCGGGTTTCTGCAACATCATCCAATATGACGGTTGAGATTCGGGGCAAGATGCAGGCAGTTGAATGCGTCAACCCGCCCTTTGTTCGAAATGGCAAACAAGTTTACAAACCAAGAAAAACCTAGATAGATAAAGCTGGAGAAATACTATGGCGGAGTTCCCTACAGAATTGCGGTACCTGAAAAGCCACGAGTGGGTGAAACAGGAAGGAGATGTCGTTGTCGTGGGTATTTCTGATCATGCTCAGGATGCGCTAGGTGACGTGGTTTACGTGGAACTGCCAGAAGTTGAGGCGGAGTGTCAGGCAGGTGATGAGATAGCGGTGGTTGAATCCGTGAAGGCAGCATCAGACATTTATGCACCTGTTGCAGGCACCGTTGTTGAAGTTAACGTTAAGCTTGAGGATTCCCCCGAACTGGTTAACGAGGCGCCGTATGCCGATGGCTGGTTCTTCAAGATAAAGGTTTCGGAACCGGCGGCAGTTGAGGGTCTGCTCACTGCTGTGCAATACCAGGCGCTCTGTGAATCGGAAGAACACTAACCCCGGCAGCGTGCCATACTTAAGCTGATTCCCCCGAGGAACCAAAATGCCATTTATCCCGCATACCCCGAATGATGAGCGAATCATGCTCGCGTCGATAGGGGTTACCTCCATTGAAGCACTTTTTGATGAGATCCCCCAGGCACTTAGATCTGGTGAGCTGAAACAGACGCCGTCAGGAATCAGTGAGATGGAGCTGCTTCGTACAATGAATGAGCGAGCGCGCCTGGATGAGATGCATTTGTCGTTTATCGGTGCCGGGGCTTATGAGCATCATATTCCTTCCGCAATCTGGGATCTTGTTGGGCGGGGCGAGTTCATGACTGCCTATACCCCATACCAGGCAGAGGCCAGCCAGGGTACGCTGCAATTGATCTATGAATTCCAGACAATGATGACTCGCCTGCTTCAGATGGAAGTGGCCAATGCTTCGGTCTATGACGGGGCGACTGCAATGGCGGAAGCTATCCTGATGGCGATTCGCGCGAACAAGAAGAACAAGTCGCGACGGGTGCTGGTGGCGGGTGATATTAATCCGGCATATATCGAAGCCTGTCAGGTGATCGTCCGTAATCAGGGGATCGAGCTGAAGGTCCAGGGTTTTAATGAAGACTCCGGCGTGATTGGGCTGGCTGCTGAACCAGGAGAGTTTGCTGCTCTGGTGGTTAGTTACCCTAATTACTTTGGCGGCTTGCCGGATGTCGATGCTTTGACTGACTGGTGTCATGAAAATGGTGCGTTAATGGTTGGTGTCGTTAACCCGACCGCGATGGCTTTACTGAAGCCGCCAGGTGAATGGGGAAAAGAAGGCGCCGATATCGCGGTTGGTGAAGGGCAGCCGTTAGGGATCCCTGTCTCGTCCGGCGGTCCTTATCTGGGCTTTATGTGTTGTAAACAGGCGATTGTCAGGCAAATGCCTGGCAGGATTATTGGAAGAACCAGCGATGTGGACGGTAGTGATGGATTTGCCCTGACACTCCAGGCACGAGAGCAACATATCAGGCGTGCCAAGGCGACCTCTAACATATGCACCAACCAGGGGCTGCTAGTGACTGCCGCGACGATTTATCTCAGTCTGTTAGGCGATCTGGGGCTGCGGTCTGTTGCGATTCAATCCCACCAGGGATTACAGCAGCTGCTCAGGAATCTTGAATCAACTGGAAAAATAAAGACACGGTTCACCGGGCCATGTTTTCATGAAGCAGTGATTGAATTGCCGATACCGGCAAGGGAAGTATTACCTCTTATGGCCGAACAGGGGATCCTGGGTGGCTATGATCTTGGTTTATCTTTCCGGGCGCTGGAAAATTGTTTGCTGGTTAACGTGACGGAAACAAAAACGGAGCAGGACCTGGAGCTATACGGCACTACGCTCTCGAATGTGCTGGAGGCAAAGGGATGTTGATTTACGATTTATCCAGCGAAGGCCGAATTGCCCCCGCGCAGTTTGAAAGACGAGATGGCGATCCTCTCGACCTGCCTGCAAAACACATTCGCAAAGGGGCAGTCGGGCTACCTGGAGTTTCTGAACTTCAGGTGGTCAGGCATTTCACCAATCTTTCGAAAAAGAATTTCTCGATTGATGGCCAGTTCTACCCACTAGGGTCGTGCACCATGAAATACAATCCAAGAGGAGCACACAAGGCCGCGAGCATCCCTGGTTTTCTGGCTCGTCATCCGCTGGCGCCTGAAGCCCAGTCGCAGGGTTTCCTGGCCTGTCTTTATGACCTTCAGGAATATCTCAAGGACGTGACCGGCATGAAGGCGGTATCCCTGACGCCGATGGCTGGCGCGCAGGGAGAGTTCGCGGGTGTAGCGATGATTCGCGCCTATCACGAAAAACGGGGGGACCTGGCGCGAACGGAAATTTTGGTGCCGACTGCTGCGCATGGCACAAACCCCGCGACTGCCGTCATGTGTGGTTATAAAGTTCGGGAAATTGCGGTAACTGCAGATGGCGACGTGGACCTGGATGCGCTAAAGGAGGCGGTGGGCCCGCAGACTGCGGGCCTCATGATGACGAATCCCTCGACCTGTGGGGTGTTCGAGCGAAAAGTCCAGGAAATCGCTCAAGTTGTGCATGCTGCAGGCGGGTTGCTCTATTATGACGGAGCCAACCTCAATGCAATCCTTGGCAAGGTCAAACCCGGGGATATGGGGTTTGATGTGCTGCATATGAATCTTCACAAGACCTTTGCGACACCCCACGGTGGTGGTGGTCCTGGTGCAGGCCCGGTTGGTGTTGGTGAGCGCCTGGTGCCATTTATTCCAACGCCTGTTGTCGGAAAGGAAAATGCTACTTACCGATGGTTGACGAGAGCCGATATACCGGACTCCATTGGTCGTTTGTCAGCGTTTATGGGTAATGCTGGCATTTTGTTGCGGGCCTATGCGTACGCTAGATTGCTTGGCAGGGAAGGCATGCACCGGGTGGGAGAGTTTGCGACGTTAAATGCTAACTATATGGCGCGAGAGCTTGAGAAAGCCGGATTTACCCTGGCGTACCCTCAGCGCCGTGCTACTCATGAGTTCATCGTAACTTTGTCAGAAGAAGCGAAGGAACTCGGCGTGACTGCGATGGATGTGGCGAAGCGTCTCCTGGACTATGGCTACCATGCGCCAACGACCTACTTTCCATTGCTGGTACCGGAATGTCTGTTAATCGAGCCAACAGAGACGGAAACGAGGGAAGAGATTGATGGATTCGTCGCGGCGATGGCATCGATTCTGGAAGAAGCCAGAAGCAACCCGGGAATTGTCACCAGCGCGCCACATACCATGCCGGTCAAAAGGCTGGATGACGTAAAAGCGGCAAGGGAACTAGATCTCGCCCTCGACCGGTAGCATCGTCACAAAATCTCCCAGTTGTTGTTCCAGAAAAGCAATCAATAACACCAGCCGGGAAGACGTAGCTTCATCAGGCTGTCCCACGGAGGGCAGTAGAGTTTGTGCTTCCAGCAAGGTTGCGTTAAATGTCAGCGTACTTTCTGGATTCAATTCGATCAGGAAGTGGTTCAAGCCAACAGGCTCGTCCAACAATTCCGCTATGGCGTCAAGCTGTGTGGTGACATTCTGAGTAGACCCGTTGTTGCGTGGAATATGCTCGCCGAGGAGGTCAAATTCCGAGAACACCAGTTGGAACCGCCGTTGTATTTTCAACAGCAATAGAGGATAGGAATACTGGTTGGCTTCAGATTCAGTCTCCTGGGCTCGGGAAAAGGAGGTGATATCCACTAGCAGAAGCTCTGTTACCAGTTGAACTAATTGTTGGCGTTTTTGGTAGTTGGGCGCATCGCTTCCAAAGTCCTCAATGTCTCGTTCGAACGCATAGTACTCAAGCACATGAAACCCGAGAGCAACCTCGGACGCATCCGTAATCTGGTGTTGCTCTTCCAGCGATGGAGCAGTGATTTCCAGTGTGCCGTCACTGACGATACCGGAGCCGGGATAGTCTGGCAGGGAATCCAGGAACCCCGTCTCCATTGGCCACGCGTCAATTCGACGAAAGTTGTCAGGTGAATACAGGATGCTGGCGCCGAGGAAGTTATCGTGAGCTGAGATCCATGCCGATTGCCATACTAATCTGCTTTCAATGGTTGGCGACCTGAAGAATAATCCGGTAGCCTCGCTTAGTTGTTCCATCGCGTGGACCATGGGCTCTGTCTTGCCTTGTTGCCATGACCTAATCGCGATGGTCAGTTGGATGGTATCCTGCGCATTTGTTTCCGTTTCCAGCCGTTCGGCACATCCTGCGAAGAGCACTAAACTCAAAAGCGCTAAGGACGAAAACCCAATAGCCGCTAGTCGCGAAGACTGATGATAGGCCACTGATTTTCCTCCGCTTTTTCTCTGAGTATCGGGTCCGGATCAACTGCCACAGGGTTGTCCACCAATCGCAGCAGGGGAAGATCATTGTGTGAGTCCGAATAGAAGGAACTGCCTTCCAGGGAATCCTGTCGATTTGCCAGCCACTGTTCCAGACGGGTGACTTTTCCCGCAGCGAAGCTTGGCACCCCAACAATCCTGCCCGTGTAGCGATTTGAAACGATCTCCGGGTCAGGCGCGATCAAAATATCGATTCCAAATTCATCGACGATAGGGCGGGTGACAAATTCGATCGTAGAAGTAATGACCAGCAGGGTATCTCCCAGCTGACGATGCTTTTTCACCAGAGTCTGCGCCTTGTCCAGGATGATGGGCAGAATGCGCTGCGCGACAAACTCGGATCGAAACCGATGCAGGTCTTCGATTGAGTACTGAGTCAGAACTGAACAGGAGAATTGCAGATACTCATCGATATCGAGTTGACCGGCCTTGTACTGCTCGTAGAAATCATCGTTCTTTTTCTTATGTTTCTGCGCATCGACAAGTCCCTTGTCGACGACAAACTGCCCCCACTCATGGTCGCTGTCAGCGGCAATAAGTGTTTCGTCGAGATCAAAAATAGTGAGTGGCATGAAGCAGATCCGGTCTGTAAAGAGCGCAGTGTAGCTTGTCCTACTGGTTTGCTGAATGTCTGAGTTTCAAGCACAATGATTTTCAATCGCTTTATAAGGTTCAGGTAGTTGATTGATGAAGATGGGTATCGCCCAAATGTAGGTATAATTGTTGCCAATGATCATGGCCAGGTTCTGTGGGCACGTCGTGTAAGACAGGATGCATGGCAGTTTCCCCAGGGAGGGATTAAATCCACGGAATCGCCTGAGGAAGCACTTTATCGTGAACTGGAGGAGGAGGTTGGACTGGAAGCCGGTCAGGTAGAGATAGTTGGCGCAACAAGAGGTTGGCTTCGGTACAAATTGCCGCGAAGGTTGTTGCGCTCGAATAGCTCCTCATTCGTTGGCCAGAAACAGAAGTGGTTTCTTCTCAAAATGCTGGCGGATGACGGGGCTGTTCAGTTCGACAGATCGAACACGCCGGAATTCGATTTATGGGAGTGGGTTAGCTATTGGTACCCTCTTGGCCAGGTGGTGTCGTTCAAGCAGGATGTTTATCGTCGTGCAATGAAAGAGCTGGCACCGTGCTTATCGAAATGCTTTTCCAAATGAGATTCTCCTAGATGCTTGAAATACTGCGCAGCGTCATCCAGGAAGTCAATCGAGCGGGTGATCTTGAGGCCGTGCTGGGCATTATTGTTGAGCGCGTCAAGGACGCGATGAACACCGATGTATGCAGTGTTTATCTTCACGATGAGCACGATGAGCGATTCGTGTTCATGGCTACCCGTGGTCTGAATACTGACGCTGTCGGTAAGGTTTCACTGGCGCTTGATGAAGGTCTGGTGGGATACGTTGCCGAGCGGGCAGAGCCCATCAACCTTGAGGATGCCCAAAACCATCCACGTAACCGGTTTATTGAGGAAGTTGGTGAAGAACCGTTCCATGCATTTCTCGGTGTACCGATTATCCACCACCGCAAAGTGCTTGGGGTGCTGGTCGTTCAGCAAACACAGACCCGGCGTTTTGATGAGAGCGAAGAGGCTTTCCTGATTACCCTGTCGGCCCAACTGGCAGGTGTGATTGCCCATGCTGAGGCAACAGGGTCATTGATGCTAACGGACGCGGGCAAGAAAAAGGATTCCACGCGGTTCCTGGGAATGTCCGGTGCCGCGGGAGTCGCCATTGGCACTGCGATTGTGAGTTTTCCCGAAGCAGAATTACACGAAGTACCTGACAAACAGGTAGAGGATGTGGAAACGGAGATCGGCTACTTTCAATCTGCGATTGCCGCGACCCGAGACGAAATTTCAACGATTGCCGCGAAACTGGAAGACAGGCTCCAGCCTGAAGAGCTTGCGTTGTTTGATGCCTACCTGCATATGCTCGACGATAGCGCGATCAGTGGTGAGGTGATTGCCCTGATTAAGGATGGTGAATGGGCCCAGAGCGCGCTCAGGAAGGTGATTGGAGCTCATGTCGACAATTTTGAAGCCATGGAAGATGCCTATCTCAGAGAACGAGGTGCTGATGTCCGGGATCTGGGGAATCGTGTGCTGTCAAAGCTCCAGTCGACTGATACGGGGGTGCAGATTTACCCGAACGATACAATCCTGGTAAGCAAAGAGTTAACGCCTGCAGATTTGGCAAAAGTTCCCCGCGAAAAATTGGCTGGTTTTGTTTCGGTAAAAGGATCAGGGAATTCTCACGTTGCTATTCTTGCGGAAGCAATGGGTGTGCCGACCGTGATGGGTGTCGAAGACCTGCCCATCGAGATACTGGATGAAAAACCTCTTATTGTTGATGGGTTCGAGGGTGTTGTAATCACCTATCCCAAAGAGGTAGAGAAAACGTACTACCGCCGTATCATCGTGGAAGAAGCTGCCCTGGTTGAAGACATCAAGGTTTCGGGAGACCAACCTTGTCATACGCTGGACGGCCATCGGGTCCGGCTTTGGGTCAATACCGGGCTCATGACGGATGTTGCCCGTTCGCTGGATCGCGGTGCTGAAGGCGTTGGCCTTTACCGGACAGAAATTCATTTCATGATGAACGATCGATTTCCCACCGAAGAAGAACAGCGCGTCATTTACAGGGAACACCTGGAGGCGTTCGCGCCTCGCCCGGTAACCATGCGAACGCTGGATATCGGTGGTGATAAGGCGCTGTCCTATTTCCCCATTAATGAGGCAAACCCTTTCCTTGGATGGCGTGGTATTCGTGTGACGTTGGATCACCCGGAGATTTTTCTCTCCCAGGTTAAGGCAATGATCCGCGCCAGCGAAGGCATCGATTCAATGCTCAGGATCATGCTGCCTATGGTGAGTAGCGTTGCTGAGGTTGACGAAGCCCAGAGACTGATCAGTCAATGTTATCGGGAGATTATTGAAGAAGGGGTTCAGGTGGAGATGCCTGATGTGGGTGTCATGATTGAGGTGCCGGCCGCGGTATACCAGGCTCGTGACATTATTAAACGTGTCGATTTTCTTTCGGTTGGCAGTAACGACCTGATTCAGTACATGCTCGCGGTCGATCGGAACAATGCCCAGGTTGCAGAGCTCTACCAGGAGTTTCATCCGGCTGTTCTTCAGGCACTGGACCATGTTGTCAAAGCAGCGCATGCCGAGAACAAGGGAATCGGAATCTGCGGTGAAATGGCGGGTAACCCCTCTGCCGCCGTCCTCTTGATGGCTATGGGGTACGATGTCCTTTCCATGAACTCAACCAGCCTTCTGATGGTTAAGCATGCGCTTAGTAATTTTGAAATGAGCCATGCCAGGGAGCTACTAGCTAGTGTTCTGAAGATGGACAACGCTTATCTCATCAAGAATTTCATTGACGATGAAATGCGTAAAGCCGGCCTTGGTAACGTTGTCAGGAGCCGTCGTCACAGTTGAATTGGAATCGGTTGCTCGTCAAAGGAGTACCATTGACGCCGAAGTTACGTTCTTCGAATACGACGTCACCATCAGTGCCGATTAGAACAACGGTGGTTGCTCTTGTACCGTAAGTATCCGCGGCAATAAAACTGTTCGAGAATTTTCTGTCATCACCCTGTTCCAGAAGCAAGCTAAACAATGCTTCACAAGGGTCATCAAAGGTTGAGATGATTTCCGTTAACATTGCACGACCGTCGATAACCTTTGGCCAGTCACAATCAAGGATCTGGTTGCTCACGCCGTAGTAACCCTTGCCCAGTTCGCGGGGAGCGCCGGCCCGGTTTCCGTAATAGCTGCAGTTATCCTGGTTCGCGACGATGAGGTTAAAGCCTTTATAGGCGTTTCCCCTGGAGCTGACGCGGTCGAGGTAAGCATTTGGGTCAGAGTCAGTCACCAGGAAACCGGTTGGCAGGTCACCACGGGAACGGGGTGGCAATGGATCGGGGGGCGTTTCCATGAAGTTGGTCACGGCGGCGAAGGCACCCTTTTTGTTGACACCAAGCCATGTACCACCCATGTTCTCATCCTGGCCAGCGAGCAGATCAGGATGTGAATCCCAAAAGGCCGCTGTTTGGGTAGGGCGGGCATAAAGTTCATCCCTGTTGGCCGCGACGATCAGGCGATACCGGCTATTGGGATTGACAGCAAAAAGGATTAGGCACATAACGGGACGCCGAAAAAGTCGCGAGTTTATCAGACTGCCCCAATGACGGATAATGGGGT
>DTZW01000161.1:0-9745 GCA_012961165.1 Gammaproteobacteria bacterium | reverse complement strand
GTAGAAGGAACCCAAGGGATGTGGCATTACCCAGCGATTGACCCCGTAGCGATCAGTATTGGACCTTTCAGTATTTACTGGTATGCCATCAGCTATCTTGTCGGCATCGGACTTGTCTGGTGGACGCTTAAGTATCGTATTCGCATCTACGGACTGAAGTGGACTGATGAAGACCTTTCCGACATCATTTTTTATGCCGTTCTAGGCGTACTTATTGGTGGCCGGGTCGGGTACGTCTTTTTTTATGGGCAGGAGATGCTCAGGCTAGATCCTCTTGCGGCGCTGAGGATATGGGAGGGCGGGATGTCTTTCCACGGTGGGCTTATTGGCGTACTTGTGGGGATAGGCGTGTTTGCCTGGCGCAAGGGTGTCACCTTCTTTGAACTTGCTGACTTTATCGCGCCTTCCATACCCTTAGGGCTTGGCAGTGGACGTATTGGTAATTTCATCAATGCTGAACTGCCAGGTCGTGTGACAGAAGTCCCCTGGGCGCTCGTCTATCCCGGTGAAATTGTTGGCCGCCACCCATCCAGCTTGTATCAGGCGCTGCTTGAGGGGCCAGTTCTTTTTGCGTTCCTTTGGGTATTTGCGATGAAACCTCGTCCAACCATGGCGGTATCGGGCATGTTCCTGTTTGGCTATGGTAGTGTCAGAATATGCTCTGAATTCTTCCGGGAACCCGATGGTCATATCGGGTTTGTGGTGTTTGACTGGGTAACAACAGGGCAGCTGCTTTCACTACCCATGATTTTTCTCGGAGTGGGATTTGTTGCGTACAGCTATTTAAGAAACAATCAAAAGAATCAATAAGCGAGTCATTATGATAATCAAACCTCGAATCAGGGGATTCCTTTGCACCACGGCGCATCCGGCGGGTTGTGCTCAGGATGTGGCAAACCAGATCAATCATGTGGAATCCGAGGGTATCAGGTCTGATGGACCAAAGCGTGTGCTGATTATTGGTGCCTCCGGTGGTTACGGATTGGCGACCAGAATTTCTACGGCGTTTGGGTTCGGGTCGTCAACTGTGGGTGTCTTTTTTGAGCGCCCGGCTTCGGGGAACCGTACTGCCTCTCCTGGATGGTACAAGACCGCCGCATTCACTGAGAAAGCGAAAGCCAAAGGGCTCTATACCGCTAACATTAATGGTGATGCTTTCTCCCAGGGGATCAAAGACGCCACCTGCGACCTGATAGAGAAGGACCTTGGGCAGATTGATCTTGTTGTTTATTCGCTGGCTGCTCCCGCCAGGCAGCTTCCAGATGGATCCGTCGTCAGATCTACGCTGAAGCCAATTGGTGAGCCATTTGAAGGTTCGACCATAGATCTCAACACCCGGGAGCTCAAATCCTTATCCCTTGAACCGGCAAATGAAGAAGAGGTATCCGATACCATCCGAGTAATGGGTGGAGAAGACTGGGAGCTTTGGATCCAGGCCTTGTTGGCAAGAGGTTTGCTGGCGGCGGGGTGCATTACCACCAATTACACCTACCTTGGCAGTGAGGTGACCTGGCCGATCTACCATCACGGAACTATTGGCAAGGCGAAAGAAGACCTTGATAGAGCCCAGGCTGCTCTGGTTGAACCTATGGAGTCAGTTAACGGTAAAGCTCACGTTGTTGTGATGAAGGGTCTCGTTACCCAGGCTGCGTCGGCTATTCCCGGGATGTCGATTTACCTGTCGCTGTTGTTCAGGGCGATGAAGAAAGCAGGGACCCATGAGGGATGTATCGAACAGACGACCCGATTCTTTAACACCCAGCTGTTTGGAAGCGGAGAGCACCGGACAGATGAAGGTGGTCGAATCCGGATGGACGAACTGGAGCTGAGGGACGATATCCAGCAGTTTGTAGCCGATAACTGGTCCCTCGTCAGCGCCGAAACGCTCGACGACATGACTGACTTTGACGGTTATAAACAGGCCTATCTCGAAATGCATGGTTTCGAAGTGGCAGGGATGGACTACGAAGCGGAGGTTGATCCCGAAATCCCGATTGAGTTGCAGGCCGGGGAAGCCTGAGGTTAGCGGCAGGGTTCATTGAGCGTCGGTTAAGAGCGTTCTCCCACGTAAGCAACATCTATTGGCTACAGATTGGTTAGACGGGTTATTTGCAAGATGTGCAGATGACGTCTGCCCATCTTGCTACCGTGACCCACCCACCTCGCGTATTTGGCTACCTTCTCGCGATCCTGATCCTGACTCAGCTGGAGAGCGCCGGCAGCTATATCTCCGGGTGGATGGTGGTGCTGTTGCTTTACCCCCAGATGCTGAACAGGTTTCTGTTGAGGATAGGGCGGCGGGATGTGACGAGGGCGGTGATGTCAGTGGATGCCATTGTCACAGGCCTGTTGATCAGTCTTGCAGATTTTAATTTTGAAGCTGGGGCCGTTCTTATTTCGGTCCTGAGTGTCAGCATCATTATCATCGGAGGGTTGCAGTTGTGGGTCCTGCTGGTACCTGTTTGTGCCGTGGGTATGTTGCTGGGAACGATGCTCCACCCTGCAGGTTTCGTTGGTAATTCCAGTTTCTATTTCATCTGTTTCTTCAGTCTGGTGGCCTACCTGTGTTTTGTTGGGGTTCTGGTTTATCAGGAGACCCATCGACTGAATATGGAGCAGAAACACCTGCAGACGATACAAAACAGGTTGGAAAAATTTCGAGCCCTCGTAACGCCCTTCGTATCCCCCGAATTCATCTCCAGCGAAGGAGACCTTGCCGGTTACACTCGCAAGCAGTTGACCGTGCTTTTTGTTGACCTGGAAGGCTTTACTCGCTTGATGGACACCGCGGATGAGTTTCTTGTTGCGGCAATGTTGAACCGCTATTTTGAAGTGATGACGGAAGTCGCCACGGAATACGGTGGAACCATCAACAAGTTCATGGGCGATGGCGTGATGGTGTTCTTTGGAGACGCAGGGTCCAAAGGGGTGGTGATGGATGCTAAGGCGGGTGTCGAAGCAACGGTGGAAATGAGGGCGAGATTCGAACTATTGTCCGGGCAGTGGCAGGGTGCAGGGGGTGCGCCCCTGTATCTGAGGATGGGTATTCATACTGGGTATTGTCTGCTTGGGAATTTTGGTTGTGCGGCAAGGAGAGACTATACCGCGCTTGGCAGCGTGGTTAATCTGGCAAGCCGGTTAGAAGGACTGGCCAGGAGGGGTGAAATCCTGATCTCCGCTGATACGCGGCGCCTGGTTGCCCCTTTCATTGATTGCACCAATCGTGGCCGGATGGCCGTTAAGGGGTTCTCCGCACCTATTTCCACCTTCAGTGTTGATGGGCTATCAGGGAATACGGATGATTCCCCAGAAGTTCGATTGTTGAGTTGAATGAAGACAGATACAATGCGCGCTCCATTTTTCTGGTAGTTTAATCGTGTCTGTTCAGCTGGAACAAAGTGTTTTTCTGAAAGCTTGCCGTGGTGAAGCCACTGATCATACGCCGATATGGCTGAATCGACAGGCTGGCCGCTACATGAAGGAGTACCACGAGGTGAAGGGTGATACCCCGAGCCTGGACTTTTTCAAAACGCCGCACCTTTCCGCGCAGGTAACCTGTGATGCACAGCGGATACTTGGAGTAGATGCGGCGATCCTGTTCGCTGACCTATTGCCTATTCTGGAACCCATGGGACTGGAGCTCGACTATCTGGTTGGAGTTGGGCCGAACATCGCCAACCCGGTGCGTTCAAATGAAGCTATCGATCGTTTGCAGGTTGTTCCCTCATCAGGATCCATGCCTTATATAGGCGAAGCCATCTCGTTGATCAGAAAAGAGCTACCGGCCGATATCCCGCTGATTGGTTTTGGGGGTGCCCCCTTTACGTTGGCCTCCTATGCGATTGAAGGACAGGGGTCGAAAAACTACATCAACGTTAAACGCATGATGGCGACTGACCCTGGTGCATTTCATGCAATCATGGAGAAGATGACCGCGAGTGCCATTGACTATTTAAATTACCAGATTGACGAAGGCGTTCAGGCAATACAGATATTTGACAGCTGGGTGGGTTGCCTGTCGGTTAGTGATTACCGGAATCATGTCTTTGCGCACAGTAAAAAGTTGATTGATAGTATTTCAGGAAAGGTGCCTGTTATTCATTTCGGCACCGGTAACTCATCGCTGTTGCCATTGATGACGGAGGCTGGTGGGGATGTGATGGCGCTCGATTGGCGTGCTCCGCTGAAAGAAAGCTGGGAGCTACTGGGGTGTAAGGCTGTTCAGGGAAACATGGATCCGATTGCCTTGTTTGGCAGTGTTGATTCTGTCAGACAAGCGGCGGCATTAATTCTTGAAGAAGTGGGTGGTCGCCCCGGTCACATATTTAACCTTGGTCATGGCATTCTGCCAGAGACCCCTGTTGAGAACGTCAAAGCGCTGGTTGAGTTCGTGCAAGGCTACCAAACAAGTTAATCGCGCAGCGCCTTTCGAAGGACAGTGGAGCTTCTCTGATCGTTATAGAATTCCTTTTTTCCGGCAGGAAGCGCTCCCCGGCTGGATTCGCTAAATCCTCTTTCTGTGAACCAATGCGCGCTCTGGGTCGTTAATACAAACAGTTCGACAAGCCGATTGGCACGGGCCGCCTTTTCAATGGCGTCGAGTAATCTGTCTCCCCGGTCGCTGTTTCTGTAATCGGGATGGGTAACAAGGCAGGCCAGTTCACCAGATGTATCGTAGTCATAGAGAGCCGCACAGCTGATGAGCAATCCGTCTCGTTCAATCACAACAAATTGCTGAATCTCTGATTCCAGGAGTTCCCTGGATCTTTTGACCAGAGCGCCCGATTCTTCGAGTGGGGCGATTAGCTTCAAAATACCGGGTACATCTTCTATTGAAGCAGTTCGGATTTGTTCGTAGCTGTTACCGATAACCTGGGTTCCACAGCCATCTCGTGTAAACAGCTCTTCCAGCAAGGCGCCATCGGTGGCGAAACTGATGATGTGGCATCTTGCAACACCTTGTCGGCAGGCCTGGTTGCAATGGCTGAGAAGTTTTTCCGTCAGTGGCTCGAGTGAAACATCCCCGGTTCTGGTGTCGCTTAAATCGATCTCGCTGATCAGATTTCCGGTGGTATCTTTCAGGCCGGTTTGCTCTGTCATGAAAATAAGTTTATCGGCGGACAACGCACAGGCGACTTCACGCGCGACGACATCCACATCCAGGTGAAATGTTTCCCCCGAAGGCGAATATCCCATGGAAGGTATCAGAACGATTGATCCGCCGGAAAGCTGGTGCCTGATTGCGCCCTCGTTGATACTTCTAACCAGACCTGACAGCTGGTGATCAACACCATCTTTGATTCCGACAGGTTGTGCCCTGATAAAATTTCCTGTGCTGGTCGTGATCGCCCGGCGTTTCGCTGGAGACTCGGGCGTACTGGCTGAAAACCTGGCTGACAGGTCCGCATACATTTGACCTAGCACTGAGGTTACCGCCTCTATCTGCGTGGCGGTTGTGATTCTCTGGTCACCACCCTGGAGCCAGTTCGATCCGGTTGCTTTAAGTACTGCCTTGACCTGGTGATCACCGCCAAATACAACCACGACCTTTGCGCCCAGGGAATCCAGCAGTGCAATGTCAGAAATTACCTTGGGAAAGTTCTCAGACTGCAACGCATCGCTGGCGATACAGACTACAAAAGTTTTATCTCTGTGCGCATCAATGTAGGGTGATGAATCCCTGAACCATTTGATGTGGTCTGTGTTTAACGCCATTTTGTGTTTGCGGTTGCTGGAGCGGGCGCGGATTATAGCAGCTAATTGGCGTTGTAAAAGCGTCATGCCAAGTGTCAGGGCGAGTGTCAGGGCGAGTGTCCGGCATCAGGTGCAGTGAGCGCCGATCAGGTTTCTGAGAAGGTCGATAGCAGGGTCAATTTGTGCCAGGGGCAAGTATTCATTTGGCTGGTGCGCCTGATTGATAGACCCGGGTCCGATGACGACCGTGTCGAGCTCAAGATCCATTAAAAACGGGGCCTCGGTACCGAACGCGACTGAGCCGGGTTCACAGCCTGTGATTCCTGACACTTGTTTCGCCAGCTCAGAATCACCGTTGTCGAAGGCTGGAACCGGCGAGAAAAGGGGTTCGAGCCTGCAGGTAAATCCCTGATCGTCCAGTACTTGTGAAACCCGGTCTTCGAGCGCGCCTGAAAAATCTGCCATATCCATGGAAGGCAGACTTCTCAGGTCGAAAGCGAGTTCTGCATGGTCACAGATACGATTAGGGTTGTCGCCACCGTGAATACAGCCAAAGTTCATGGTTGGAACTGAAACAGCAAAGCGGGGATCCCGGTGTGTTTTCTCGAGCTCATCCCGATATGTCATTAACTCGGTAACCGCGCGATGCATGCCTTCAATAGCGTTGTTGCCGAGTGCTGGATCAGAAGAATGTCCGGATGTACCCTCAACTCGAAGATTGAGCATCATAATGCCCTTGTGCCGAATGATGGGCTTCAAATCAGTAGGTTCGCCAATAATGGCGAAACCGGCATCTGCTACGTTTGCTTTAATCAGCTGTTTTGCGCCACACATCGATGATTCTTCATCGGCGGTGGCCATAATGATGAGTGGTCGTGCGAGTGATCCCTGCAAAAATGGTATCGCAGCCTCTATCGCAATCGCGAAGAAGCTTTTCATATCGCAGCTACCCAGTCCGTGCCATTTATCATCCTGCTCAGTGATGGAAAAGGGATCTGATTGCCAGAGGTGTTCGTCGAACGGTACGGTATCTGAATGTCCGCTGAGTACCAGACCATTGCTCCCCCTACCGAATCGTGCGATCAGGTTTGATTTTCCGGCTTTACCCTTGATTGGAATGATCTCAATCTGGAAGCCAAGTGGTTCGAGCCAATTAGCCAGGAGGTGAATAACGTCGCTGTTGGATTGATCAAACTCTTGTTGCGTTGAGCTGACGGACGGAGTGCCGACCAGGTGACGCACCATGTCCTTTAAAAGTGGTACAGATCTCGTCATGGAAGCAGTGTAGCACGTGGCGATCTCGGGAAAAGGCTATAGAAAAGGTGTAAAGTAGCCGCATCAATATTGAGTGAGGCCTGCCGTGAGTCTTCAGGAATCAAATACCAGGAAGCCTGACATATCACTGAGTCTTCGAACCGTAGCGGACGATCTGGTTGCGGATGGGCGTCTCAGCCCGGGTGATTCTGAGCAACTCAGCCTAAAGACGCGCCGTAAGGAACAGTTAAACTGGAATCCTGTGGAGCTGATCGCAGAGGAGATGCTTGACGATCAAAACAAGCCAGGTCGCTCCCTTGACCTTGAATCCCTGACAATATGGCTGGCTGAAAAAGCCAAGCAGCAATACGTCAGGATCGATCCACTGAAAATCGATTCAATTGTCGTCACCAGGATCATGTCTTACGAATTTGCACAAAGACATCAGATCCTGGCCCTTGATGTAAAGGAAGACGAGGTTGTAATCGCCAGTGCGCAGCCATATCTACACGCCTGGGAAGAAACTATTGAGCAGTCGCTATCCGGTAAAATACTGACCCGGGTTATTGCTAACCCGGCAGATATCAGGCGCTGTACGACTGAATTTTACACCATGGCAAGGTCGGTCAATAAAGCGAATGCCTCAGGACTAAATACGAGCTCGCTGTCCAATCTGGAACAGATGCTTGAGCTCGGCCAGATCGAACAGATGGAGGCGAACGATGCGCACATCGTCAACATCGTGGATTGGCTGCTGAACTATGCGTTTACCCAGCGCGCCAGTGATATTCACCTGGAACCAAGACGGGACAAAGGACGCGTCAGGTTTCGGATTGACGGTGTTCTTCATCTCGTTTACGAATTACCAGCGCCTGTGATGACGGCGGTCGTCAGCCGACTTAAAACGTTGGGACGAATGGATGTGGCTGAGAAGCGAAGGCCCCAGGATGGACGGTTGAAAACAAAAACTGTCGACCAGCATGAAGTGGAACTTCGTCTCTCGACCTTGCCGACAGCGCATGGCGAAAAGATGGTTATGCGAATCTTTGACCCGGACATATTGCTCAGATCGTTTGGGCAGCTGGGTTTGGCCAATGACGATTTTGGTCGATGGGAACAGATGTGTGATAACCCGAACGGAATTGTGCTCGTTACCGGGCCGACCGGGTCGGGCAAAACAACAACCCTGTATACCAGTCTGAAGCACCTGGCGACGCCGGAGGTTAATGTTTGCACCATTGAAGACCCGATTGAAATGGTGGAGCCGAGCTTCAACCAGATGCAGGTCCACCACAGTATCGACCTGAGTTTTGCAGATGGTGTGCGAGCATTGCTGCGGCAGGACCCGGACATCATCATGGTTGGCGAGATTCGCGATCTTGAGACCGCTGAGATGGCGATTCAGGCCGCGTTGACTGGCCACCTGGTAATTTCAACGCTTCACACTAACGACGCACCATCCGCAGTGACCAGGCTATTGGAGCTTGGTGTCGCGCCGTACCTGATCAAGGCAACAGTCCTGGGCGTCATGGCGCAACGGCTGGTTCGTACTCTCTGTAACAACTGCAAGAACCAGGGCGATCCTGACCCTGATGGCTGGAAGGTATTGACGACCCCCTGGAAAATGAAGATGCCGGTTCGGATGTATCACCCGGTGGGATGTCTCGATTGTCGCGATACCGGGTACATGGGACGGCAGGGCATTTATGAACTACTTCCAATGACGGATACCATCAAGGCCATCGTTGGGGAAAGTGTAAACATTGGCAAGTTGCGTATGGCCGCTATGAAAGAAGGCATGAAAACACTCAGGCTGAGCGGTGCGATGAAAGTCGCTGCTGGGGAAACAACGATCGCAGAGGTCCTGAGGGTCGCTCCTTTCTCTGGCACAGAGTAATTTGTGGGCGGCGGAGTCTGCCTTGTTGAAATGAATGTAGAAATGAATGTTGAAACCAGTGTTGAACGCAATAGAAGACGATGTGCTCAAAACGGAAGTGTCGCGCATTGCAGGCTTAAGTCCCTTTTTCCGAGAGCTGCTGGAACAGACGCCCGATTACCTGGCAACGCTTTACTCGTGCGATGATGCGCTTTCGCAAGCCGAACTCAATGATCGCTACAGATGCTTTGTTTCAGAGGGTGCAGAAGATGTTCGCTCTGCATTAAGGTTGCTGCGCCGCCGGGAAATGATCCGCATCATTTTTCGAGACCTGACCCGAAAAGCTGATCTTTTCCAAACCACACTCGAGCTATCTCACCTGGCGGATTTTTGTGTACAAACAGCCCTTGATGATTGTTATCAGGCTGCCGTTAGGCGTTATGGCCCGCCCCTGTCTCCCGATGGTATACCTGAACAACTGATCGTTCTCGGGATGGGTAAGTTGGGAGCCTATGAGCTCAACCTTTCCAGCGACATCGACCTGATTTTTTTTTACACCCATCAGGGCACCCTTCGTTTCGAACAAAATGGGCGTGATCAAACGATTAGCTTTCAGGAATTTTTCATCAGCTTAGCCAGGCAACTGATTAGTCACCTGGATGATGCGGGGTCAATTGATAATGTATTTCGAGTCGATATGCGCCTGAGACCTTATGGTGACAGTGGCCCGCTCGTCTTCCACCGGGCGGCTATGGAAAAATACTACCTGGAACAGGGGCGAGATTGGGAGCGATATGCATTTATCAAGGCAAGGGCGATAGCGGGTGATCTCGAAGGTGGGCGCGATTTTCTCAGCTGGCTGAGGCCCTTTGTCTACCGTCGGCACCAGGACTATAGCGCGGTCCAGTCTTTGCGTGAAAT
>DTZW01000160.1 GCA_012961165.1 Gammaproteobacteria bacterium | reverse complement strand
CGTAAGACCGGCGTCAATCAAAGCGCCAGGTACACCAGAACCCATTGTGCCAATCATGCCGCATTTAACACTGGCACTGGATAATGCCTGCGCCAACAACTGACTGAACGAGGTTTTCCCGTTGGTTCCGGTAACCGCAAAAACTGACAGCGCTTCGCTTGGATGGCCGTAGAAACGGCCGGCAATCTCGCTCATTCGGCTGCGCAGACCCTCGACAGCAACCATCGGTACCAACGGGTTCGACATTTCAGGTAAAGGTGCTTCGCCCAACACTGCAGCCGCACCATTGCCAATAGCAGCTGCTATGTGGTCTCGGCCATCGGTCCGCTCACCTGCTACCGCGAAAAAAAGGTCACCGCTTTTAACCCGCCGGCTATCCTCGCAAATTCCTTGAATCGCGATGGCAGGGACCGGCATGTCTGGAAGTAGCTCGCGCAGCATCACCTAGGCAGCCCCTCCTTCAGCCTGGACTACAGGCGGTACGTTCAGAATCCGAAGGGCATTCTGCATGACTCTGGAAAAGACCGGCGCAGCTATCGCTCCGCCACCGAATTTCTCGCCCTTTGGCTCGTTGATCAGTACCACACCAACCAACCGGGGATGATCAACCGGCGCCATACCTGCGAAAAACGCAAGGTGTCGGGTATCTTCGTAACCAGATTTCCCGATCTTCCTGACCGTTCCGGTTTTACCCGCCACTGAATAGCCTTCTATCGCAGCTTTTTTTGCTGTCCCCTCAGTCACCACAGACGCCAGCATCTGCTTTAGCTGGTCTGCGACTTCTCTGGAATAAATTCGCTGGTCATTACTCCCCATGACTTCGATAAGACTGACATCCCTCTTGATCCCGCCACTTGCGATAGTCAAGTAGGAGGCTGCCAGTTGTAACGGCGTGACCGTAAGTCCATAGCCGTAGGCAAAGGTTGCCCTGTCAAGGTCTTTCCATCTTCGGTGATTGGGCAGATACCCCGCACTCTCTCCAGGGAAACCCGTACCGACATCGCGACCAAAACCCAATTTTTCAAACATCCCCCAGACCTCATACTCATTAAGGTCCAAAGCCAGCTTGGAAATGCCAACCTGGCTTGAATGTATAATGATCTCACCCAGGGTTATCTCACCCCGGTTTCGTGGATCACGAACGGTAAAATTATCGATTCGAACGAAACCGGGCGCAGTATCAATAGTCGACTGCGGGCTGTAGTTTCCAGATTGGAGCGCGACGCCAACCGTAAACGGTTTAACGGTAGACCCAGGCTCAAACACATCAGTTAAAGCCCGATTTCTCACCGCACTCAAATCCAGATCGACTCGATTGTTGGGGTTGTAGGAAGGCTGATTCACCATCGCGAGAACCTGGCCGGACTCAACATCCAGAACAACTATCGATCCGGATTCTGCCTGAAAAGACTTCACCGCAGACTTCAGCTCTCGATAGGCCAGATATTGAAGCCTCAGGTCAATCCCAAGTGTCAGCGTCTTTCCTGGCTGCGCTTCTGCAACGGGCTTTATATCCCGAATAATTTCACCGTACAGATTCTTTAGAACCTTTTTTTTGCCTGCCGTTCCGGCCAGCCACTTATCAAAAGCAAGCTCAAGCCCTTCTTGCCCCTTATCATCTACGTTAGTGAGCCCAACAAGGTGTGCAGCAACTTCGCCAGCGGGGTAGAAACGATGATATTCACGCTCCGCATAGATTCCAGGTATTTCCAGCTCGAGAATCCCGCGAGCCTCAGCCGGCGGGAGGTGGCGCCTCAGATAAACAAAGTTTTTTGATTTGGCACTTTTCAGCCGTTTATCGAACTCTCCAGCCTTAACACCCAGGTAAGTTGTGAGAGGCTCAAGGCTGGCATTTGACTGTAGAACCTCACTGGGATTGGCCCACAGGGACAGAACCGGGGTACTCACCGCCAGGGGCTTGCCCGTTCTATCCTGGATGATGCCCCGGTGTGCGTTAATACGCTCCATCCGAATAGTCCGCGCATCGCCCTGATCCTGAAGAAAATCTTTTTCAAAAATCTGTAGGTACCAAAGCCGCATCATCATGGCCGCTGACAGAGAAATAACGATGATTCCCACAAGATGGACACGCGCTAGCATCATCGCAGCACCACCATTTCACTGGTTTTGGGCGCGGTCATTTGCAGCTTGTCCTGCGCCAGCTCGCTGAGCCTGGTGTAATCTGCCCAGGCACTATGCTCGAGCAGGAGCTTTTCATATTCGTGCTCGAGATCATCATGATCTTTCTCGAGCTGTTGTAAATCTCGATACATATTGCGGGTCTGGTGTGACGAATATGCAACACCGAGCGAAGACACCACCAACAGGCCACACAAAAATGAACCTGCCATCGGCCTTGGCGAGAAGAACCAGCGCATAAGTTGTTGCACAATCACTGGCATCACAGCTTCTCCGCGATGCGCATTATCGAGCTCCGTGCTCGACGATTTCGCTCAACTTCGGCTTCGGATGCGCGAACCGGCTTGCCTATAACCTTTACTCTCCTGTTCAACTCCGCATCCCGTATTGGCAAGCGAGAGGGGAGGTCATCACCTTTTTCCATGCGCCTGAAGAAACGTTTTACGATTCGGTCTTCAAGAGAATGAAAACTGATGACCGCGAACCGGCCACCCGAATTAAGTAACTCAATCACATCGCGCAGACAGGCCTCTAACTCATCCAACTCGTGATTGACCTGTATTCGAATCGCCTGGAAAGTTCTGGTGGCAGGATGCTTGTGTTTTTCTTTCCGAGGGATCGATGTTTGGCAAATCTCAACGAGTTTGCCGGTGGTATTGATCGGAGATATGGCTCGCGTTTCAATAATCTTTCGTGCAATGCGCTTGGCAAACCTTTCCTCACCGTATTGCTTTAGGACATCCATGATCTGCTTTTCACTGGCCACGCTAAGCCATTCTTCTGCGGTTTCTCCTTCAGTCTGGTTCATCCGCATATCCAGCGGACCTGAATGCTGAAAAGAGAACCCACGTTCTCCATCATCCAGCTGAGGTGATGAGACACCAAGATCCATCAGTACGCCGTCGAGGCCCTCGAGCTGATGTTTTTGCGTAAATTCTCCAAGTTGTGAAAATGCGCCGTGCTCTACCATTACCCGAGGATCATCTTTGAACTTCTCCTGCGCATGATCGATTGCTGTTTTGTCACGGTCCACAACCAGCAACCTGCCATCAGGCCCAAGTGTGTTCACAATCGCCTGACTGTGCCCGCCTCGACCGTAGGTACAATCGACATAGGTGCCACCGCGATTGATAATGAGGGCTGAAACAGCCTCTTCGAGCAGGACTGTTTGGTGGGGGTCGGTCACGATGCAGGCACCTAAAGGGACAGAGACTGTAATTCGTCGGGTAGCTCCAGGCTGGATTGATCTTCCAGCCATGAATCTCGACGTTCCACCCACGACGGCTCGCTCCAGAGTTCAAGCTTTTTACCCTGCCCGAGCAATACGCCTTTCTTATCCAACTGCGCATATTCCCGCAGTGGTGGTGTCAGCAGTATTCGACCGCTGCTATCCATTTGAATGTCAGTCGCGTGACCAATCAATAAACGCTGCACTCGACGAGCAGCCACATTAAAGCTAGGCAGGGCTTCTACCTTGCGCTGAATGTCATCCCAGTCGGGCTGGGGATAGATAAGCAGGCACCGCTCTTCGGTGTCGATGGTGACAACCATCTCACCGTTACAGTGATTCAGGAGTTGATCCCGGAACCGCGTAGGAATAGCGATGCGACCTTTCGCATCAATATTCACGTTGTTTACGCCCCTGAACATGCCTTTAAACCCACTCCATAAACTGGAAAATAAGGGCCATGAGCCATCAGCAGAGAGTCAAAATACAATACCCTCTCAGCGCTGGAGCAACCTTGATTGAGGTTTCTCCACTAAACGACACATTTACCCACTTTTCTTCACAATGGACCTTAGAAAGGGTGCAGGTTCCTGTCAAGCTCAATTGAGCCAATTTGTCTTTAAAACACAATAACTTAGGAGCATTTCTATAGAGTATTACATAGCCTAATCCATAATCTAATAGATTACAGCCATATATCCTCATAAGTTAAAGTAACTTATGAAGTTTCGCAGCTAAGACCGATCTGTACTATACAGGCTATTTTATATTCTCAATATGCATATAAAACCGGGACCGCCTGAATATGCGGCCTGAGACGGTGCTGAAACGTCGGAAAACACCTTGGGACGGGCTCATATGATCGTAAAATATGAGCAGTGTAAAAAATAAGGAGCCGGCCGGTAAGCCGGGTTCTGTCGAGGACAATCATTCATCTGTGATGCCCGTCGCCGGACACCTATAGCGACCTACCCGAATCCCATCGCGGGTCACGATTAGCGGATTCCTATTTGGTCTTGCTCCGAGTGGGGTTTACACTGCCACGCCCGTTACCGGCCGCGCGGTGCGCTCTTACCGCACCATTTCACCCTTACCTGCCTCTCACGAATGAAAAACAGGCGGTTTATTTTCTGCTGCACTTTCCGTAGGCTCGCGCCTCCCAGGCGTTACCTGGCACTCTACCCTTTGGAGCCCGGACTTTCCTCCCTGGCTTGCGCTGGGGCGATTGCCTGGCCGACTCCTGGCGCGAAGACTACTCTCTGGCGTCTCTGCGCTCAAGCCGGATCTGCTCCCTTTTTCAGATCCAGGGCGCGATCGTAAAGATCTGACCTGGATAAATCTGTTACTTTCGCTGCGACCGATGCAGCCCTGGAGGGGGAAAGCTCTGCCAACAGGGTTTCAAGCAGATGGTCAGCGTTGACCGCCAGCACTTCGTCACTTCCGCGCAAAACAAGGACGAACTCTCCCCTCGCAGGAATATCTCCTGAATCAATCTGTTCCGAAATCTCACCAACTGTACCCAAAACCACCTGCTCAAATGTCTTGGTCAACTCCCGGCAGAGACTCAACTGGCGTTCCGGCCCCATGATATCTGCCATTGCTCGAAGGGTTTCACTGATGCGATGAGGCGACTCAAAGAAAACCTGGGTTCTTGTTTCGAACTTTAGATTCGACAGGAACTCCCTTCGCGCCACATTTTTGGCAGGGACAAACCCCTCAAACGAAAACCTGTTAGTTGGCATTCCCGCAATACTGAGCGCAGCAGTGACCGAACTCGGACCAGGTACTGCGACGACATCAAATCCCCTGGACAAACATTGATTGACCAGATGGTATCCGGGGTCAGAGATGAGAGGGGTTCCGGCATCAGAAACAATAGCAATGCTCTGCCCGCCCTCCAGCATCTGGATGATTCTGGCAGTCGATCGATCTTCGTTGTGGTCATGCAACGCGATCAACTTCGAAGATATAGAAAACTCCGATAGCAGCTTGCCGGTATGCCGGGTATCCTCAGCAGCAATAACATCGACAGAACTAAGGACCTCTATAGCTCGTTGTGAGATATCACCCAGATTGCCAATGGGCGTGGCTACTACATATAAAGTCGACAATTTATCACCGATCATCAGGAAAATTCGTTTGCCTTTACAGGCAGAAGTTCACACAACAACAGCACAACTTGTGGGATAATTCCGGGGCACTAGTGTAGCTGAAGTGACATGAACAAATTAGCGGTTCTTTCTCTCCCTCTGGCCTTCCTTCTTGCGGTTACCGCATGTACTGCGCCGACGGCTAAGAAAACCTCTTCACAGGGTGGACAACCCCTGCTCAGTGAACACAGAGGTATTGATCGACTATTACTGGAAGCAGGCAGAACCCAACCCCCTAAATCTACCGAACTAAAACTGGATGCAGCTGGCATCGCGATAGAGGGAGGCGACATCGCTCTCGCTGGTCGAATAATAGATTCCATCGAGTCTCCATACGTCTCAACAAACTCTACACGGGATTACTCTTACTTTGCCGCCGAGGTAGCCCTGGCCAATGACAACCCTCTGCGGGCTATTCGTATTCTGGAGGACCAAAGATTCCAAAATATCCGCCTGGATACTCGAATGCAGGTCAGGGTTGGAAAACTGAGGGCAAGGGGCTATCTACTTGGTCGAAGTTACCTTGCCAGTGCCCGGGAACTCATATACATCAATCGCCTCTTGCCTCCAGAGGAGCGACCTGGAAATCACGAAAGTATTTTTTCAACCCTGCTCCAGCTATCAGAGAAGACACTGCAACTGCAGGCGGAGCAAAGCATTACCAGCGAAATAAGAGGATGGTTGTCTCTCGCTGCAATGACCAAAAGATTCCAGGATGACCCCCTGCGACAACTGAATGCGCTTAAAAAATGGCGACAGGCCTGGCCGAACCATTCCGCCGCGGTCATCGTTCCTGCTTCCCTGCAAATGCTTTCACGAATTGTCGAGGAACGACCAGAGAACATTGCCCTGATTCTGCCACTTAATGGCAAACTTGGCGCGATCGGACGCGCAATCCGTGATGGATATATCGCTGCACATTATCAGTTAACACCAGATTCCAGTCTGAAAATCTACGACTCAACCAGCAGTGATATTCTCGACATTATTTCCAGAGCCGTTGCAGGCGGAGCGGAACTGATCATCGGCCCACTGGATCGAGCAAAAGTCACAAAGGTCGCGAGACTGCCCCTGAAAGTTCCTGTCATTGCGCTTAACCGGACGTTAAATAGCGAGATCAATCCGAACCTGTATCAGTTCGGGCTGGCCCCGGAAGACGAATCCAGACAGGTGGCGGAGCAGGTATCCCGGGAAGGTCTGTTAAAAGGGCTTATCGTTGCACCTGACAGCGAATGGGGTGACCGTAACCTTGAAGCCTTCACAGACAGTTTCACCGACCGCGGCGGTTTGATCGTAGATAGCGCCAGGTTTACAGACCAGCGCGACTATTCCGATTTGATTAAGTCACTGCTAAATGTCGATTCAAGTGAACAGCGAGCCGCAAGCCTGCGCCGAATTACGGGTGAACGGTTTGAGTTCACTGCGCGCCGCCGCCAGGACATAGACTTTGTATTCCTGCTTTCAAACGCAACACAGGCACGGGGCATTAACCCAACCCTGGCATTCTTTTATGCGGAGGATATCCCTGTGTACGCGACGTCCCATGTTCATATTGGCACCGACTCCCGAATAAATGCTATCGACATGAACGGCATCCGTTTTTGCGATATCCCCTGGAAACTAACCAACGACGACAGTACAAAACAACTAATTGTTGACACCTGGAGTGGTGCCAGCAGTCAGCTTGCTCCGTTCTACGCGCTTGGCGTCGACGTCCACAGGCTCTACCCCCGCCTTCAACAGTTGAAGGAATTCCCTGAAGAGAAAATTTTTGGCGCAACCGGCATTCTTACACTCAACAAGGACAACATCGTGAACCGCTCCCTGATGTGGGCGCAATTCCGGGATGGCAATGTGAGCACAATTCCCATGATATTCGATGCTGCTTTGTAGCCGACACCATTGACTACACGAGAACCCGCCATGACGACACAAGAAGCCGCTATGACGACACAAGAAGCCGGGAGACAGGCGGAAGCCCAGGCTGAAAACTATCTTCTGAAAAAGGGCTTTTCCACGGTCAATCGCAACTATTCATGGAAAACAGGAGAGATTGACCTGATCATGGAAAAAAAGGACCTGCTGGTATTTGTCGAAGTCAGGCTCCGACAAAATTCCGATTATGGTTCTGGCGCAGACTCAGTCACCTACTCCAAGCAAACAAAAATCATTAATACAGCGAAACGCTATCTTCAGACTTCCGGTCATAAATGGGAGAGCTACCGATTCGATGTTGTATCAATAGGAAAACAGATTGATTGGATACCCGGTGCATTTACACTAGACTGAATTAGCGTTTTATAAAGTTAAACATTATGCATTTTTTCGTTCTTATCCTGGCACTATTCCTGACAACAAGCTGCACGGTAAATTCGGTCGGTGAAGCCTTCGATGATTCAAGAAACGAATCACTCGCTAAAAAACGCGTCAGGGATGCTAATCCTGGGTTAGCAGATGCCAATATTAATGTCACCAGTTTCGATGGTATTGTTCTGCTAACTGGACAAGTTTCATCTGCAGACCTGATTCCCATGGCCTCTGCGCAGGTTGAGCCATTGCGGAACGTACGCAAGGTTCATAATGAACTCACTGTAGCCGGGAAAACGTCTCTCCTGTCCCGAACCAACGACAGTTGGCTGACAACGAAGGTGAAATCTGCATTGTCAGCGGCAGAGTCCTCCGACGCGACCCGAATAAAAGTTGTCACCGAGAACGGTGTGGTTTACCTGATGGGTTTACTCACCCGCGCAGAAGCTGATGCAGCTGTGGATATAGCCAGAGACATTCAGGGTGTACAAAAAATCGTAAAGGTTTTTGAGTATATAAACTGATTCACGCTACAACGCTGAAAAGCCGAAGATTACGTTACTTAACGACCTTTAAAGACGGAGGGCCTTTCTTCGGCTTCTTGCCTGGCGCTCCTGCAGATGATCCCTCGGATGATGAGCCTTCTAACGGGAAATCTCCTGGTGTGGGGCCGTCCGGAGTTGGTTCAGGCTCTTCATCACGCGGGAACCACATACCTTCGCCGTTCTCTTTGGTAATGATACCCATCACAGCACCAATGGGCGCATAGACTTCATGCGCGATACCGGCGAAGCGCCCGCTGAACATTATGTACTCACCTGAGATACGCAGGTTCCTGATGGCCTGTGGACCGATATTCAAAACGATCTGACCATCCTTGACGTGAGCGAGCGGCACCGACACATCATCCATCGTCGCGTCAACGACCACGTATGGTGTGCAGTTATTGTCGAGGATCCATTCATTGATCGCTCGAATCAGGTATGGGACAGATGAATTCATAGGCGATCAATCAAGCCGGATGACCTGGAATTAATCCCGCATATCGAGCTCAGCTTCACTGAGTGAAGCCTGGAATGCATCCCGCTCAAATATCCTATCCATATAATCCTGAATGGCTTTGCCATGTTTGGGAGGCAAATCAATTCCCAGGGCAGGTAAGCGCCACAAAATTGGAGCGACACAACAGTCCACCAGGGTGAATTCTTCACTCATAAAGAATGGCTTGTCAGCAAAGACAGGCGCAATCGCAACCAGGCTTTCACGAAGCTCTTTCCGCGCCCGGTCAATCACCGTATCTTTTGATCTGCCTGCGATTATCGTGTCGACATAGCTACACCAGTCTCTCTGGATTCTGTAAATAAACAACCGGCTCTGCGCTCGTGCTACCGGGTAGACAGGCAGTAGGGGTGGGTGTGGGAATCGTTCGTCGAGATATTCCATGATGACCTGTGATTCGTAGAGCACAAGATCCCGATCTACCAGTGTTGGCAGGGAGTTGTATGGATTCAGACCGGCCAGGTCCTCAGGCATGCTGCCTGGCTCAACGTCGATGATCTCAACTGCGACGCCTTTTTCGGCCAAAACAAGACGAACTCTCTGGCTGTAATGATCATCGCCGTCAGAATAAAAAATCATTGATGAATGCTTGGCTACTACGCCCATTCTTCACCCCTTACTAGGTTAGATGTTAGGTGGGTGCCACACCAATCGGTACGACACTGGAGTTTAATGCTGTTCTTTCGTGTACTCTCGGCCCAGCAGCCAGGTGAAGACAAAGAAGAACGCCAGGAAGAGAAGAACGTAGATTCCGATTCGTTCTCGTTCCAGGCGGCTGGGATCTGCCGTGTAATGCAGGAAGTTAGCCAGATCATAAATCAACTGGTCATACTCCTCGGGTGTCAGGGACCCGGTGCCTTCCACCAGTTCCAGAGGACTGAATCCTCTCTGAATCAATTCGTCACCACACTGTTCTCCCATGATCAGGTCGCCGGTCAACGAGTCTCTCATCTCGCCGCCATTGTCAGCAAGTCGTGGGATTTGTTTACACACTTTTCGTTGTAAACCTTGCAACTCAACCAGGGGATGCGGCATAGCGACGTTCTCATACAGCAGGTTGTTAACACCCAGTGGCCTTGTCTTGTCCTCGTAGAAGACACGCATATAGGTGTAAAGATACTCAGGGCCACCTTTTAGCATTGTATACAATGTTAGATCCGGAGGAACTGAACCAAACCACTGCTTTGCGTTGTCGACAGACATGGCGTTATCCATCAGCGACCCGATTTGGGCAGATGAGTCAAAAACCATATGCTCCATCATCAGGTTTACAGGAATCCCCAAATCATCTGCAGTTCGCTGGTACCGCTGGTACTTAAGTGAGTGACAACCCATGCAGTAGTTCAGGTAGGTCTTCGCTCCACGCTGAAGCGATGCCTGGTCTTCCAGGTTAGGCTCCATATCATCAAGGGGAATGAGCGTTTCTTCACCTGAGGCAACCGCGAACCCCGGAAGAAAGATCAGGACGGCTAACAACATCTTCTTCATATTCATGGCATCGTCACCCTTTCCGGGACCGGCTTCGTCTTCTCAACGCTGGTATACCAGGGCATCAACAAAAAGTAGCCAAAGTAAATCGCGGTACAAAGCTGTGCCACCAAAGTCCTCACAGGCGTCGGATGCTGAACACCCAGATAGCCGAGGATAAAGAACGAGATAATAAACAGTGCGAGGAAGATTTTACTGCCCCACCCTTTATACCGGATCGATTTTACCGGCGACTTATCCAGCCAGGGCAATACAACCGGCAGCGCAATCGCACCCGCCATCACAACCAGCCCCCAAAACTTCGCATCAAGCCCGAACAATGGGAAAGTCGCGGCACGAAGCATTGAATAGAAAGGCGTGTAATACCAAACAGGCGCGATAAGATCAGGCGTCTTCAGTGGGTTTGCAGGCTCGTAGTTGGGATGCTCGATCAGGTAACCACCACCATCAGGGTAGTAGAACATCACGATGCAGAATAAGAACAGGAACCCGACTATCGCTGGTAAATCATGCCCAATGGTGTAGTTCGGATGGAATGGAATGCTATCAAGTGGTTTGCCATTCTCGTCGAGATTTTTCTTGATATCGACGCCGTCCGGATTGTTTGAGCCCACTTCGTGCAGCGCAAGAATGTGCAGGAACACGAGCACAATCAGTACCAGTGGAATTAACACCACGTGAAGCGCAAAGAACCTGTTCAAGGTAATACCTGAAATATTGAAATCTCCACGCACCCAGGTCGCCAGCGCTTCACCTACGAAGGGAATGGCACCGGCCAAAGATACGATGACCTGGCCTGCCCAGAAAGACATGTTTCCCCACGGTAGCAGATAGCCGAAAAAGCCTTCCGCCATCAACGCGATATAAATCAGCATCCCGAGAATCCAGATCAATTCCCGCGGTTTTTGATATGACCCATATGCAAGACCTCGAAACATATGCAGATAAACCACGAGGAAGAACGCTGAGGCGCCGGTCGAATGCATATACCTGAGCATCCAGCCGTACTCCACATCCCGCATAATGTATTCGACTGAAGCAAAAGCCCCCTCCGCGCTCGGTACATAACTCATCGTTAACCAGATACCGGTTAGCAACTGGTTCACCAGCACTACCACGGACAATACTCCGAAGAAGTACCAGAAATTGAAGTTCTTTGGCGCATAATATTTGGACAGATGCTTTTCATAGGTTTCCGTTACCGGAAGCCTGGCATCCACCCAATCCATCATGTTCTTAAATGACTGTTGTAAACCTGACATCAAGCAGTCCCCTCGTCTTCTCCGATGACAATCACGGAGTCACTTTCATAAAAGTGAGGTGGTACTTCAAGGTTAGAAGGAGCGGGCACGCCTGCATAGACTCGACCGGCAAGGTCAAACTTGGAGCCGTGGCAGGGACAGAAAAAACCGCCTATCCATTTCTCATCGAATACTTCCGGCTGAATAGCCGGACGGAATTTAGGTGAACATGACAGATGGGTGCAGAGCCCAACAAGTACCAGTACATCTGGTTTAATTGAGCGGGTGCCGTTCTGGGCGTAACCAGGTTGTTGCTCGCGCAGCGACTCTGGATCAGCCAGCCTGTCATTCATGGAATTTAACTGCTCAAGCATTGCATCTGAACGCTTGACCACGAATATAGGTTTGTCCCTCCAGGCCGGGATTGGCCCCAATATTTCGCCGGCGGACAACTTGCTAATATCGACTTTGACTGGTGCGCCTGCTGCCAGCGCCCTGGCGCTCGGGTTCCAGGAACCGACGAATGGTACGGCAAATCCTACTACTCCAGCAGACCCAACTACAGTGGTCGCCCCAATCAGGAAATTGCGACGTCCTGTATTGACGCTATCTTCATTCACAATGAACTCTCCTTACCGTTACAACATCCACCCGTTATCCCGAATCCGTCTGGATCAACCGCAGGATTAGGGCGGGTAAGCCCCCAAAATTGGCCGAGCGGAGTCTACCATACATGCTTAGAAATATGTGCCGCAGCTAGCGTTTTATCTGGAGTTTTCCCATTCGGTTGGAATGGGGGACTTTAGCGAGTAAAAAATTACCGCTTGGAAAACTGGGGCTTCTTACGTGCTTTACGCAGACCGACTTTCTTACGTTCGACGGTTCTTGCATCTCGCGTGACGAAACCCGCATTTCGCAGGGATGGGCGAAGCGTCTCATCGTACGCAAGGAGAGCACGAGTGATACCATGCCGGATCGCACCAGCCTGGCCGAATCCACCGCCACCGCGAACAGTCACGTTGAAGTCAAATTTGCCTGTAACATCAGCCACTTCCAGAGGCTGCCTCACGATCATACGGGCAGTTTCCCTACCGAAGTATTCATCAAGACTACGGTCATTTACCCGGATACTCCCATCGCCAGCAGTCATAAAGACTCGTGCCTTGGCTGATTTTCTTCTTCCGGTTCCGTAATACTGGGTCATTGGCTGCTACCTAAATACTGGTTTTGGTTAAATTTCTAATAGGGTGGGTTGCTGTGCACTATGGGGGTGATCATTACCCGCATAGACTTTCAGCTTGGAGAGCATTGCGCGGCTCAGCTTGTTCTTTGGCATCATGCCTTTGACAGCTTTCTCAATGATCATTTCCGGAGACTTCACTAGCAGCTTGTCGAAAGAAATCGACTTAATGCCGCCAGGGTATCCCGAGTGGTGGTGATACAGCTTGTCTGTTGTCTTGCTGCCAGTAACCACAATCTTTTCCGCATTAACGACGACGACATAGTCACCGGTATCAACGTGCGGCGTGAATTCAGGCTTATGCTTGCCTCTGAGACGGTTCGCGATCTCTGTACAAAGACGCCCAAGGGTCTTGCCTGTGGCGTCCACGACATACCATTTTCGCGTTACTGTTTCTTTTTTGGCACTAACTGTCTTCATGCTTAATCACTAACCGTCTTCTAATGTTCAAAACCCTCTTTGTGAGCACACAGATCAGGATTCAGGGAGCGCGCATGTTAACTAAGGCACATCCCAGTTGCAAGGAGAATCAGGGAACCAATCAAACTACGGTAATTCCTTGATTTTCAAACCTTATTTAGACCCTGAATACAGGATATCGACTGGCAATTTGTACTACACATGACGCTCCTGCCGTACCGGAAGGCCTTCACCCCGGTCCAGCGCCCAACCAGATAAGATCCCTGCCTGTTTCAGCATAGTTGGCAGCATAGTTTTCAACCCATGGCTTAAGGCCTGTGCTGCTTCGCCAGATACTCCTTGGACTGCATCTCCTGCAGGCGGCTCTCGGTCCGCTGGAACTCAAATGCCAGCCTCTGCCCCTGATAAAGATCCAGGATGGGAGATTCTGCGGAGATAATCAGTTTAACACTCCTGTCATAAAACTCATCGACAAGACTGATAAACCGCCTGGCCTGATCCTCCTTCTCCTCACCGAACCTTGGGACATTGCCAACCAGCACAGTCTGGAACAGCCTGGCCAGTTCAATATAGTCATTCTGACTTCTTGGACCGTCACATAGCGCTGCAAACTCAAACCAGGCAACACCGTCACCGCAGCGGCGCGTGTCGATGTCACGCCCTTCTATGGGTAGCACAACTGCTACCTTGCCCTCATCCGGGGAAATACTGCGAAACGCTGCCTGCAGGCCGATTTCCGCAGCATCATCAAGCGGATAATGGTAAATCTCCGCGGATTCCAATGCTCGAAGTCGGTAATCCAAACCTCCGTCCAGATTGTGAACCAGTGTATGAGCATTGATCAATTCAATTGCCGGTAGAAATTTCCGCCGCTGTAATCCGTTTTCGTAAAGGTGATCAGGCTCTACATTTGAGGTGGCGACCAGCGTCACGCCCAGCCTGAACATCTCATCAAGCAAACCCGCGAGCAGCATTGCATCAGTAATATCACTAACAAAAAATTCGTCGAAGCAGATAATTCTTGCCTGCCCTGCAAAACTGGCGGCAACCTTTTTAAGCGGGTCCGGCTCACCCTGGAAGTCACGGAGTTTCCTGTGAACCTCACGCATAAACCGGTGGAAGTGCAAACGCTTCTTTTCCTTAATGGACAACTCTTCGTAAAAGAGGTCCATCAAGAATGTTTTACCTCGCCCTACCCCCCCCCAGAAGTACAAGCCCCTGACCAAGGGAGGGTTGTCTTTTTTCCCTACAAGACGGGAGAGAAAGCCAGGCGGCTTTTGGTCCGCAGAGGCACCAATTTCATCAAAGAGTCTCTGCAGGAGTCGCAGCGCGACCTTCTGGGATTCATCCGGCTGATATTCGCCTCGACTTACTCCGTCCAGGTAACGTTGCAAAGGGCCTGACATGAGATGCCCGTTAGCCCTTTACTCGAGCCAAAGCGGACTCGGCATGGGCATAAAGACCTTCCTCACTGGCAAGAATCGCAGCAGCACGGCTAAGCTTTACTGCTCCCTCACGGGAACATCGAATGATCGACATACGAGTCTGGAAGTCATAAACACCCAGGGGGGAAGCGAACCGGGCGGTGCCGCTCGTCGGTAATACATGACTTGGGCCGGCCGTATAGTCACCTACCACTTCTGCCGTATCCACACCCAGGAATACCGCACCGGCATGCTCCACATTGGGCAACCAGGCTTCAGGTGCATCAATCGCCAATTGTAAGTGCTCTGGCGCAATCTTATTCACAATCTCGAAGGCTTCATCAAGATCCTTGACCTTAATTAGCGCTCCCCGACTGGAAATTGCCTCAGAGATAATAGACCGACGTTTTTGCTGGGCCAGCTTGATAGGAAGTTTTTGCGCAATCACTCCCAGAAGTTTTTCGCTGGGCGAAATGACAATCGCCTGTGCCATCTCGTCGTGCTCTGCCTGGGCAAACATGTCCATGATGACCCAATTCGGATCCGCACTATCATCCGCCACAATCACCACTTCGGATGGCCCGGCGATCATATCGATGCCAACCTTACCAAACACCATTTCCTTGGCAGTCGCCACATAGATATTACCCGGGCCGACAATCTTGTCGACTTTCGGTACGGCTTCAGTCCCAAATGCCATCGCCGCAATTGCCTGAGCCCCACCCAGGGAAAATACATGCTCAATACCACAAAGATGCGCAGCAGCCAGGAGCGCTGGATTAAGTTCACCACCCGGGGTGGGAACACAAAGAATCATCTCATTCACTCCAGCAACCTGAGCAGGAATCGCTGTCATTATTACCGTCGACGGGTAAGATGCTTTGCCGCCGGGGGCATAGATGCCTACCCGCGACATCGGCCGAATATTCTGCCCAAGGTGGTTACCCATGTTATCGGTGTAACGCCATCCGTCATCGGAGGCAATTGAGGCTTTCTGATGCTCATGGTACTCGCGGACTCTGTCAGCTGACTCTATCAGCGCATCACGAACAAGATCATCAATCGACTCATAAGCTTCCAGTAACTGATCTTGGCCAATTGAAAGCGCAGCCATATCCGAAACGGACTGGCCATCAAACCGATTAGTCAGTTCAACCAGCGCTTCGTCGCCCCTGACACGCACATCTTCCAGAATGTCAGCGACACTAGCGCGTACCTGTATCTGATCCTGTTTCGGAAGCTCACCCAGGGATTGCAACGCTGAAAGAAACTGCGGTGAATCACTATCCAACCGCGCAATCATGTTTCTTTCCCCAGCGCATCAATAAGCGATTTGATCCGATCGTACTTGGTTTTAAATGATGACTCGTTAACGATAAGGCGGGTGCTGACATCTGCAATCAGCTCCATAGGTATCAGGCCATTAGCTTTGAGCGTCTTACCCGTCTCAACAATATCAACGATTCGGTGAGCGAGGCCGGTTACCGGGGCAAGCTCCATCGCTCCATAAAGTTTGATGATGTCCACCTGGATTCCCTGGGCGGCATAATATCGTTTGGCTGTTTTCGTGAACTTCGTCGCAATGCGCAGCCTGGATGGCAGTTCGGGCTCATTTTTCAGGCCAGCGACCATAATCTGGCATCTACCCAGTCCAAGATCCAGCGGCTCATAGAAACCGACACCGCTGTGCTCCAGCAGTACATCCTTACCAGACATACCGAGGTCAGCGATCCCATGCTCCACATAAGTAGCAACATCGGCACCACGCAGAACCATAATTCCCACGTCATCGCGATTGGTTTCAAACACCAACTTACGGGACTTCTGCGGATCTTCGTTTGGCTCGATACCTATTTGGGCAAGAAGAGACAACTCGTCGGTTAGTACCCGACCTTTAGTCAGTGCAATTACAAGTTTTGCAGACATAGCTCACTCCGACGCGACTCGCCTGATATTGGCGCCTAGGTTCTGTAACTTTTCCTCAACCTGCTCATATCCGCGATCGATGTGATAGATGCGATCTACAATGGTATCCCCTTCTGCAACCAGGCCAGCGATGACCAGGGAAACTGACGCCCGCAGGTCGTTTGCCATGACCGGCGCACCGGTTAAATGGGGGACGCCATCAACTATCGCTGTTGTATTATTACCTTCAAGTCGGATCTTGGCACCCATTCGATTCATTTCGTGTACGTGCATGAACCGATTCTCAAAAATCGTTTCCTTAATGGTACTGGTCCCTTCCGCGACGCTATTAAGCGCAATGATCTGGGCCTGAAGGTCAGTGGGGAACGCCGGGTACGGTGCGGTGACAAGACTAACCCCCTTGGGCCTGCGGCCTTCCATATCCAATTCAATCGTGCTGCCATCAATGGTGACTGTTGCGCCTGCTTCCCTAAGCTTGCTAATAACCATCTCAAGGTGCTCAGGGTTTGCATCGCGTATCTTGATCTTTCCGCCAGTCGCCGCTGCGGCTATCAGGTAGGTTCCCGTTTCGACCCTATCGGCGATCACCCGATGCGAGCAACCATGCATTGACGGCACGCCGGTAATCGTAATCGTGTCTGTACCAGCGCCTTCAACTTTAGCGCCCATCTTGTTCAGAAAATCGGCCAGATCGACAATTTCAGGCTCACGTGCGCAGTTTTCCATTACCGTCACACCATCTGCAAGGCAGGCCGCCATCATGATGTGTTCTGTTCCGCCAACTGTGCTGAAATCAAAATAGACATGGCCACCCTTCAGGCCACCATCGGTCGTTGCATTGACGTAACCATCAACCATTTCGATCTTGGCACCCAGCGCCTCCAGGCCCCGTAGATGCTGATCCACTGGTCTTGGACCAATGGCACACCCTCCTGGCAATGAAACTTCTGCCTGCCCGTAATGAGCCAACAATGGTCCCAATACATTAAACGAGGCGCGCATGGTTTTTACGAGCTCATAGGGCGCCTTAAAACTCTTGATCGTGTTTGCATGAATCTCGATGTTCATCTTTTCATCGATCACAACTTCTACGCCAAGCGATACCAGAAGTTCAATCATGGTGGTAATATCGCGCAAATGAGGGACGTTACTTATCGTCACCGGCTCGTCCGCCAGAAGTGCCGCAGCAAACATTTTGAGTGCGGAGTTTTTTGCACCAGAGGCTCGCAACTCGCCCCTAAGTACCGCACCACCTTGTATCAGAAGTCTATCCATAAGCTATCAGCTGGCCTCTTCCAGTGTTTGGGTAATCATCGAAACCGCATGAATTTCCCCTGATTTAATTCTGTCATCAAGAAGAACATAAATTTTCTGTTGTCGCTTGACCCGACTCAGGCCAGCAAACTCATCAGACACTATCTTCACGCTCAGTTTGTTGCCCTCGGCAACGAGTTCAAGCTCGCATTGGGGTAATTTCTCCCGCAATACAGCTTCAATGGCTGGAACATCCATGGACAAGACTCAGTTGGGTGGTAAACGCGCGTCATATTAGCACGCAGCGCTGCTTTCCATAAGCGTTCAGAATCCGGGCAAATCAACTAATCCAGCAACTCTGGCCATCGCCACCAGCCTCTCGCTCGCAGATTCAAACCAGAGCGTTCCCACCGCTGCCCGTTCACAATCCAAAACGGTCTATCAACGGATGATCCACTAATCTGCATCCGGGTCGGTTTCCGGGTCGGTTATCTGGTATTTCTTTATAACTCAGCTACCGGCAACAACAAGCCTGGGGTTCGTGGCATACTAGCCTCGCACTCACCCAAGGCAATAGCCCAAGGTACCAGCCAAAGCCTTCCCATGATCAACCGAATCATTGTCCTAAGCACACTGATACTTGCCTTCGCCCTGACCATTAACTGGTTCATGGCTGAGTCAGAGGAAGCTGTGGACTTCACCCCCAGGAATGAACCGGATCTCTATATGCTGAATGCTACCATCAGCCAGTTTGACGCGGAGGGCGAATTACAGCATCGAATTGCTGCCAACCGATTTACCCATTTTCCACTGACCGATCTAACAACCATGAAGTTCCCGGCGCTTGCACTTGGAAGAGCGCGAGACTCGGACCCGTGGGAGATCACCTCAAGCGAAGGACGAATACTGCCCTCGTCAGACTATCGAGAAGAAATCGTTGAACTGTGGAGCAATGTATTGGCTTCGCAGTTCAGTAACGGCAGTGCGTTTGTCAGTATCCAGACTAACAGCCTCACGGTCTACCCAGAGCGTGACTACGCTGAAACAGATGAGCCGGTATTCATCGACAACCAGAGTGGTCGAACAACAGCTGCAGGCATGAAAGCCTTTTTGGATACCGGGAAATACATGTTTTATTCAACACCTACCCACAGAGTGACAACCATATTCCTGGCCAATTAATTTTCTTGCCAGACCACTCTTCGTTGACACTCTCTTTTTATAAGATGGAGCGAGATTCCAAGTAATAAGCTAGAATCACAAGACATGAAAACATCGCGCTTTTTACCAACCCGCTTGAGGTTTGCACTCTGCCTACTGCCGTTGCTGCCGACATTCTCATCTGCACTGGAATCTGACCGGGAACAACCTATCAGGATTCAGGCCGATGCAGCCATCGTTGACGAAACAAGCGGTTCTTCAGTTTACAAAGGCAGCGTCATTATTACCCAGGGGACACTGAAAGTTACCGCAAATGAGGTTGAAATCTTTACCGCGGACGGTGAAGTCATTCAGATTATCGCCAAGACAGATAAGGACTCCGAGGTGCTTGCCCACTATCAACAACAAATAAATGAAGCCATGGATATGGTTGTCGCGGACGCTCAGAAAATCACCTACCTTGTGCAGGAAGAACGACTGCACCTGTCCGGTGACGCCCGGTTGCAACAGGTACAGGACGTATTCACTGGACAGCTGCTTTACTATGACCTTGGACGTGGCATCGTAAACCTGAATTCAAGCGGGGGCTCTGATCGAGTCAATATGACGATTACCCCCAAAAAGTCCTCACGCTAAATGCACGTCCTAAGCGCTTCCAATCTTGCCAAAGGCTATCGCGGACACCAGGTTGTCAAAGACGTGTCCATACACGTTGCCAGCGGCCAGGTAGTCGGTTTACTCGGCCCGAACGGTGCCGGGAAAACGACCTGCTTCGACATGATCGTCGGATCAATTAGTCACGATCGTGGCGGAGTGAGTATCGATGGTGAAGACATTACACATCTGGCCGTGCACGAACGTGCACGCAAAGGCATCGGCTACCTTCCCCAGGAAGCATCTGTTTTCAGGAAGCTTACAGCAGAACAGAACCTGCTTGCCATTTTGGAAACTCGAGCTGACCTGGATCATCCAGCGCAGATCGAAGCTGCCAAGAAGCTAATGAGCGAGTTTCGCATCACGCATATTAAGGATACGCTCGGTGTTTCCCTTAGTGGAGGCGAGAGAAGGCGCGTAGAAATAGCGCGCGCGCTCACGACTGACCCGGACTTCATTCTTCTGGATGAACCCTTCGCCGGTGTAGACCCGATTTCAGTGTCTGATATCAAGGAAATCGTCTGCCAACTCTCAGAACGAGGTATTGGCGTCCTGATTACCGACCACAACGTCCGGGAGACGCTGGATATTTGCGAGAAAGCGTACATCGTCAATGAAGGCAGCATTATTGCAGAGGGAACCGCAGAGCAAATCCTGGAAGATGAACAAGTAAAGGCTGTCTATCTCGGACAGAATTTTAGGATGTAGAATGATCTAATGGCACTAAGACCATCCATTACGTTAAGAATGGGTCAGCAACTGCGGATGACACCGCAACTGCAGCAGGCTATCCGTCTGCTCCAGCTATCCAGCCTTGAACTTGAAGTAGAAATCCAGGAAGCCCTGGACTCCAACTTCATGCTGGAAGAGGTCGACCAGGAGTCTGCCGAAAGTGAAGATGAAGACTCCGCCTCAACCGATGACGTTGTTGAGGTCGAACCTGATATTCCTGAATCCGGCGTCACCGATGAAGTTGCCGTTTCCCCTGACGCCGAAGAATTCGAAATCCCGAACCCAGAGCTTGATGGTGAAACAGTGCCTGATGTAAGCGAACAGGTCAGCAGTGAAACCCTGTCGGATGAGCTACCTGTAGACACAACATGGGATGATGTCTTTGACGAGAATCCCCAGGCTTCCGCATCGGGGTCTGATTTTTCTGATGAAAACTATCTCGAAACCCGCAATGCTGGCAGCATCACAATCCAAAGCCATCTGATGGAACAGATAAACCTGCTCAACCTCACCCAGACAGACGAATATATTGCCCTCTCCCTCATAGATGGTCTGGATGAAAATGGCATCCTACAGATAGACATACAGGATATTGTAGATTCGGCTCCCGACGAGTGGGACGTGGAGCTCGATGAGGTCGAGGCGGTACTTCATCTTATCCAACATCTGGACCCACTAGGCATCGCATCACGATCACTTCAGGAGTGTCTTGCCATCCAGCTAAGGCAGCTGCCTTCTGAAACGCCGTCGCGTGACGTGGCTATCGTCGTTGTTGAGCAGCACATCAATCTGCTTGCAGGAAGGGACTACACCCAACTGGCGCGTAAAGTCCGAATCAAAGAAGGCCAGTTGAAAGAAGTGATAAGTCTGGTCCAATCGCTTAACCCCAGGCCCGGCAGCACCATTGCACAAGGCACAACGGATTATGTTGAGCCGGATGTGATGGTTTCCAAACAGAACGGTCGCTGGATGGTCGAGCTAAACCCAAAATCTGCACCTAGAATCAGGGTTAACCCGGAGTACTCCGCTCTTATCCAACGAGGCGATAGCAGCGATGACGGAACACAGTTAAAGAATCACCTTCAGGAAGCGAAGTGGTTCATCAAGAGCCTCCAGCAAAGAAACGATACTCTATTACGTGTGTCCACCAAGATCGTCGAGTACCAACGCGGGTTCCTGGAGTATGGAGAGCAGGCGATGAAACCGCTGGTGCTGAATGACATCGCCGAGGCAGTTGACCTTCACGAGTCTACGATTAGCCGTGTGACTACACAAAAATATATGCTCACACCCTCCGGGTTGTTCGAGTTGAAGTACTTCTTTTCCAGCCATGTATCCACAAATTCCGGCGGAGAAGTATCCTCAACCGCCATCCGCGCCCTGATCAAGAAACTGGTTTCTGAAGAAAACCCTCAGAAACCCCTTAGCGACAGCAAGATCGCCAAGCTCCTCGAGGCACAGAATATTAAGGTCGCCCGAAGAACCATTGCAAAGTATCGGGAACTGCTTCTAATCCCCCCTTCCAATGAACGTAAAGAGTTGATTTAAAAAGACTAAATATCTTTTCTGGATAATGAACGAATCCCCATAGTTTGGGTCAAATAATCTATTGAGAGTTTGATATAGTGCTTAACAAGAAACTCAATTTATGATAGAAAACCTGTAACCCTACTGGAGATGTCTTATGCAATTGAATGTTAGTGGCCACCATGTAGAAGTAACCGATTCGCTTAGAAATTATGTTTCGACGAAACTGGAAAGGATAGAAAGGCACTTTGACAGAATCACTAACATGAGGGTAATCCTCTCAGTAGAGAAGCAACGGCAAAAAGCCGAATCGACTATCCAAATCTCCGGTGGTGAGATCTACGCAGCTGCAGAACACAATGACCTTTACGCCGCGATTGATCAGTTAGCTGACAAACTTGACCGCCAATTGATCAAGAAAAAAGAAAAGACAAAAGGACATAAACATCGAGCTAAGGTCATAAACATCGAGCAGACGTTAGATAGATAACAGCTTTCCCAAATCCGTTCTATAATACGACCATCGTTTCTGGTGGTCGTGATGGATGGATATTGACTCAATTCTCGTTCCCGAGAGAACCATATGTTCTCTGAGGGCAAGCAGTAAGAAGCGTGCCTTTGAACTGGCTGCGAAACATATCAACCGATCTGTCCCTCACCTTGAAACCGGCGATGTCTACCGAGGGCTCATTGAGCGAGAAAAACTTGGGTCCACTGCGGTTGGAGATGGCATTGCCATTCCTCACTGTCGCCTCGAAGGCTGTGATTCAATTACAGGCAGTCTGTTCGTACTTGAGGACCCCATTGATTTCCTGGCCCATGATGACGAGCCCGTAAGCATCATGTTTGTACTGCTGGTGCCCGCTTCTGAAACCACTGAACACCTGGCGACACTGGGCATGCTGGCCGAACGGTTCCAAATCGAGGGGTACCGAAAGGACCTCATAGCCGCAAAGGACAACGCAGAACTTTATAAGCGCGCCCTTTCTGCGACCACCCCAGCTATAAAATCACTGAGCAAATGATGCTTTCGCTTATTGTCATTAGTGGCCGTTCCGGCTCAGGTAAAAGTACCGCCCTGAATGTCTTGGAGGATATGGGCTACTACTGCATAGACAATTTACCGGTCTCTCTACTGACGCCTCTGATTACACGCCTGTCTTCTGACCTGACAATAAGCAAGATTGCAGTCAGCATTGATGCGAGAAACATCGCCGATGACCTGGTTTTATTTCCAGGCATCCTTCTGGGCTTCGACGGCGCTATAGTCGAACCTACAGTGATATTTCTGGATTCCGCGAGTCCGACACTGGTCAAGCGATTCAGTGAAACCAGGAGAAAGCACCCACTAAGCAATCAGGTAACGGACCTTCACGAAGCGCTGGAACTGGAAAGCAAACTGCTGGATCCCATAGCAGATCTGGCAGCACTGACGATAGATACCACCAGCCTCACGATCCATGAACTCCGAGACGAAATCCGCACGCGGGTTGTAAGGGAAATACACGAGTTTGCACTATTGTTCCTTTCATTCGCCTACAAGCGTGGGGTTCCCGTAGATGCTGATCTTGTGTTTGATGTCAGGTGCCTACCAAACCCACATTGGGAACCTGACCTTCGCTCACTTTGTGGTTTGGATGAACCCGTTCAGGATTATCTAAACCAGCAACCGGAGTTTATTGAAATGTTCACCGACCTTTCCGGATACCTGAACAAGTGGTTGCCCAGATTTGAGGCAAACAACAGAAGTTACCTGACTGTCGCCATCGGCTGCACAGGTGGCCAGCACCGAAGTGTTTTCATGTGCCAGAAATTATTCGATAGCTACAGGTCCAGCTTCGCGAACGTCCAGGTTCGTCACAGGGAACTTAACGCCCCCGTATATCCATCCGGGAAGAACGGTGTTTAACAAAAAACTGGCTATAACAAATAAACTCGGTCTTCACGCCAGGGCTGCCTCCGTATTTGTAAAAACAGCCAGCGCATTTTCCTCAACGATCAACGTTTCCAACCAGGAGAAGGAATCCAATGGAAAGAGCATCATGTCAATGATGTTGCTACAGGCAGCATGTGGATCTGACATCGACATCTGTATCGAGGGCGAAGACGAGACTGAAGCCATGGCGGCCATTGAAGCACTGGTCAATGACAAGTTTGGTGAGAGCGAGTAGTGAAATCCGAAGAAATTACCAGGCAATCTGCGGTTTCCCAGATTAAAAATCTGATCGAGTCGCGCTCTGAGCAGGAAATCCAAAACCTGCTGGATGAACTCAAGCCCCAGGACATCGCGGATGTTCTCGAATCTTCTCCACCTTCCCAGCGCACCATGTTATGGGAACTGTTCGACGAATCACATCAACGTGAAATCATCCAACACATTGATGAAGACGTGGTTCTGTCACTACTCAGTGACAAATCTGGTGAACAGATCGCAACTGTTCTTGAACAGACTGACGACGACGACACCGCGGACATCCTGCAACGACTTCCAGCCGACCTGATTCAGGAAGTCCTGGAAGCGATGGACGCCCAGGACCGAAGCCGAGTCGAGAATCTACTGGCCTACCCTGAGGATACGGCCGGGGGAATGATGGATACAGATACTATTTCCGTGCGGCCGCAGGTTAGTTTAGACGTTGTTCTGAGGTACTTGCGTAGACATGCGGTACTGCCATCAATGACCGATAGTATTTTCGTGGTCAACTCAACGGATGAATTTGTTGGCGTGCTACCACTTGCAACCCTGCTTGTTTCTAACCCAGCGTTAACAGTCGGGGAGATGATGGTCACTAAGATAGAAGCTATTCCGGCAGATATGTCTGAACACGATGTTGCTGCAAAATTCGAACGCTACGACCTGGTCTCAGCACCAGTCATCGACCAGGACAACAGACTTTTGGGCAGAATCACTATCGATGATGTCGTAGACGTCATCATCGACGAAGCCGATCATTCCATTTTAGGAATGGCAGGTTTGAACGAAGACTCGGACATTTTCGCCCCCATTGTGAAAACCGCAAAGAGCCGGGCAATCTGGCTCGGCGCAAACCTCATCACCGCGTTCATTGCTGCATCGGTCATCGATATATTTAAGGACACCATAGAAAAAGTGGTTGCCCTGGCAGTTCTTATGCCTATCGTTGCTAGTATGGGTGGCGTTGCAGGAAGCCAGACCCTGACACTGGTTATTCGAAACATGGCACAAGACGAACTATTTAATAATAACCTCGCCTGGCTAACCCGACGCGAAGTTGCCGTGGGCGCCATCAATGGTTGTCTTTGGGCATTTGTGGTCGCCGCTGCGACATCGATATTTTTTAATGACATCCGCCTTGGCCTCATCATCGCGGCCGCGTTGGTTATCAATTTGCTGACCGCAGCTTTATCCGGTGCTTTGTTACCCAACTTTCTCAGATCGATCGGAATTGACCCCGCTATCGCCGGCACAGTAGTACTAACAACGATCACTGACGTCGTCGGATTCCTCTCATTTCTTGGCTTAGCCACCCTTTTCTACGCATGACCGTCACATGAATAAACCAATAAACACTGATTCCAATATCCAACCAAGTAAATCACAGAAAAAACGTGACATGGATGGGTTAAAAGAACTGGGCGACCGATTGACTGAGCTGTCCCCTGATCATCTCGCGAAAGTCGACAATGACCAGGTCAGGGAAGCTGTGGAAGCTGCCAGGAAAATCACCAAGGGCAACGCGAGGAAGCGCCAGATACAGTACATCGCCAAGCTACTTTCACGGATCGACGTCGACCCAATCAGGAACATCATAGAAGCACTGGATGCGAGTAGTGCAGCGTATATCCAGAAGTTCCACCAACTGGAATCCTGGCGAGAGAGACTGGTTGATGGTGATTCAGAGGCGCTGTCCGAGGTGCTTGATACATTCCCACACGCAGACCGACAACAACTCAGGCACCTGGTTCGCAAAGCCTGTGACGAGCGCGAAACCGGACAACAAACGACTCATTTCAGGAGATTGTTCCAGTTTCTAAAAGCCCTTTCTGAAGAATAAAAGGGTCTTAAAAATAGACAGCCGACAGAATGAGAACGGGAAGAAAAACGTCTGGCTTACAACTAACCAATCTGCCGACGCCGCTGACCACCTGAATGACTGCAACCACTGGATTCACGGATTATTCAGGGATGGCTTCACGCACTGTATCATTAAAAATAGTGACGAACTGAATCTCAGGCTCTTCAATTGAGCCACTAATTTTATATTTTGCGCTACTCATTTGATTAATCTGGTTCTCAAATACTTTCTGCGCGAGCATGACGCCGGCTCCCGCCAATGGCCCGGTCGCAATTGCACTATAGGCCGCATACCATGGCAAAGTGCGTCCAACCGGTAACGTAACAATCATATCGTTGTCCAGCGTATTGCTGACAAGGTTCATGCCGCCACCGACAGTAAACTTGCCACTACTACCATGGATGACGATGGGTTCCAGAACGACCACCTCACCCTCATCGAACGATATAACACCTTGAATATCGGTAAACTCAAAACCATCATCAATAAGGTCTGAAAAATCAAGCCTGAACCGGCGGGCAAGGGAAGCAAAATCAAATATACCGAGCAGTTTTAGCGCGCCGCCTGTTTCCGCCTGCACGAAACGACCGCTGCCTTCCAGGATTTCAACTTCACCAGATACTCTCTCAATATCCACCATGGCGGGGGAACCATCCCAACTCACATCAGCCGTAAGCTTTAGGCCCTCACCCTCGATACTTGAGGCATAACCGAAATTCTGTTGTGCTTTTGCCAGGTCATCAATCATTATGTTGCCGGTAAATAGACTACCGTGTTGGCCGTTCTTGAAGTGCCATTCACCCAGACTTCCCGCAGCGACTTGCAAGCCAAGCGCAACCACCGCAAGGTCTTCAAATCTTCCGCCATGTTCTGTAGCTCTGTACTTGAACGACCAATGCCCGAAATCCTCACCGTCCAGCAATAACTGTTCAGTGCTGAAGTCGACATCCGCAACCTCACCCGGATTCACATCGTAGAGTGGGTCTAGTGCACCACCCTCGCTTTCGAAACTCAGCCAGTTCAGGTTAACGCTCAGTGGGGCATCATCCTCGTCGAGAATCCTCACTTCACCCTCAAGCATTTCGTTTCGCAGACTCGCAATCCAGTGGTCGTCACCTCTCGTGACGAGCATCTCGACATCATCCAATGGCAGGTAATACAACAGGAACTCTTCAATGCTTAACTCAGCTGATGCGACATGAGCTGCTATCTCGTCTTCGAGTGACACATCCGAAATCAGGCCAAACTCTTCAGTGACAGTCTCCCATGCGCCATAGTCCAGAAAAGGTAATTCTCCCGACATCCTGATGGCGTCAAAGGTCACCGCACCATAAGCAGCAGCTCCGAAATGAACTCTACCGCCAGTAGCGATGCCATCCTCGATCTTCAACGACGCGTGCAGATTGTCGTCCATAGACAAGTCGATGCGATAACCTGACTCCTTAAAAATTTGTCGGTATCTAAATTCATGAACTGAATCCCTCACGGGTTTTGACAGGGGTTCCGGAAGGTCAATTATCACCCCACTTAAATCAGAAAAAGCTTCTACATATACTCTGTCCATGACCCCTCCATAGGGAACATGGATCTCTGACATGTAATCAAGCACACCGGAGGCTCTGCTGAGCAGAATCTGATCAGACCACTCATAGAGAACTGGCACGTCTACGGAACCGTCGACATGAACTACTATCTCTCCACCCTCACCATAAAGCTGGCTTGAAATCCTGCCGCTGATCCCTCGGCCAAAAGTCATTCCGACAAACCCATCGGAGTTAAGCCCACTATCGTTGCTATAGCGAATATCCCCAGCCAGGTGGGCAACATCCAAATCAAAATCAGGCATATGCAAAAGTGCATTCTCTATGCTTACCAGAACATCAGAACGCACTTCTTCTTCACGCCTGGCACCAATGGGAACCTCGATCGCGAGGGTAGCCTGCATCTCACCTTTAGCAGACCATTGGTCAGCCATGTTGGATGTGGTCTCGGCAAGCGGCGTTTCCTTCAGGACACGAATAGCATCTTCGAACGGTCCACTCAAACCAGCCGATACCATAACCAGGTCAGCCTGCCCTGAGTCTGGAATGACAACGAAGACATCAACATCCGCTACATCGCTTGAGTAGACCTTGCCGGTTGCGTCATTGGTGAGTACATGGTGATTATCGATATGAATGGTGGCCGTGAGGTCAGTTGCTGGCGGCCAATCCGGGTGGTACTCAATCTCTGTATTTTCGACCTTCAGGTACAGGTCATGAGCCTTTCGAACCGGCGGAGAACCCCTGAACAATGCGCCATGTACAGTCACGCCGGCTTCATTTGATCGCCCGCCTTTAACTGCTGATTCGATCCATGAACGAAGGTTTTCAGGTATTGAGTTCGGGATATAGGCATCCGCTGCCAACAATGCAACATCTGCCACACCCATTGTTAAACCCCATGTCTGGAGTTCCCTGGCCGGGGGCAGGTTCATCGACAATTTTCCGTAAGCGGAGAGGTCGCCATCCAACAGTTCAATTAGCCCACTCGCCACAGAGACACTATCTTCACCGACCCGATAGGCCAAACGCCCTCGCCCAGAGTCAAAGGTCCAGGGGGAATCGAACATGCTTTTGAAATTCATTTCAAATTCATCGTTGTCAATATCGAGGTATCCTCGATCGGGTTGCAGCGACATAAAACCATTGAGTCGATCAATCGAAGGGATCCCCAGGTATGCTTCGACAGAGAAATCGACAAGACTACTGACCAAATGCGTA
>DTZW01000159.1 GCA_012961165.1 Gammaproteobacteria bacterium | reverse complement strand
TATTAAGAACAAAAACTTTGCGGCTCTATTTTTCTTTGGGCTGACGGTTGGCATCGCGGGCGGCTTGGGAACAGCGCTCTATCTTTACAATACAACTTATTTTTTTGGGTTTTCAGGTAAGCAAATCAGCGTAACCGCAATTGGTGTTTTAATCTCGCCGGTGATCGCTTATTGGGCCGCGCCCTACTTAGGCCGAATATTTGGCAAGAAACGAGCCGCTATCTTCGCGATCCTCGTGAATGTTTCGCTCTACCCAATACCTTATATTTTATTGCTAACTGGCTTCTGGCCAGACCTCGGCAGTTGGACCTCACTGTATATTTATAGCGGCTTTATCGTGATGGAAGTCATCTGCGGCATCATCGGCGGCGTGCTCCTCGACTCGATGATGGCGGATGTGGTGGAAGACAGCGAATTGAAAACCCAGCGCCGTTCGGAGGGTTTGTTTTATGCTGCCCGCGGCTTTGCGGCCAAGGCAGTTTCAGCAGGTGGAATCATTGGCGCTGGATCGATTGTCTCCCTGGTTGGATTGGACGGTATTACTTCTTTGGGTGATGTCACCCATGAAATTCGAATGGATTTAGCGACCTTATTTCTGCCAATTTATTGTGGTTTATACGGTTTGGGTTTGGTGATTGTCTCGAAATACCGGATCACCCGAGCAGATCATGACGAACATATTCAGCGGTTGTCAGTGCGCAAGGCGAAGCTCGCGGAATAATGAATAAAATCATGGTGCCAGCGGGTGCCATCACTGGCTTTAAATGTAAGTGGCTTCATGGGTTACAGAGGATTTGGAACATTATGCGTTTTCGGTTTCGATGAGCCACATGAATTCAATATTGCGTTGTGCTTCACGCTTAAGACTGCGACTTGAATGTATCTGATTGAAATAGCCGTAGTCGCAGACCTTCAATAAACCCGCTTATCTCTTACCGCAATTCCGGAAATTGAAATGATATGTTGAAAATGCCTTTTCACACAGCCACGGCCAAAAGCCGCTATTTTAGGGATGACCAGGTATGGCGCCATTAACTTATACTTTTTAATTAACTTCTGCGGCTCGGTATACATCTCCGAGGGGCTCATAACATAAGTCATTGCAGATATAGGCCTTTGGGGGGGTAAATGGCGTACTGGTAAAGACCGATTTTACACAAGTCTACCTTGCGCAACATACGCCTCATACTCCTCGACGGTCAGGATCCCCACGACCTGAGCCTGTTCGCGTTCAGCTTCACTTAGTACGTCTTGCATAAGATCTATGCGCTTCCACAGTGCCAGGGTGGCGGTGCCGTCCTCTTTAGGCAGATAGGGCGACGTTTCAAGCGGTTGCATGCGATGCACATAGCGCGGGCAGTTGACCCAGACATGTTCGACAGTAACCTCCACGACCAGGTTAGCACCGGGATAACTATCGAGCATGGGACCGTCACGTAAGCAGCGGGCTGCGCCGCGCAACCGCAGGCGTTGAGGGCGTTCATAATCAATAAACAACAAACCCACTTTGGCTTGTGCCTCGATGTTGCCCATGGACATAAACATGCCATTACCATTGTAGTCGGGGAAAATTATGGTGTTGGTATCAAGCACGCGGACAAAGCCGATGTTACCTCCCTTATAGGAACATGATGGGAAACCTGCCTCATCAATGGTGGCGAGGTAAAACATGTTGCGGGTGTGGATGAATTCCGCCTGTTGGTCTGACAAGGCATTGTCTACTGCGGCTTCGAGGATTCTGTCGGCCAACTCGGTCGACGCGAACTCGTTCTGTAACTTGCGTTGTGTTGCAGTGAAAAAATCAGACATGTTAAACCTCAAAAATGATGGTGATTAAACCGCCCCCACTTTAGTAGACACCTTGGAGCGTTACAATGAAGTTCAAAGTAAGCGCTGATGTCTGACAAACGTTATACAGAAGAATGCAGGATTGCGGCTGTGAAGCACCGCAAGGCTGATACCTGTTGACCGCTAAAGTAAATAATAGAAGCAAACATGTAAAAAGATAACTAATTCCAAATAGGAGTATGTAATTTCGGGTGGCAGTTTCCCGCCCACCACCGACGATAACAGGGTAATTTGAAGGGTAAGCTAGATGAAGGGCTCGAAATACCAGGGGGATGACATGAAACGGTGTCTTGGTATGCTAGGACACGGGAAATGCATTCGAGGAGGTACTAATATCACCATAAAAAAGAATCCCCTGATTCTAATCACAATAACTTCCCTGGCTTCCATGCTGTCAATCGCGGAACCGGTGGACCCTTACTCCCCAATGGTTGGCAAAAATTTCCCTCGCAATGTTTTTTTTGGTGATACACACCTCCATACGAACCTATCTCCTGACGCAGCGGCCGGTGGGAACCGTTTATTTGGCCATGATGAAGCCTATAAGCTAGCAATGGGAAAAGCAGTTACTGCCCACAATGGTCGGAGCGTTCGCCTGAACCGACCGTTGGATTTTCTAGTAGCGGCAGACCACGCAGAGTACATGGGACTCTTCCCTGCACTAGATGCAAAAAATTCACAGCTATTAGCAACTGATATAGGTCAACGCTGGTATCAAATGTTACAGGACGGGCCTGAAGCGGCTGCCAGCATCTTGATTGAGTTCGGCCGTGCACTGGGCAGCGGTGAAGATTTAATAAAAAGCGACAGTTTTCAGCAGTCTGTTTGGCAAACGGTCATCGATAAGGCAGAAGCGTACAACCAACCCGGCGTGTTCACCGCTTTCATCGGTTATGAATGGAGTTCGAGCCGTGGCGGCGGAAATATGCATCGAATCGTGCTGTTCAAAGATGGCGCTGACAAGACCAGTCAAATTACGCCCTTTAGCTCTTTCAACAACAACAGACCTCATGCTCTATGGAAATTCCTCGCCAACTATGAAAAGACAACTGGCGGGGAAGTATTCGCGATCCCTCATAACAGTAACGTGAGTGCTGGTCTCATGTTTGCACCAGTAGATTCAGACGGCAACACAATGACCGTCGAGTATGTAAAGCAACGCGTGAAGTGGGAGCCTCTGCTCGAAGTCACACAATTTAAAGGAGATAGTGAAACGCACCCTGCGGTATCGCCTGATGACGAGTTTGCCGATTATGAATCTTGGGACAAATTCGCGAGCTTCAGTAATAAGAAAAAACAAGAAGCGTGGATGTTTGAACGGGAGTATGCCCGTGCTGCACTGAAGAACGGCCTGGCGATGTCGGCTGATATCGGTGGCAACCCATTTAAGTTTGGCTTGATCGGCAGCACTGATTCCCACACAGGGATTCCGTCTCCCGACGAAAACAATTTTTGGGGGAAATTTAGTTGGCATGAAGCCAGTCCAACCCGAGTAATGGAACGATTCGTCAATATCCCGGACATTCCACAATTTGAATGGGAGATGGCCGCTTCCGGGCTAGCTGCGGTTTGGGCACAAGAAAATACTCGGGCTTCACTATTTGACGCAATGCGGCGTAAGGAAACTTACGCAACAACAGGGCCCAGAATGCGTGTGCGTGTATTTGCTGGATGGGACTTTACTGATGCAGACCTGAATGCACCGGACTGGGTAGAACGAGGCTACAGGCGAGGTGTGCCAATGGGCGCTGATCTGCCAGCACCGTCCAACAATCAGCAAGTTCCGGTATTCATGATCAATACCTGGAAGGACCCAGATGGCGCCAATTTAGATAGAGTGCAGATCATAAAAGGCTGGGTAGACAAACAGGGCGAAACCCATGAGAAGGTCTTCGATATCGCACTTTCAGATGACAGAGTAGTCTCACCGGTCACTGGCAAAGCGCCCCCAGTCGGAACTACGGTCGACCTGTCAAAGCCTACTTACAGTAACGATATTGGCGAAGCACATTTCGTCACCCGCTGGACTGATCCGACTTTTGAAATCGATGTGCCTTCATTTTACTACGTGCGCGTCCTTGAGATACCGACACCCCGTTGGACCGCTTATGATGCGGCTTACTTTAATCTGGAGCTTCCTGCTCACGTACCCATGGTGACTCAGGAGCGTGCTTATACCTCTCCGATTTGGTTCACCCCGGAACAATAAGAGGCAAGTTACCGAGCCGGGCAACATGTAGAACAGAAGATTGAGTCTACGTCCATTACTCGGATTCAAAGTCGCGGGAGTCGGTTTCAGAGACGACTCCTTATTGATGAGGCGCGACCCTGCGAGTATAGGAACAATAAACGCCCTTTTGAGGATTGGGATTTTAACAGGGATCTTCAGTCAATATTCTGAATATCGAAGCAGCATCCATTGGCTTTTGTTTCGTGAGCAACCGAAACTGGTTGTTCGTGTTGCGCAGCTTGAAGCCGCGTTTGCGGGCGGATGACTGACGGCATCCCAGTATTGGATTATACCGTCCCCTGTTGTAACCCTAAGATATAACCATTTTATCCAGCCGCTTATCGTCAGCAGGACCCCCGTTACAAAAAGCAGTTGCTTCAGGGGCGCAAGGGGTTCTGTTTGCTGAGTCCAATTAAGGCAATAATAACGAAAAAGAAGTCGTCAAATGGTATCGGCCTGCAGCTGACCAGGGATTTGCTAAAGCGCAGTACAACCTTTATACATGTCTCACCAAAAGCTTTTCTATAGTTTGCAGGCATATGGTGCTTTCAATCATCCTTTTACTAATCTGGTTAGCTCTGGGCTTGCGCTCAGGACTTGCAGAGTATCGGTATTACCAATCGGTAAGGACCCTTGAGCCTCAGATATGGGAAAAGCTCGGCTCGCCAAAATATTTGAAAATACCGATGGTCTTTGTGTCTCCTAAAGGCGCGAAGCTTTTGCAAAGTATTTCCAACGAAACCGTCCGGCGCCTCGCGCTTCAGCAC
>DTZW01000158.1:13259-28896 GCA_012961165.1 Gammaproteobacteria bacterium | reverse complement strand
ACGACCAGCGAGCACCTCTACATCAGCAAGCCCAATGTCATTGCGTTTCGCAATACGTTCGTACTCGGCTTTCCTCGACTGGTTAACACTGGACAACAGCTCGCTGACCTCGGCACCAGGAGTATTAATCGCAGCAAGGTACCCGCTCGCATCTTCACCAATGAGTCCCTGAAGTTTAGCGTCATCTAGGGATATTGACGCTGCCCATGTAGTGTTCGCCATTGCGGTAGCCATTAGTATTACCAGCAAACCTGGGAGAAAGGGTTTAACAAGGATCATGAAAATATCTCCTAAAATATATCGCTGTCGTCTGAAAACAGGTCGTCAAGTTGTTTGTCAACCCTGACAAGAATTTCATGTTTGATATTAACGTTCAGGTTGATCGTGATGGGCTCCGATGTATCCAGCATGACCGTCGGGGTACAGGCCGTTAACAGAAAGGTCATCAGCAGTGCGGCGACTATAGATATGCTTCTCACGTTGGACATCCCTCTCATTTATCAATACAACCTGACCGCTATAGACCACCATGCTAACAAATTATTGTTAACCCATCCTGAACGGAATAACCGCGCTCTATTTGGTCTATTGCTTAGTCCCAGTGGCGCGTTCCTTAATTTTTTGTTCAAGCTTTTCGTGCGCCTGCAGAGACTGAAGTAAAGCAGGGATGTTTTGGTTGATATTAAGGTTAAAGTGAATCGGTCTGCCTGATTCTACTTCTTCATTTTTACCTTCCAGCCTGATGCCCAGCTCCAGGTTTCCATCTTCAAGGGTTGGCGTTGCGTGGATGCTTTCATACTGAAAATTCTTCAGTGCAGTCAATGCCAGTTTTAGCCCCGCATTTCCACCATCAGATGCAGAGCCAAGATAGCGGATGTGCCCGCCAGGGGGCCGTGACTGAACCATGCCCTCATTCACCCGGAGGCTATCCGGACCAAGCAGGACTCTGAACTCAGCATCAAGCACACCATCACCCGACAGGTCAGCTCCCTCCAGCGCCAGAACTTCCGAAAGGAGGGCTCCATCGAGTCGGACCAAAAAATCACTGGTTTCTGTAACCAGATCGTAATCCAGGGACTGGATATTGAATGTGCCCCCAAGTAGCCGCCCTGAAACCGCCGATGCGTACACATGATCATCGGTGGCATCGACTCTCATAGTCACTTGCCAAACCGGCAGACCAGGGTTAGCCAATTCAACGGATACAGGACCGGGGCCCAGCGTCGATCCCGAATCGGTTATGACAAACGGCATTGAAAATGCCAGCCCTTTTAAAGGGATGTCGTCATAGTAGCCGTCACCGTCCTTCAGTTCGCTCCGACCCTCAATTTTATAGATAGGATCATCGCCACCAACTGAAAACGAACCCTCTGCCTCGAATGACAGGTTCCCTCTGGTTAGATCGTACTGACTAACCCATCCTGGAATCTCCCGGTTCAGAAGTGCTTCGTTCACCCTGTGAGCAGCGACAAACCTGACCCTGCCTTGCAGGGTCGAAAGCCCAAACACCAGCTCAGTTTTGATCGCCAATGCCGCGGGGTCATCACGCAGCGTAATCCAACCCGACGTTTCAACTGAGTCACCCTCTTTGTTTAACGAACTCAGGTGAATACGAATTGAACCGTTGAACTCGGGTAGCGTTGCAATAAATTCAGTTTCGCCTATCTTCAGACCGCCCTCTGTAAAAAGCTCTGCAGAGGCCCCGGAGGCAAGTGTGAATTTGTACTGTTGCCCCAACTGCAGAATGAGTAGTTCACTGCCGTTGCCAACGATCAGTCGTACCTCCCCGTTTTCCTGGACCATGCTGGTGTTCGTGTTGATCGTAATGCGACCAGTCGTTGCGTCAGCCGCATCGGCCTCCAAATTAATCCGCCAGATACCATTTAATTCAACCTGCAGGTCCGCCACTGTTTCCGGGGACTCAACCATGGTCTGTATCGACGGTAGTTGAAACTCACCCGTCAGCAGACCCACGCTTTCTCTACCAATCGCATAGCCAATACCCTGGATGGTTGCTGAGCTACCAGTCAGCTGTAGTTCTGACAGTGAAATCCTGACACCCGTTGGGTTAACAAACACATCAAGCAGGCTGTCAATTCCAAGGTCCTTCACATCCAGGCCTGGAGACATTTCAATCGAATCACCTGCTATGATAATCCCGGTTTTAATCGTAAGCGCCACGTCGAGTTCATCGATTGATTGGGTTTGAAGGTTAAAAGGTGCCGACTCGAATACAATCACAATTTCACTTTCAGGTGACAATGAAAAATCAAGGCCCTTTAGCCTGAATGGTTTCATTGAGTCCTCTGACCTGATGAACATTCCTTTTGACGAAACCTGAAGCTGCTGGTTTATCAGTTCGAACGCTATCGACCCGTTTATGTCGCTCCCGGTATACCCCGGCGCCGCTAACCCGGCATCAATATCGACTAGCCCATGCAACTCCAGAGACGAAAACGCGTCGGCAGTGACCGGCCAGGCCAACTGTCCGCTTAGCTGCCCACTGACCGAACCTGACAGACCCTGCAGGCCGAGGCTGCGGCACAGCAGATCAAATACTTCCGTAACCATGGTAAGGTCACCTGCCAGCACCAGATGGTCGTCGACCGGCGCACCTGCCATTTGAAGAACACGCGCATCCCCTTCAAGGTCGCTGCGCAGGCCGACAATAACCAGAAAGGTCCCGGCAGGATCACCGCTCACTTCAGCAAACAGCGCAGCAGGTAAAAGTGGGCTTTCTGCGGTCATCGAGACAGCCACTTGATCGCTCGTCATCCGAACAGAACCCGTCGAGACCAGTTCGGGCTTAGTCAGCTGAATCGCTATCTGGTGGATAGTCAGGTTGTTAAAGGGTAATTCTTGCCACGGTGATACAACCGGATAGCTATCAACCGGAACCGCATCTACATTCGCGGGGATCACCTTTACGCGAAGCTCTTGCACCTCGAGCAGGTCGACTCTCGCCTGGCGAAGCGACCCAAAACTGTAATCGACCCGGGCTTCTGTCAGCTCAATCGACCAGCGTTTTGTGGCCATGTAGCCTTTCGAGATCAATATGCCAGAAAGCGTTGGCCGGCTAAAATGCAACTCTGCCTTTACACCAATCCCACCCAGGTATTCCGACAATGCACGGCTGAGGATCAGCGGTGATGCCAGATAAAGCATGGCAAACACCAGCAGCGTGACTACAAAAACAATGTTTCGATATCGAACCCTCACTAAATATCCAATTAATCAGAGCTTCCCTATATCCCGATTCGATTAAGCGTGTTGATCACCTCACGTAAATTCTGCGCAATCACTTTATCGAAAGCCTACAAAAGCTCTATAACATATTAATTTCGATAGTTGCCGCCTGCTTAAGGCTAATTATCTTTTCGTCTACCGCGAGATCGGCTTTATCTTTTAAGATATAAGCAGCGATTCGATCTTTTACGTCGGGCTCTAATTGATTAACTGCAGGTTTTTTATCAATCATTTTGACGATATGCAAACCGAAACTACTTTGAAAAATATTCGACGTCTCGCCAGGCGCCAGACTGAATGCAACATCTTCATAGCTTTTAACCAGAGCACCACGTTCAAAATAGCCAAGATCGCCACCTTTAACGGCACTACTATCTTCAGATTTCTGTTTTGCTAGCGTTTCAAAGTCTGCTCCTGAGTCTAGTTCCTGCTTTATGGCCGTCATCCTTGTCATGGCCCTTTGCATTTCTACTTCAGTAACCTCCGGGCTAACCTTGGTCAATATATGACGTGTCCGGACTTGTTCAGGATGTTTGAATCGAGATTCATTTTGCTGGTAAAACTCATGTATCTCAGTTTCAGTGACCGTAATGGTACTGATGACCTTTTCCTGTAACCATTTTTTGGCTGATATTTGTTGTTTTAAATTTTCCTGAAACGATTCTTCATTAAATCCGGATTCGGTTAACTTTAATGTGAATTGTTCTGAATTCTCAAATTGTGCCTGATATTCATCAAACGCAGTTTTCACCTCGCCATCCTGCGCAATGACATTGTCTTTCTGGGCGGCACTCCAGAGCAATTGCTGACCGATTAAAACGTCCAGTACGTTTTCACGAATCTCTTTGTATCGATTCGGGTCAAGGAGTTCAGTTATATCCGCTCCCTGTGACTGCATATAATAATCAATAGATGTTTGTATTTTAGCCTCGGAAATATCCTTGCCCTGAACAGTAGCAGCGACTCCTGCAGAACCGGCGAAAGCGCTTTGACCAAAAGTCATCAGCATGATGAGCCAATAGTTAACAATAATTTTCAGTTTCATAGTTTTTCCAAAATAGTAGACGGTTATTTTAAACCGCTTTTTTCCAAGATTACAAAAGTATCCTCGTTGGTGATTTGTGAACGGTCCCCACTTTAGTAGACACCTTGGAGCGTTACAATGAAGTTTAAAGGAGGTCCGTTGTCAGGCAAACGTTATACAGAAAAATTCAAAATTGCGACTGTAAAGCAATTGACCGAAGGCGGTCATTCTGGCGGCGAAGATGCTCGACCGTCCAGGCATGATGACCAAACGCCTGTCCGACTGGAAGGGCAAGTATCGTCAGTCAGCAATTGCTTATCAAGAAAAGAAGCCTGAGTAGCACGAACAGAGACGCCTCAACGCTGAACTCAAACGGTTACCGCAACGTTAGATACTACAATTCAATTTCCAGGTATTCATGCGGATCGATTTACGAAAAGAGAGTTTGCGGAAAATGAGAGGGACAACAGCTGGGCCCTGTGGGAGGAGTGGTTTGGATTTAGTGATATTGCCCACCTACTGGATTACAAGCCAGGGTCGGCATTCACCATCCTGAGAGCATGGGGGAATCGCTCCCTGGAAATCCCGAAGACCTAAGACGGATTTTACTCTGCCGAAACGCGAAGAAATATCCAGGGGGATCGCAAGTGATCATTATTGATTCCGAGCGAAGTCATTAATTATTTTGGGAGGACGACCGGTGGAGACTCGAACTGGAGATGACCACCCATCAGACTGCGCATAATGTATATTATGTTAAATAATATAATAGAGCTACATAGCGAATGGCCATGCTCAAAAGGCAGGCGCCGGGGTTCTGCTTTGTTACTTCTATGTTGCTTCTATGCACTTATAGCGCATTACCAGCCTAACTATGCTTTAGCACTCGGCCGTGCGCCCACCCTTTCATAGAAGGATGCTATATTTTTGTTGGCCTCGTTAAGCGGTTGACCAACCTGCGTGCCAAATTCAAGGAACACAAATAACAAAATATCTGCAAGTGTGAACCGATCGCCGCAGACGAATTCTTTGCCATTCATCAAACCGTCGAGCCAGGTTATTTTTTCCTGCGCTAGCGCCTTCAGATCTGCAGCAGCGTGCGGGATCAGCGTCATGCGGTCCTTAAAGATCGGTTCGCCTTCCGCATATCGAAATCCATTGGCAAGAGGTTCCAGGATGCCTAAATCAATACGTCGTGCCCACATCCGTGTTTCAGCGCGTTCCTCCGGGGTGGTTCCAATCAAACTTGAGCCCCCGTCACGATCGTCCAGATATTCGCAGATACAGGTAATCTCGGCAATGATGTCGCCGTTGTCGAGTTCAAGCGCAGGCAGTTGCCCGCCTGGGTTAATTTTTACGTAATCGCTTTGACGGTTTTCGCCACCCATCAGATCAATTTCTTGCAGGTCAACCTCGATGCCGCGTTCTGCCATGTACATGCGAACGACTTTCGGGTTTGGCCCGACTGAGTTAAATAATTTCATCACTTTTCCTTTGTTAAACGTTTTTCATATCTACTTTGCGGTAATGCAAATGGAGCAGAAATTTAGACCAGTCACTAAGTGGAACTCCATGGCTTTTGGCTCACCGCACAGCTCAACACTGGCAACATGGTCAAAAATTTCCTGGTAAAGATACTTCATTTTCATTTTAGCTGATTGGTTGCCCGGACAATGACGTGCCCCGTGTCCAAAAGCAAGGTGGCGATTCGGCCTGTGATCTACATTAAACGTGAAGGAATCTTCAAAACGCTGGTCAAAATGGATCTGACCCCATTTACGTCACGGCAGCATCTAGCATTGCAGGCCCCTACCCTGATTACTATCAAGTTATGGACGATTGGCAATTTATTGAAACGCGTTAAGTATTTTGCTATCGCAAGTGAACTACAAAAATGGAGTAAGAAGATGCGAATAAACAAAAAAGAAACATTTGCCTATAACTGCCCCGGACTAGGCCGCGTAACGTCAATAATTTGCTAGGATGGCCACGAACAACGAGCACAAAGGATTCAGCCATGTCAGAAAAAGTAGCATTGGTAACAGGTGCCGCCACCGGTATTGGCGCAGCTGTTTGTACGGAGTTGGCCAACCAGGGGATTCGCGTTGCGGTATGTGACATCAATAAAGTCGACGGCGAAGCGCTTGCTAAAAAAATCGGTGGTGAATTTATCGACTGTAATGTCACTAACCTCGTGAGCGTTCAGGGTGCGGTGAATATTTGTACACAGCGTTTGGGCATACCTGACTATGTTCATCTTAACGCCGGGATCATGACTGTTCCTACAGGAGAGCCCTTTCTTGCCATCGAAGATGTCACCGAGGCGCAATATCAGAAAATAGTTGGGGTAAACTTAAACGGTGTCTATCACGGCATGAAAACCGTGTTGCCGGTGATGCGGGCTAAAGGCGGGGCTGTGACGATAACCGCTTCGACCGCAGGTTTAAGCGTTGTGCCGGTCGACCCCATGTATACCGCAACCAAATACGCGCTGATCGGATTTGGTCGTGCTGTCGCGGCAGCGAACGAAGGCACAAACATTCGCGTCAATGTTATCTGCCCTGGCGTTACAGATACTCAGATTGTACCGGATGACTATAGAAGGCCCGAATTCAATGTAATGACCGTAGAAGTTATGGCAGCTGAAATTGTTGATTTACTGTTCAATGGGGAAAATGGAGAGGTGCGGGTAAAGAACGCCGCCGATAAGCCCTCATTTACCGTCGCACTACCCGAGCTTTAGCTAATCGGCGGTATCCTAAAGTCAGTCGTAAACCCTTCGTATTTTCGACTGGAATGCCAGACAACACAGGCATCCGATTGATTCTCTGAACATCGCCGTCAGCATCGACCGGCGGGTTGGATACCCAGCGTGACGGCACGACACTAACGGTACCTTTTTCCTGACCCGTCGTGGTTCACTCTATATAATGCCCGCTCGTCTCACAGGTTAACGCAAACGATATGGCTAACACGTTGGATATGCGGACAATCTTTCGTGAGGATATCCCCCTCATCGACGTCCGAGCGCCGGTTGAGTTCGATGCCGGGGCCTTCTCGCAAGCCAGCAACCTGCCCATTCTTGATGATATGCAGCGTGAACAGGTCGGTATCTGTTATTCAGCATCTGGGCCTGAGTCTGCAACCAGTCTGGGGCACGACCTGGTATCCGGAGAAGACAGAGATATCAAAGTAGCCGCATGGCTGGCATTCCTGCGTGAGCATCCTGACGCCCTGCTCTATTGCTTTCGAGGCGGCCAGCGATCCCGCATCGCCTGTGAGTGGCTGAAGGCGGAAGGCTATGACGTGCCCAGAATTGAAGGCGGATACAAAGCGCTGCGTCGATGCCTGTTGTCTACCATCGAAAACCTTCCGCCACTAATCATTGTTGCCGGTAAAACAGGTTCAGGAAAAACAGAGTTTCTTCAACAATTTGGCCAGGCGATAGATCTAGAGGGTATCGCCAACCATCGCGGTAGTGCCTTTGGCCGACACATATCTGCGCAGCCTACCCAGTTAAATTTTGAGAATGAACTGTCGATTCATTTCCTGAAACTTGCTCAACACCCATCTGTCTTTATCGAAGACGAAGGGAGGATGATAGGCAAAGTTCATCTGCCGCCGCCACTGCAAGAGAAAATGCAAACCGCGCCAATTGCGCTTCTCGAGGACTCTATAGCGATGCGCGCCGACCGAATTTATCAGGAGTACATCGAGCTTCAATGGCGTGAATATGAAGCTCATTTTGCAGGTCGGGCTGCGGAGGAATTCAGCCGTTACCTGATTGAAGCGGTTGATGCGATTCGAAAACGACTCGGGAACACGGCACATAGCGAAGTCAGGGGCAGCGTGCTTGCAGCACTTAAACATCAGGAACAGGTCGGGTCTCTGGAAGGTCATCGCGAGTGGATTACCCTGCTCCTCGCTGATTACTATGACCCAATGTACGATTACCAACTCGAAAAGAAATCCAGCCGGGTCAAGGTCACCGGATCGAGGGAACTAGTCACCGATTGGCTATTAAGCCACACAGAGAGCTTCGCATGACCAAGGACAACCCTCCAACGCGTGGCCAACTGCTGCGTCATATATTGGTATTCCAGTTTAAGTTGGCGATGGACGGTATTAGGGACGTGTTGCTGAGCCCTATTTCCGTAATCGCTGCATTGGCGGGGATCCTCACAAACCATCCCGACCCATCCCGTTACTTCAACCAGTTGCTTCAACTGGGCCACCGGTCTGACCAGTGGATAAATCTATTTAATACTCACAGTAAAGATAGCGAGTCGTCTACCGCAGATGACTTTGTCCACAAAGCGGAATCTATTGTCCGCAGCGAGCTTGAAAAAGGCGGGGTTATGCCGAGGCTGAAGCGCCCGGCAAAGAAATCGGAAAACCAATCACCTGAAAAAGGAGATTAGGATCCTCATCTCCTAAGAAAGTGAAATACCCGCGTAGTCACTTTCTGCTACGTCACGCAACCGTTCCCTGTATTTTTGCGCACCCCCCAGGTAGATCTGGTAACGAAGCTTGTCATGACCTTCAACATTGGAGTTGTACCCCGTAAACCAGGATTTTGTTTTGGTTAGCAGCACCATGTCGTAGCCTGCCTTAACGTGTTCGAGCCAATCGGCTTCTGCTTCCTTCTCTGGTTCAAACCGTTGATATCCATGTTCTCGGACATAGCAGATAAATGCAGTTGCCCAATCGACGGCATCTTCGATAGCCCGGGGAAAGTTCGACGAGACTGAAGCTCCTTGCGGCCCTGCCAGCGTCATCATGTTAGGGAAGCCGTGAGTCTGGAGCCCCAGAAACGTAATCGGCCCCTCCTTCCATTTCTCACGAAGCTTGTTTCCCCGCGCCCCCTCAATATTGATTTTGTCGAAAGCTCCTGTAATCGCATCAAATCCCGTCGCGTAAACGATCAGGTCAAACTCATGGTCCTCGCTGGTTGTCCGTACACCGTTCTCAGTAATACACGCTATGGGTGTTTCATTCAGGTCAACCAACCTGACATTATCCCGGTTATAAGCCTCGTAATAATTCGTTTCAAGAGGTACACGCCGGGCTCCGAAACCATGATCCCTGGGGATGAGTTTCTCGGCGAGTTGGGGATCGTGAACCCTGGACCGAATCTTGTCCGCGATAAAGGCTGAGTACTGCGCATTGGCACCCTCTTCCAATAATACGTTTCTATAATTACCTAACCAGACGCCAAACCCGGGTGAATGGTAGAGCTCTTCCCAAAACTCCCTGCGTTCTTCTTCAGGCACTTCCTCGACATGTCGAGGGTCTGGACCATGCAGGAAGCCCCCGGGAGTCGTCCTGCATTTTTCAAATATTTCGTCGTAGGAAGACTTAATCTGCGCCATCGTGGCGGCGTCGATGGGTCCATTCTTAAGCGGCGCGCACCAATTAGGCCGCCGTTGGAAGACTGTCAGGCTGCCGACCTTGTCAGCAATATCTGAAATCACCTGTACACCGGTAGCCCCAGTCCCGATAACCCCTACTCGCTTACCTTGCAGTTCAACCGGTTCCTTCGGCCAGTGGTAGGTGTGAAAGGATTCGCCCTGAAAGGCGCTAACGCCTTCTATGTTGGGAAGCGTTGGGGTGGAGAGCATCCCAATCGCGGTCAACAGTATGTTACTTGTCAGGCTTCGGCCATCTTTCAGGGAGACCTTCCAAACACTCCTGGATTCGTCAAAAACAGCAGACTTGACCCTGCAGTCAAACTGCATGTGTTCACGCAGGTTGAACTTGTCTGCAACATAGCTCAGGTAACGCAGTGTTTCAGGCTGGCCGGCAAAATGTTCACTCCAATCCCATTCCTGCAACAGCTCATCGGAAAACGAATAAGAATAACTGTAACTCTCTGAATCGAAACGGGCTCCGGGATATCGATTCCAATACCAGGTACCCCCAAGGTCGCTGCCGGCTTCCAGCACCGTGGCATCGATGCCCAGCTCAAGCAGCCGATACAGCTGGTAGATGCCACAAACTCCAGCACCGATCACTACAACTTCATGGTGTTTACTTTCCGTCATTAACCATCCTGCGTCTTCGTCAGATTTTTACGATCAATACATTGGTGTTCAATGCATAGGGTGTCCATTGTGCGATGGTGCCATTAACCGCCGTCTTAATTGATGTCACTTTCAGGGCGCCTTTCAGGGCGCCTTTCAGGGTGCCTTCCAGGGCGCCTTTCAGGGGGCCTTCCAGGCAGGTCCCGATGCTGATGGCTGTATAAAAAGACGCTGAGGAACAGGCCCTTATTGTGCTAATCCGCCATCGTGCCTAAGGTCACTCTTTGCCGGTCTACCTCTTCCACCGTCTGTCTTATCTTTGGATGCTGCTCGCAAATTCTGTCCAGGTCCTGACGCTTCAGTTCATACAAAGAACAGGGGGTCGCGGCTATCGTTGTTGCATTTCGCGGGGTACCATGAAGAAGCGCGGCTTCACCGAAGAAATCACCTGCATACAAAGTCGCCACATGGTTGACAGCATCGCCCTCGGCTACTTCGACATTGGCGATACCTCGCGCGATCAGAAACATGGAATCACCAGCATTGCCTTGTCTGATAATGGCTTTTCCTCGAGGTACCGTCTTTGTACGAAGGTAACTGCCAATAAAAGCATGCTCTGCTTCACCGACGCCCTGAAACATGGGAACCTTCTTCAGGATTTCGGTCACCCCAATTTCGAAGCAGGCTGACATGTTTTCCTGGTTGAGCTGCCTGATCCGACTTGCCTGGTTTTTCAATATCGTGTGAGCTATACCCTCGTTGATCATCCCCATTTCAGCTGCCTGCTCTACTGACGCATGCTCAGCTACCAGGAGCAATCGTTGCCCCAATTGCTCCTGGATTGTTTCGACGAATTCCGGATACTGCTCAGCCACTTCATCAATCTGGCTTTTGGCTGCTCTTAGAATTTCCCCGTAGACCTGTCTTATTTTCCCGGTGGTAGCGGTATCAATATTACCCTCACTAGCAATTGCATCCAGGCCGCGTAGCACCGAGTTCGTTGCGCGATATCTCCCCCAGGCAACGTCGTAGTCCCGGATAATACTCGAGGTAGATAGCCTCTCCGCCAATGCTCTGGCCCCGGCAACTTCGAACATATTAGTGATGACTTCAAAGATGGCTTTGCCAATCGACTTCTCTGTCTTGACCGTTGGCATCAGGCCCCGGTGACGGACCTCATCAATCTGTACGGCAATAGTATGCTCCAGCTCTCGGTAAGCCGATTCGTTGATCAGGCCATGAGAGAACAACTCATAAAACCGGGCTTTTTCCCTGGCAAGACAACGCATAGCGAGAATCTTGGCCATTTCTGCCTTGGTCATGGTGCTATTAAGCGTCTCGATCTCAGCTCCGAGTTCTGACAGGCTTTGCTCACTTTTTTCACGGAGGTTGTCGGCGATCCGTTGCGAAAAAAGCCCGCCACTAACAAGTGAATTAAGTCGCTTCAATCCTTCTACACGTGCGTTTTTGTCCCCCTCAAGTTTAGCCAGCGAATCTGACAGGCTGAGCGCATCAAGGCCCAGAAATTTCACCAGTTTTTCAATGCTGAGCCCCTGCACTACCAGCGTGAACAGAACCGCACCCATGACCAGGGAGATCAGGGTATCTTTGTAATAAAAAGGTGGCAACGCAAGAACAATAGCGAGGGCAATAGCGCCTCTTAACCCGCCCCAGTACATTACGGACTGGAATGGCATGCCTATCGGTTCTGCGCCGGGCATTCGACCTATAAGAGGTACGACAGTAAAAATAACGATAGCCCGTGATATCAGCATCGCGACAACGACCAGTGCGATCAGGTCTACAGATTCCCACAATACGACCAGGTCAATCTGTAGACCGACCATCAGGAAGATCAACGCATTAGCGACGAATGCTAAATATTCCCAGAAATGCTCCATAAACTCTGACGTACTGGGTGAGATCTTCGATCTGCCCCACGAGCCGATGGTCATGCCTGCGGCGACCACCGCCATGATGCCGCTGACATGAAACACATGCTCAGCAATGATAAATGAGAAATAGGCCAGGATGGTGGTAAGGGTGATTTCAATCCCGGGGTCAGATTCGATTCGTCCCAGCGTGTAGCCGGTCATCAACGCCAATACCCAACCAACGATAACTCCACCCGCAAACACAAACAGGAATTCCCCCGTGCCGCTCACAAGCACGTTTGAAGAAAATTCACCGGCAGTCAGCAGACCGATCAAGATAGTGGCAAGCACCAGTGACGTTGCATCGTTAAAGAGACTCTCGCCTTCTACCAATATGGTTAACCTTTCGGGCACACCGAGCTGTTTAAAGATTGCAATAACGGCCACGGGGTCAGTAGCACTCAGGATTGCACCCAACAACAGCCCCACCATCAAATCGAAATCGGTGAACACTGAAAAAATGAAACCAATGATGCACGTAGAAATCAGTAGTCCTGGAATAGCCAGTGTCAGAATTGGCCAGAGGTTGCTTGAGAGCTGCCGAGCATTAAGGTTGAATGCCGATTCGAAAATCAGCGTCGGGATGAATACAAAAAGAACCAGCTCTGGTGTCAGTTGAAATTCACTCAGCAGAGACAATCCGGGAACATCGTGCCCGAAGTGAGATATAGCGATGCCAACAAAGACCAAAAGGACCGTTAGCGGTAGCTTATCGACCCTTTTACTGAACATGGTGGTTACCGCTGCAATCAACAGCAGCAGAACAATGCCGGTCACCAGGTCAGTTATGCCACTTCCCGCATGCTCCATCTTACCTCCTCAGTTCGAAAATAAAATCAGTCTCAAACAACGAAAAACCGCTTTTTCGATTCTACGGCGCCCTGCAATCAGTTTCCTGTTCCGGTCTAATAACTTTTTTCCTGCCCCAGCACTCTTTCTCCAATGAATGACTTAATCATTTCCTGCGATACCGGTGCAATGACAGGGATCATGATTTCACGTAAATACCGTTCCACATGATATTCCTTAGCGTACCCCATTCCACCGTGGGTCAAAACACTTCTCTGGCAGGCTGACAACGCGGCTTCTGCCGCCAGGTATTTGGCCGTGTTAGCTTCAGCACCACAGGGTTCCCCCCTGTCATATATTGATGCGGCCTTGAAGACCACTAGCATCGCGGCTTCCAGTTCCATCCAGTTCACCGCAAGCGGATGCTGGATCGCCTGGTTTTTGCCAATGGGGCGATCAAAAACAACACGTTCACGTGCGTAGTTAGCCGCTCGTTCCAGCGCGGCCTGGCCCAAACCTACGGCCTCTGCTGCGATCAGGATTCGTTCGGGGTTCAGTCCATGAAGCAGGCATTTCCATCCATCTCCTTCCTCACCAATACGGTCCTGAACCGGTACGATCAGGTTATCAATGAATAGCGAATTGCTATCAACGGCTTTTCGGCCCATTTTCTCAATTAACCGGACTTCGATTTTCTCCCGGTCCAGATCAGTAAAAAAAAGAGACAGGCCGTCCGTTGGGCGTTCACATTCAGATAACGGTGTCGTCCTTGCGATCAACAAAATTTTGCTTGCAGTCTGTGCCGTTGTCGTCCAGAGCTTCTGGCCGTTAATGACATAATTATCGCCATCACGCTCTGCGCGAGTCTCCAGCTTTGAGGTATTGAGACCGGAGTTGGGTTCTGTGACACCAAAGCATGCCCTGTCCAGCCCCTGAATTAATGGTGGCAGGAAACGAGACTTTTGTTCGTGAGTACCAAACACGACAATCGGGTTCGGTCCAAACAGGTTCAGGTGTACTGCCGAGGCGCCACTCATACCGGCACCGGAGCGGGCTATTGTATGGGCAAGAATCAGCGCCTCACTAACGCCCAGGCCAGCACCACCAAATTCTTCCGGCATTGCAATGCCTAACCATCCACCCTCTGTGATGGCTCGCACAAACTCTTCAGGAAAGTTACCATCCGTGTCTCTCGCCAGCCAGTAATCCTCACCGAAGTTGCGACAAATTCGGGAAACTGCCTCCTGGATCGCAAGTTGTTGTTCGCTGAATTCAAAATTCATGTAATTTCCACTAAAGAGTAGCTAATGTGCTGAATACTATGCAAGTTGAGTGCAAAACGCATATATTTTGTGACTTGACGCATATTTTAGGGCCCTACAGTGGGCTTAGGGTATCTTTCCATTATCTTTTCAATCATTTTCAGGTAGTTACTGGTAGTTTTAACTTCTACGTATTAAAAGTCTTGAACACATGGTCGTATTAACCTCAGACAAAGCTATACCAGACAAAGCCATACCAAAAAAAGTGCCGTCTGGTAAGCGACAGGCAACCAGGCAGGTACTGCTTGACGCTGTAAGAGACCTCGTTTTTGAAAAGGGCCACGACAGAATATCCATCCAGGAGATTACAAAACGGGCAAGAGTCTCCATAGGCACTTACTACAACTACTTTGATACCAAGCAAGACGTCTTCATGGCAGTAGCGCAGAACCTGCAGGACCTGATAGCTGAAGACCTGGAAACAACCAGGGAATCTATCAATGACCCGGCCATGAAGGTCGCGATCACCCTGAAGTACTATTTTTATCAGTCGCTGGATAACCAGGAATGGCGAGAGTTCACTCGCTTTACGGGGCTAACGGAGCTACCCCTTGAGCAGGCTATCGACGCAAGGATCGAAGACATTCAGCGGGGTGTCAAAGGTGGCAGGTTCAAGGTCGATAATGTTCACTTCACGGAGTCCCTGATCAGGGGTATGTTTCGGCATGTCGTTTCAGCGATCGATAAAGGCCATGTGGGGCGAAACGCTACCGATTATGCCATTCGGTCCATTCTCCAAATGCTGGGGTTGCCTGAAATTGTAGCGAAAGCACTTACCCAGACAGCTTTGCCACCGATCGCAGCGCAGAAGCGTGCAGTCAGCGAATCAGTTAAGGAGAAAGTCGTTACGTCACTTTCTGAATACCTGAGCGACGTCCCGCGAGCTGAGCCAATCTGCTAGGCAGATAATCCGTATCGAAGCATCGTTCTGGATCCGTCCGCTAACCCCCGACTGAATCGCGGACCCCATTTCCCCCATTCCCGGGAGTACTTGTAACCGAACTGCTGTAACGCTAATTCAAGTACCTTCTCATCGGTCTCAATTCTGGCTTCTGCAACGACTGTCGGTAGCGACTCGTAGTCTGCGCTTTTCCATACGCCCAGGTCACCTACCCAAAGCTTCGTTCTGACAAGACCTTTTAGCGGGGCCTGCGCCCTCCAGCTTCTACTTGCAGTACACACAAAAACATCGGCACCCAGCATGGCGTACCAGACTTCTGCCTGGCAACGACTCAGAGAGCCGTCAGACTGGTACGGTGACAGGTAGATAAGGTTAGAATCCAATAAAGCAATATCTGC
>DTZW01000158.1:0-13231 GCA_012961165.1 Gammaproteobacteria bacterium | reverse complement strand
TGAAGCAGGAATCGCCGCCAGCGTCACGCTTGCCAGCCCAGCCTGTAAAAAAGCTCTTCGTTGCACCCGGATTACTCCTCTATTACCCCTAACGTTCCGGGGCTGTCAATTATAGACCCAGCACCAGTTTCGCCATAATGTTGCGCTGGATCTCATTGGATCCAGCATAGATCGAGACCTTCCGTGTGTTGAAGTACTCGGGCGCTGTCACATTCGCATAGTCAGGGCCGATAGGTTCATAGTTAAGGCCTTTCTCCGGCGCAGGGTGATTAAACGGAACCGTATAGTTAGCAACCGCCTCTACCGCCAGCTCTGTTAATTCCTGCTGGAGTTCTGTTCCTCGACACTTGAGAAGTGAAGATTCAGGTCCGACATTTTTTCCCGTCGAGATACTGCTCAGAATACGCAGTTCTGTGAACTCCATGGCAGATATAGCGATCTCTGTGGATGACAATTTCTGTTTGAACTCCTCGTCCTCCATCAATGAAGTGCCCTGGCCGTTCTGCTCTGACAAAGCCATTTGCTTTATGTGATTCAGGCCTGCTTTCAAACCGTGGCTATACGCATTGCCACGCTCAAACTCCAACAGGTATTTCGCGTACGTCCAGCCTTTGCCCTCTTCACCGATCAGGTTTTCAACAGGTACTTTGACATCGTCAAAGTGGACCATGTTGATTTCCTGGTAACCCTTCGGCGGATTGTCGATGGTAACGATCGGTTGCACGTCTATGCCGGGAGTTTGCATATCGATCAGCAGAAAAGAGATACCTTTCTGGGGTATGTCTTCATTGCTGGTTCGCACCAGGCAAAATATCATGTCCGCATACTGGCTCAGGGTGTTCCAGGTCTTTGTGCCACTAACAACATAGTGGTCACCATCGCGAACGGCCTTGGTCCCAAGGGACGCCAGGTCAGAACCAGCACCAGGCTCTGAATAGCCCTGACACCACCAGACTTTACTGGCCAGGATATCAGGCAGGTATTTGTCTTTCTGATCCTGGGTACCAAACTTCATGATGACGGGAGCCACCATACTTTGACCAAAAGGAATAATGGCGGGAGTTCCTGCAGCCGACATCTCCAGGTCGTACAAATACTGTTGCGTTGCGGTAAAACAGGGACCGCCGTACTCCTTCGGCCAATTGACGCCCGACCAGCCGTTGTCATACAGGGCCTGCTGCCAGTATACGTAATCTTCTTTAGACAGACTGCCGCCAGGGCTTCTTGACCTGCGTTGCCTCATTTCCTGGGGGTATTTTTCATCGATCCATGCTCGGACTTCCTGCTGGAACTCGAAATCTTCCTGACTAAATTCTAAATCCATCTTACTTCCTTAAATTCCCAGGGTCCTGGAGACCCCGATATTGTGATTGATTTTGCTATACAGGCTGTTCGACCTACCCGGCCTGCTCAACAAGGCTTCTACCGACTACTTTTAACGCCAGTGTTTCTTCTGTGCCTTCAAAGATAGACAGAACCCTGGCATCGAGCCAGTAGCGTGATGCGTCCGTTTCTTCAGCGTAACCCATCCCGCCGTGGATTTGCATGGCTTCGCGACTCGTCCACTCAGACAGTTTACAGGCAAGAAGCTTAACCAGACTTGCTTCCATCTGTCCGCCCCCGTCGTCCATCATCCGTCCAACCGCATAGGTAAATTGCCGACAGGCTCCAAGATACATCGCCATCTTTGCAAATTTCACCAACGTCAACTGGTAGTCAGCAACCGCTTTCCCGAAGACTTTTCTATCCTGCGCGTAACTTAAGCCAACATCAAATGCTGCCTGCATCACCCCACAGGCCCTGGCTGCAGTCTGGATACGACCGCCCATAAAACCCCGCATAGTGAAATAAAAACCCTTACCTAAGCCCTGCCCTTCACCGATCATATGAGTAGCGGGCACAAAAAAATCATCAAAGAACAGATTAAAGGAATGCATACCCCGGTATCCCAGGGTCGGAATGGACTTGCCTGACAACCTGCCTCCGCCTTCCTGTGAAACCTGAAACGATTCGCCGTCATATTCCGGCTTTTCAACCATGAAAAGGCTCAACCCACGATGTCCTGCCGAGGGGTCCGGGTCTGTCCTTGCAAGGGTCAGTAGCACGCCGGATTTACCGGCAAATGTGCTCCAGGCTTTTGCGCCGTTTAAAACCCAACCATCATCGACCTGAGTAGCTTTGAGTTTCATGGACGCGACATCGGAACCATAGTCCGGCTCGGTAATAGCAATAGCACAAAGCGGGCGCCCTTCAGCAATTCTTGGCAACCAGTGCTGTTTCTGCTCTTCGGTTCCACCTGCGATCAACGCTCTTGCCATAATCTCGGGACGAGTAATGAGGCTCCCTGCCCCGCCGAGTGATCCTCTCGAAAGCTCTTCGGTCACGACTATCATACCCAGGTTGTCTTCTTTGTCGTCCGGCAACAGCCCTCCATATCGCTGGGGTACGCTCAGGCCAAAGCAGCCCAACTCCCTGACACCATCCAGTATCTCGTCGGGAATGAGCATGTCTTCGCGATGTATCCGTTCCGCCAGAGGTTTGACGACATCATTGGCAAACTGTCGAAAAGTATCTGCCATTAATATCTTCTCTTCATCCAGCCCCCGATCACCCAGGTCACCTTGTCGCTCGACGATGAGCCTGCCCAGAGCCTCTAAAGCGGAGGCGGACAGAAGATCCCCACATACGCCGAGGTCAATCTTATCAAGGTCAGCATTAACCAGCCCATAGTCACCGGGAAAGCGCGCAAGCCGTTGCCGGATATTGTGAAGGGTTTCTGCAGCAAAGGTAGACGCCAGCTGGTGTTCAATCTCACCCTTTGCATCGGCGTATTCCAGGTAATTCCTGGCACACTGGATTTCGGCCGTACACACCGCAAGATCAGAAGTGACCTGCTGGCAACTGTCGAGCAGGCCGACTTTCATTTTACCGTCCTGGTCACAATGCCTTCGTACATGAGATAACCCGGTTGCTATACAGGCCTCAATTTGGTCCAGCGCTGCACTAAGATTGTTCATTGAGTTACCCTTAATCTGTTTTCAACTATCTTTTGGAAAGACCTGCCATGCAATTCTCTTAAAGTAATGCCGGTGGCCAACGCTTCATTTTCACTCAAAGCGCCACAACTTATACCATTAACAAAAAAGTTAAGTAGCCCCTGTGCCGAGGCGGCATCATCAAACGTATTGCCCACCATTGACGCCTGCGCTGCCTGTTCTATGAAAGTGCCTAAACGGGCCCTGGCATCTTCGAGCCCTTCCAGGAAAAAGTAATAAAACGCTGCATACCGAATGGGCAGCTGTGCGGGGTTAAGATCCCATCCCTGGTAGAACCCTAATCGCAGGCTATGAAGAATATTGTTGAAGTGTTCGCGCCATGCACTGTGGACAACTTCGAAGTTTTCAGTTCTCTGGTCATTAGTGAGGTCACCCCCTTTGTTCGGCGGAATTGGCATGATGTTGGTGATGCCATCACAGATACTAACAGGTGTACCGGTCAAGCAGACCTGCATCATCTGCCTGGCGAAGTCCGCTGAAGGGTGTCGATGATCCTGGTAGTGAGAGGCGATGTTACAACTGGCGGTATAATCGAAAGTCCCAAGAATTGCAGAAGTAACCCGCCCCTTTCCAGCGTCAATCAGCGCGGGGATACCATTAACGCCATCCGGGCTAATAATCGACTGAATAGTTTCGATCATCAGTTCTATCTTGATATGCCCCTCGGGAAACGCGCAACGCTCTTCGAGTAGCTCTACACAGGTTAAAAGTGCACTGACCTGTTCCGGGCTGGTGACTTTAGGTAGCGTAATGAAGAATGGGTCTGGTAGAGCAACTCCCTGGTCTGCGAAGGTAGACAGGAAAAGGTCGAGCGTCCGGATTGATCGCCGCTTGGTCTCTTCTGTTAGCGACTTTATGCGAATACCAATGAATGGAGGCAATAGGTTTTCTTTTACGCCACCTGCAAGTTCCATCGCTGCAGAAATGGCATGGCCATCTTCTTCTTCATTTGCTCGAGCCCCGTACCCATCCTCAAAGTCCAGCCTTTGATCTTCGATTGCTTCGGTCGCCAACTTATTCGCGACGCGTCGATATACGGTCGCCGAAATCCAATTCGGTGTCAGGTTCACTTGTCCTTCAAGCGAATCAGCGAGCGCATCAATAGCTTCCGGTTTTACTGGCAAGGACCCGGCGCCAGGTAATTCGAGCGCCCGTGCGAATTCAGCGAAGTTGGGTGCATAGGCTGTTAGATGTTTCAGGGCTAAACCGCCGAGTTTATCAGGCGTTTCCTTTTTGAACAGGTGCGCGCCGCCATACAGAGTATGTATGGGTAATCTATCAGGCCTGATCCCTGGATAGCGTTCGCTGAAGGCGCTATTGGCAACCTCAAGATCGCCGTATACGGCCGCGAGGTCCGATTCGTTTAAGCGCGTTTTCACGTTTGATCTACCGAATTTTTCAAACCGGCAATACTAAACCAATTAGCACTAAAATGTGTCGTTACGTGACTAATGTCAATGTAATTGATAGTCGAATTGGGTACAGTTGGCAGCCTGTAAAAAGGGTGACAAGTCGTGACAACAGCTCCTTCAATCCAGGCAGTAAAGGATTACTTCCTGACGCTGCAGGCAACCATCTGCGAGACGCTGGAAGCAATCGATGGTAAAGCAAGATTCAGCATCGAGAATATCGAAACCGTTGGTGGCGGCCGATCCCGCCCCAGGGTCATCGACAACGGTCCTCATCTCGAGCGAGGGGCAGTCCAGTTTACTCATTCAGTAGGTGATTCCCTGCCGCCGGCGGCGAGTGGACGAAACCCTCACCTGGCAGGTAGAGGTTTTCAAGCCACCGCTATTTCAATGATCATGCACCCACGAAACCCCTACGCGCCAATTTTTCATGCCAATCTTCGATTTTTCCTGATCGATGAGGAGCACTGGCATTTTGGTGGAGGTTTTGATTTGACGCCTTTCTACCCCTTTGCGGAAGACGTCCTGCACTGGCACAGGGTAGCTGAAAGCGCTTGCGCTCCATTTAGTGCCGACCTGTATAGCCGGTTAAAAAAATGGTGTGATGAATACTTTTACCTGAGCCACCGACAGGAACCTCGAGGAGTTGGCGGCCTGTTCTTCGACGACTGGGATGAGGGTGGGTTCGACGCAAGTTTCGACCTGACTCGAAGTATCGGGGATCGTATCCTCGAAGCCTATGTCCCTATTCTGGAACGCAGGAAGGACATTGAGTACGGCGAGCGGGAAACTGAGTTTCAGTTGTACAGGCGTGGCCGTTATGCGGAGTTCAACCTTGCGATCGACCGCGGCACACGTTACGGAATTCAGTCGGGCAGAAGAATTGAATCGGTCCTGGCGAGCATGCCACCGCGGGCAATCTGGAAGTATAACTGGCAGCCAGAGCCAGGTTCCCCTGAAGCCGTTCTATACGACGAGTATCTAAAACCCCGCGACTGGTTATCTGAATTAGCCTAATATAACGGGCAAAACGCGTATCAAAAAAATTTGTTGCATGAAAATCGTTTCAAAGCTGCCTGACGTCGGCACGACTATATTCAGCGTCATGTCTAACATGGCGACGGAATACGATGCGATAAATCTCTCACAGGGTTACCCGGACTTCGATGTCCCCGCGGAGCTGGCTGAACGCCTGAATCACTACACCGTTTCAGGCTATAACCAGTATCCTCCCATGCATGGCGTGGCCTATCTACGAGAGCAGATCGCACGAAAGGTGAATGACCTTTACGCGGTTTCAGCGAATGTGAATTCAGAAATCACCATCACCTCCGGTGCCACAGAGGCGCTCTTTGTGGCGATTCACACCCTGGTTGGAAATGGCGATGAAGTGATCGTGTTTGATCCGGCTTTTGACAGTTATGACCCCGCGATCAAACTCGCCGGTGGCAAAGCTATTCATATTCCATTATCGAGTCGCTGCTTCAGCATTGACTGGGAACGAGTTCGCGAAGCCATCACCCCTCGAACCAAAGCGATCATCATAAATTCGCCGCATAACCCAACGGGGTCGGTGATCTCAAGCACCGATCTGGACGAGCTCGCTGAACTGGCTTGTGCTAAAGACATTGTCGTTATCTCGGACGAGGTTTACGAACATATGGTGTTTGATGGCCAACAACATCACACCATCGCTGCGCACCCGGATCTTCGCGATCGATCTTTTGTTATTTCATCCTTTGGCAAAACATATCATGCGACTGGCTGGAAAGTGGGTTACTGCATCGCGGCACCAGCGCTGACTGTCGAGTTCAGAAAGGTGCATCAATTCGTTACCTTCACTACCCACACGCCAACCCAGTGGGCTATTGCCGATTACATGGATCACCACCCTGAACATCACCAGGCGCTTCCAGCTTTCTACCAGGCCAAACGCGATCTGTTCGCTCAGGCGCTGACAGAGATTGGTTTTGGCCTTGTGCCAAGCAAGGGAACCTATTTTCAGCTGGCAACCTATGACATGCTGTCCAATCTTCCCGATATGGAATTTGTAACCCAGCTGACTCAAAAAGTGAGGGTGGCAGCGATCCCTGTTTCAGTGTTCTACGACGTTCCTCCCGAAATCCGTTTGGTCAGGTTTTGTTTCGCGAAGGAAAACGACACCCTCCTCGAAGCTGCCCGTCGGCTCGATAGCCATTTCTCATGACAAACTTCCATCTGGTACAGAGTGATCTGGTCTGGGAGCACATCGACGCAAACCTTGAACATCTTGAGCACCAGATCAGCAGCATCCGCTCCGGCGCCATTATACTGCCTGAAATGTTCTCCACCGGGTTCTCTATGGCCTCGGCAAGATTGGCGGAAAGCATGACCGGCAAAGCAGTGGCCTGGTTAACGAAGCAGGCAATTCAGAAACAGGTTTACATCTGTGGAAGTATTATCATTGAAGAGGATAGCCGTTATTTTAACCGTTTTGTTTGGGTGTCTCCTGATGGGGTGCTGACGACCTATGACAAACGCCACCTGTTCAGAATGGCCGGTGAGCATCACCACTATGCAGCAGGCGCAGACCAGGTCCAGCTAAGCATCAATGATATGCAGTTACGGCCACAGGTCTGTTACGACCTCAGATTTCCCGCCTGGAGTAGAAACACAACCGGATATGATGTCCTGGTGTATGTTGCAAACTGGCCGGCCGCCAGACGGCAGCACTGGATGACATTGCTGCGGGCTCGCGCAATTGAAAACCTATCCTATGTCATTGCCGTAAACCGGGTGGGCAAAGACGGTAACGATATAGAATATGCAGGCGACTCATGCGTCATTGACCCATGGGGCAATTATTTGTTGAAGATGGATGCCGAGGAAAGAATTGGTACGGTAGATTTGGACCTGGTTTCGTTAAGAGAGTATCGCGAATCGTTCCCGGCACATCTAGATGCAGATACTCTCGACATCAAGTAGCGGAATCACGCCCCGGCTTAAGCATAATTTCCGGCACACCGTTTCATAGAGGGTGTTCGAACCAACCTGACGGCGCTTCTTGGTAGCTGAAGCTTTGACGTGCCTGAAGTGTTCGCAAGCCCTGAATCGCTGTATCAGATAGTCACCTGAAGATTATTAGCAGTAGAAACACCGATTCGTCAGATAATCTCCAACATGCATTCATTGTTCTGGCCGCATTAGCGCCTATACTTCGGGATTGAATTAAGGTGCCCACGCTGTGCTCTACAATCTAGGACAATCCCTCGCGGACTTTGCCGGTCCATTCCGGCTTCTCGCTTCATACATTTTCCTTGCCGGACTTGGCACTGCATTGGGCGCTTTTTTGACCTGGTGGCTGCTCCCGCGCTACTGGCATCTGTTACCGCGCGATAAAGGCCGGGAATATGCGATAGATGCGGAAAAAAGTATCGGTAAACCCATTGCAGCCGGGATCCTCTTTATACCGGTTTTCGTGATCCTGTGTTACCTGGTGGTACCTTTTAGCTGGCGATTCCTGGGTATTCTTGCCTGTGTGACCGCTGCGATGATCGTTGGCTTCCTGGATGATCGGACAGATGGCGGCTGGAGCGAATACCGATTGGGCGCTGTTGACCTGGTGATTGCGGTTGTTGCGTCGATGGTGATCTGCAAGTTGGAGCCATATACCCTCTGGTTACCGCTGTATAAAGACCCCATTATCCTGACTCCCCTGTTGTTTGTTCCCGGTGCAACGATACTTATCTGGGTCTCCATCAACGCGACCAACTGCACGGACGGGGTTGATGGTCTGTCCGCTAGCCTATCTAGTATGGGGATACTGTTTCTTGGAGCCATTCTTTATGGCATTGTCGGGCACGAATTCATTGCCTCTTATCTGTTGGTACCGCACTACGAACAGGGTGCTGATTGGGCGATCATGGCTTTCGTGATGGTCGGGTGCCTGGCAGGATTCCTCTGGCATAACAGTTACCCCAGTGCCGTCCTGATGGGGGATGCCGGATCCAGACCAATTGGCCTGTTATTAGGTGTACTGGTGCTAGCCTGTGGCAACCCATTCCTGATCCTGGTTGTCGCATTCATGGTTTTGGTGAATGGTGCGACCGGGATACTCAAGGTTGCCCTGCTTCGATTCTTGAAGATTGGGATTTTTGGTCAAGTCCGATATCCGTTGCACGATCATGTGCGCCACATCATGGGCTGGTCTAACACCCAGGTCCTGGTCAGGTTTGTGCTCCTGCAGGCAGTCTGTACGCCAATACTGTTAGTTTTGTTGTTGAAAGTAAGATGAATCAATAGGTTATCGGGCTATTTTAATCTGTTTTCTCTTTTCTTTATCCCTGACGTGATAGGCTCAGCGTATGGACATTAACGCAAGATACATCTCCTTTAGAACCTTTCGGCGATCCGGTATCGCTGTCGATACACCCGTTTGGTTTGCATCCGTTGACCCGGATAGCCACTACCTGTTCAGCGCCGCTGACGCAGGTAAGGTAAAGCGAGTGAAAAACAGCTCAACGGCCCAAATGGCAACGTGCGACATGCGGGGGGGAACACTTGGACTGTGGCATGATTGTCACGCCTACGTTGTGTTAGACAGCGCTGAAACCAATATTGCCTATGCATTGCTCACCAGAAAATATGGCTGGCAAATGCGACTCACAAACTTTTTCTCTCGATTATCCGGTCGAATCAACCAGCGTGCCGTCATCAGGCTGGAATCTGGCAAGTAAAACCAGAAGAGAAAGGAGTTACTATCGGACACTGGGAAATCTCTATACAGTACGCTCTTCTTTATCGTGCTTCCCCAAACCATGGCAACTTACCTTATCGGCGACTTACACGGTCAGTATAGCGAGTTCGAGCGACTGTTGATCGGTGCTGGTCTTTGCGACGAGAACCTCAAATGGAGCGGTGGGACTGATCACCTTTGGCTGATGGGCGACTTCTTTGACCGCGGCGCTTCCGGTATTAAATGCATCGAACTCACCATGCGCTTGCAGCAAGAGGCACAAGCTGATGAAGGCGAAGTTCAATCGCTACTCGGTAATCATGAGTTAATGATCCTGTGCGCTTATCAATTTAAGGAAAGAATGACTGACAGTGGCGGTAGTGTCTTTGATCAGTGGCTGAGATGGGGTGGTATCGAGGCAGACTTTGAAGGCTTCACTGAGGAGCATGCTGTCTGGATTCGCACGTTGCCCGCAATGGCCCTTGTGGGCGACGCCCTGTTAATTCATGCCGATGCGATGGTGTACGTTAACCATGGTAGGACCATTGAAAGCGTCAACAACAGTTTTTTCGATTTAATGGCATCGAGCGATCTGCCAGCCTGGGAAGCAGCGCTTTCCTCCTTCAGCGAACATATGGCATTTTCATTACTGGAACATACTGGCCGCAAACGCGCCGAACAACTGCTATCACTTTTCGGCGGGGAACTGCTGGTACACGGGCACACCCCCATTCCATACGCGAGGCAGGTTGAAGCAGAGGATGTTACTGAAGCCTGGCGCTATGCAGGTGATCGATGTCTAAATGTAGATGGTGGAATGTATTTGGGTAGTCCGGGGTTCGTACACAGGCTTCAATAAGTGTCGTTAATCAGGGAAGTCAGCAGGTGATCCTCCCACCGCCCGTTGATCTTTAGATACTTTCGCGCAAGCCCTTCTTTTTCGAACCCAAGCCGGTCCAGCAGCTTTCCGCTTCGCTCATTATGGGGAAGGTATCCGGCCATAATCCGGTGCAGGCCAAGGTCATCGAACATATACGCATTGGTCAGCGAGAGGGCTTCAAACATGACGCCTTTGCGTTGGTGTTTCTCAGCAAGGGCATAACCGAGCTGGCATGACTGAAAGGTACCGCGGACAATATTGGTGTAGTTGCAGACACCTAGCACTTCGTCTTCGCTGGGTGACAACAACACAAAACATGCGCTCGCACCCTCCCTGAAGTCTTTTAGTGACAACCTAAGGTGAATTTCCCAGAAGCCTTCAGTAAAAAAATCGGGCCGTCGCAGGGGTTCCCACGGCTCGAGGTGATCACGATTTTCATCACGAAACCGAACCATCAGGTCTGCTTCATGTGGTTCGAGCAGCCTTACCTGAAGCCTGTCAGTATAAAGCCTGGGTAGCTTTTGTCTCTTCATCCTCATGGATGGCTCGACAGTAGACTTACCGCGCCAAACTTAAGGTAGAGCGAACAGCCCTGACTTAGCAGCCGGACGCTGTCCCCATCAGGAAATCTAAACCAGTCATGCTGTCGCAGGTCAGCCCCATTGACGTTAACGTTTCCTGCCAGCACAAAACCTTCACAACCACCTTCAAATGTCTTGCTTATTACCTGCCCTTCCTCGAGTTTCGTGACAACCGTTTTTTCAATCGTGTTGCTGTACAACAGCTTGCAGTCAACGCCATCGACTTCCGTAGTTTCCAGGGAATCCAACGCGAGCCTCATAGGTTTTACACCAGGATACTGCCTGAGTTTCACCAACAACCGGCAGCCCGCCTTCGAATATGGTGCGTGAGTAAAACCCGCGGGATTAAGCAGATAGGAGCCTATTGGCCAATTGCCTGTCTCATCGCTGAAAACACCACTGAGTACCAATATCTCTTCACCCCCAGGATGAGGATGAGCAGGAAAACTTGCCCCGGGATCATATTGGACTAACGATGTGACCTGCCCACTTTCCGCTTCACCTACCAGATGAAATCGCTTGCGGCTAACCGTGGAAGAAGGTGAGGATTGCCAATCCATAGCGCTTGAGTAAACCACCGCAGCGATCGACATATCTGCATTCAACATTTGAGAGCCTAATCCAGGCCAAGTTCATGGCGAACGGACATCAGGTCCTCGAACGTTACTTCAGGGCCCAGGTCGACGGCTTCACCAACGTTTAAACGGATTCGTGAGAAGCGTCCATCTGCCGCCTGAAGGATGACTCCCTGGGGGGCTTCTTCTGAACAGAGGTACAACACAGCCGGGCTTACCTGCTCTGGACGACCTCGACGGTTGGTGTCCTGCAGGCTTTCTGTCATTCGTGTGAGCGCCCCGGGGGCCAGCGTGTTTACCTTGATCCCTTTGCTTGCGCCTTCCAGGGCTAATACATTCATTAGCCCAATCAGCCCCATCTTGGCCGACGCATAGTTAGATTGACCAAAGTGACCGAATAACCCTGATCCTGAACTTGTAAAAACAACTCTTCCCCAATTGTTGTCGCGCATCACTGGCCAGGCCGCTTTCGTCACCAGTACTGAGCCCATAAGGTGCACATCCAACACTTCCCTGAAGTTTTCAATTGATATATTGGCAAATGTTTTGTCGCGGAGAATACCTGCGTTGTTCACAAGGATATCTACACGACCGTAGTTCTCCATTGCAGTACCGATTATCGCCGCGGCACCTTCCTGTGTTGTAACCGAATCTGTATTCGCGCAGGCTTCGCCGCCCAGTTCGCGGATTTCATCAACGACTGTTTGCGCGGTTGGTCCACTGCCTGTTCCGTCGACAGCGCCACCAAGGTCATTCACAACAACTCGTGCGCCACGCCGGGCGAATTCAATGGCGTGAGAACGCCCAAGCCCACGGCCTGCACCTGTTATTACCACGACCTTCGTTGCAAACGAAGAGTCATCGAGGGAAGAACTCATGATGCCTCTTTATTATTATTTTTGAGGATGTGATTGCAAGAGTAGCGGTTTCATCAAGCCGAAACAAACTGCTATCCGGCGGCTTTGAGCTCGACGGTGTTGCCATCTGGATCAGTTACATAAATCGACAACCCATAGCCATCAGCACCATATCGTGTACCTGCCTCGCTGCAGGAAACACCAGCTGAGATCATCAGTTCAGTAATAGCATCTGGCTCGAATGGTGAAATAGTCAGGCAGAAGTGATCCAGGTTGCTGTTTTTCTGGACAACTTCAAAGTCTCCTGCCAGTTTGCCGCCAATAGGAACCAGATCAATCAACTGCCTTCCCGCGCGAAGCTGGAATAGGCCTAGATCCGGTAACTCTCGCTCCATCACACAACCGAGCAATCCTTCGTAGAACTTACGCGACTCAGCAAGATTACCAACACGTAGCACCAGGTGATCGATGCCGCCGATTTCGAAGGGGCTCATGCGGGCCCCGCCGCCGACCGAACCAGGATGCGGTAAGGCACAGCACTCGGCTGTTCGGAAAATTCATCTTTCACCTCAAAACCAAAATTCTCATACAGTTTTAACGCTCGCAGATTGAACTTTGCCACTGTTAAACGAAGCAACTCGGGGTTGAGCGTACCAATTGCATAGCCCAAAATTGCACCAAAAAAGGCAGCGCCTTTTCCCTGCCCCGTGAACTCGGGCCGCATTCCAACACCTATATCCAACGCTTCGTCACTATAGTCACCACCCGGGACCTGTCCATCAGAACCAAACGAGCAAAAACCAATCATCGTCCCGCAGGTATCAAGGACTACGTGAAATTTTAACTCAGGATTCAGGAACTGTCTGACGTAATGGTCCTGGTGATCATCGAACGATGGGTTATAAAAATCATAAGGGAACGGGTATTCCCAACCAAGAATGTCCCATGCGTGACGCTCTTCCAATGGCGTTAACCAATAGTTATCATCAGAAACTGACATGCTGGGCACACGACTGATTAAGAAGAGAAATAATCGCGCGTTGGTGCCGTTAGCGCAAGTTAGTACAAATAGTACAAATAGCGTGGTGAACGCAAATAGCGTGAATGTTGCTGTTACCACGACCGATAACATTCAAATAAGGCGATCGTCATTCGAGCC
>DTZW01000157.1:20998-28924 GCA_012961165.1 Gammaproteobacteria bacterium | reverse complement strand
ATGACGCCGCAGCTGGTGCTGTGAATTCAGAGGAGGCCCTCATGGGACTGAAATACAGCTATGCCATTTTGCCAGCTATCATGTTTATCACAGCTGGATTGATCGTCTGGAACTACCCGCTTTCACGGGAAAGACAAAGACGCATCCGGGCCGCGATTGATCGAAGGGATGATAGACGAGCTGAAGTGGCAGCACTTAGAGCGAGCGGTGGTTGATAAATCAGATGCGGGTCCAAAGATTCACATTCTGAAACCGCCAAACTCGCTGGATTGTTGGAAATTTGCGGCCCGACTCAGGAAATCTGAATGTGAACCGGCTTACCTGCTGTTTGCTGATCTTCTTTTACACTGCGCCCGCTTTAGCAACGGACATCACCCTGCTATCGGGTTATCAGTTCAACTCTCAAAATAATTGGGGTCGGAGTAAAATTTACATTTTTATTACATGGCTAACCCAGACTTAATTCAGAAGATCCTGGATCACATCGAAGCACAACCACCGCCGTCCACCTTTGCGCCGGCTATTCAATTCTAAAACGAGAAACCTTAGCGCTTAGTGATCTATTGACAAGCCCTGCCTATGGCCGCTATCTTTTTCATTGCTCTCGAACAGGTCGTTGAGCGTCGCGTTCAGGTACATGCGTCCGTTAGCGTCCTGCCGAGTGGTCTCACCATTTAAACGCATTGCTGGCAGGGTGGTGCTTGGCGAACGCGGGGTGCTTTATGGGGGTACATTTAGATAGAAAATTAAAAATAGCTATAATAAACAAATAGCTAGAGGTCTAGTCATAAAGAGACCCTCGCACCATATCCTAAAAGACCGGTCACATTTCGAGGCGCCTGCACCCGGCATTAATTAGCCATGGTGTCATGTCAACATGATGCTTGATGTTCTGCGTTAGTACAGCAACGAACGATGATCATATAGAGTGGGTAATTACTGCGTTAGTAGAATCTCTGGCGAGCGATAAGAATTGATGATGTGAGTATTCCAGCCCCACCACCTCTCGCTAATAGCCCAACGTCGGGACCTATCGGCAGAACCTTTGTGCAGTATGCGTTGCCGTCGGTGCTAGGTATGGTCGCGCTATCCTCCGCCACCGTGGTTGACGGCATATTTCTCGGTAATTTCGTTGGCGTATCAGCCCTGGCGGCTGCCAATCTGACATTCCCGGTCGGTTCACTTCTGTATGCCTTAACGTTGATGCTTGCTGTGGGTGGATCCGTGATCTGCGGAAAGTTTTTGGGTGAAAAAAACCCGGCGGCAGCATCCGAGGTTTTTGCTGCGATCATTTCAGCATGCGTTGTCACCAGCCTGGTCGCCAGTGCCATCGGAATTGGATTCATTGAACCGCTAACGCAGCTGTTGGGTGCTAACGAAGAACTGGCGCCGCTCGCACAAACCTATCTCACAATCATTTTGTTTTTTGCACCCTTCCTGATGACGGGATTTGGTCTGAGTTATTTTGTCAAAGTGGATGGTCACCCACTGATGGCAGCAATCGCTTTGATATTTTCCGCTCTCATGAACATCCTGTTGGACTGGCTGTTTATTGTTGAGTTTGGCTGGGGAATTGAAGGCGCGGCCTATGCAACCGGGATTTCTGAAGCAGCCATCATTATTCCGCTTTTGCCATATTTTCTGTCATCCAACCGACACCTGCACTTCACTCTGTCCATCAAAGGCATCAGGGCCATCAGGACTGCTTCTGCCAATGGCATTTCAGAGTTCGCGAACGAAATCTCTGCGGGTGTTATTACATTGCTTTTCAATTGGATAATGATTACGACCATGGGTGTGGCTGGCGTCGCCGCTTATACGGTGGTGAATTACCTTTTGTTCAGCGGTCTTTTGATTTGTTATGGCATCAGTGAGTCTCTACAACCGCTAGTCAGTCAGAACCTTGGCTCCAGAAACGCCGATCGCATAAGAGCATTTTTAAGAATTGGCATCGCAAGTGTATTTCTCACGGGCATGGTGATTATTGCGATGTTGATGCTTATGCCGGGTGTGCTTATCGGTTTATTTCTCGATGACCAGGCAGTGGATGTGAGCGAAATAGCAACGCATTTCGTACGCTTGTTTTGGCCAGCATTTCTATTTTCGGGGGTGAATATAACGTTGTCTTCTTATTTCACGGCGATGCACAAACCCATTCACTCGGCTGCCATCGCGCTGTCTCGCTCTTTGATCTTGCCAGGATTGCTGCTAATGGTTCTGCCAGGACTCATGGGCAACGACGGCATCTACATCTCGATCCCGATAGCTGAAGGTCTGACATTTGTTCTGGCGTCTATGCTCTATTGGTTTAATCAGCCGGAGTTTCCTGAGAGCGCCGGAGACAAGAGTGAACCCTGATATCGAGTGTGAGAGTTTTTACTCCGACCCCAAATATTCTGAACGGCCCTCTGACGATGTGTTGATAGCACGTGCCGCCAATGGCGTATGAAGACAGCTATTTTAGGAAGCTGGGAAGTGTCTAGAGAACTGGGGGCTATTCAAATGTTACCTGCGGCTTCGATAGCATTGCCGATTAACATACCTCCGATAATGCCTACAATGATGACACCAGCATCATCACTTTCCGCTGCTAGGCCCCCGCCAACAAGAGCGCCGGTACTTGCTCCCTGAGCTAGCGGGATCGTAGGGCGACCACGCAGTTAGATCATCATCTGACTTGATCAGAGGTGTGCTTAGATTCCATGCTATTTGCTTTGGTGCTAGTCCATACTCGCTTGTGTTTCGGTGAAGAACGAGCACAACGCTCGCCAGGGCGAGGGTATGTTACTTAACAGAACTTATTTTTCACCCTGCAAGCTGTCGTTAATATCGACGGAGTAAAGCGTGTGCCATAATTACATGAGTTCGATACGGATACCGGAATTCAATTCATTCAGCCGTTGCTGAAGAAGGGATACTGAAACGGCATCTTCGGCTTGAGCACCCAGGTAGTCATTGCCCGGCATTGGACCATCAATCAGGCTTATTCCACCAATGGCGGAAGCCCCTATTAAGCTGGGACCAAGGTCAAAACCCGCCAGAAAATGATAGGCAATCGCATTAGGGCTTTCAGTTCTAGCCCAGGTATCGAACCATTCCCACTCACTCCATGTGCTCATCGAATTTTCAAGATCTGGTAGATCTTCGGGTTCGCACCCTTCTTCGAGCAGGCATAGGTTCACATCATCTACACCCCGATAGTCCATGTAGAATTCCCTGATTGAGATTTCGGGCGGTCCAGCGTAAGGGTCGCCGAAGTTAAATTCATAGCTGCTGTCCGCTACTGCGTAAAGAATTGACTCATGTTGTTTGGGTATCACCAGCAGTGGCTCGCCATGGTTTGCAAGGAAACTGATGGCATTGTCATAGAACGTTGGGAGGATAAGTCCTGCGGCTGACCCCAGGAAGAAAGATCGTCGTGTAATCATGTTGTTCTCCTCTTTAGTGCTTTGGCATTAAGCCCGGGGCACAAGCTGGAATTTCAAATCCCGGATGAAATGGGTTTCCATCAGACCAAAAAAAACCTGTCCGCTTTCGCTAAACAGGTTGTCACCCTATTTAGCAGAATTTATTAAACGCCCTGCAAGCTGGTCAAATCGGCGTGACTTGATTATACGGCAAATCAGAGCATAGAGCCATCCTCTGCAACGCGTGTGAGACATATCCTACGTTTAGCGCCCACCACATTTGAGGCTATCACCTTGCCCAGTCCAGCCTGATAGCAACCTAGGTATCAGGCTCGACCGGGCAAGTAGATGTTCCCAGTTCCGGTTGCCTGGGGATGTAGGAAAAGGATTAAGGTTGTGTAGGCATTCACCTGGAGGATCACCAAACCACTGTGATCCACATTTGAATGATCAACAGCCATCGCCATACGTGACCGTTCTTCGGAAAATGTGGTTTATAGTTCCTATCTTCTGCGCCCGTTGCCAACCATGCACCACAGTGCACAACAGTCGGGCCGCGTTCGGACATAACTGTGTCCCGCAAAACTCCCGCACAAGGATTGGCTGTTTTCGCGCATAGATTCAGAGAGATACCTCTCTCACTTGTGCTGTGAAAGCGGGTACTGCAGTGGCCTTTGAGGGGTAAGGCTGTTTGTCACAGACACATAGTGACTCTCGATCTTGCCATCCAATGCGTTCCAGGACGACTTCTGGCCCGTTGGTCCATTCCGGTATCAACGACACCAGCCAGATGATGGCCAGCAACCAATAGCACAGCCCAAAAACAATCTCGCTAAAGCTGGCATCAAAATATAAAACATCCGCATCGTAGGCGGGTAAAAAGCCGAACGGCGCGAAAGTTAATACCATGAACGGTAGACGCAGGCTGTGCGCGAATTCTGGCAGGTGTTTTTTTTGCGTATAGATACGCGCCACCACCAAATAATAAATAGCCCGGATAACAGGCCATCACAATCACCGCTGTCGCTGGCATGATTTCATTTTGGCCTCTTAGTATTTGATACCAGGCGGCGTCTTGATGCACCAAAAAGCCGGCGGCAAATAGACTCAGCATTAGCTGCGCCAGTATCAATACGGCGAGCACAGCAAAGCGCCGGATCACGCTGGTACTGCCTGTCCCGGTCGATGACTGAGCATAAATGGTTGTCAGTACTAACAAAGCCGCGATCTCCACTGTAAACAGATCACTGAGCGCGATACCGCGCCCTTGATAGGTCGTTGAAAACACCCATAAACCCGACAAATTCTGCCAGGTCGGCCAACCGACGGTAATGAGCATGGCCGCCAGGATCGCGCCGGCAAGCAATAAGGATCGATCAGATGACATATGGATGAGCCTTGATGTTAAGGTTTAGGGGTATTTTATCCTCTCGGTATAAAATGACGTCCAACCAGGCAATAACTACCTATGCTTGCTTAGTTATTATGCGTAGTTATAGTACGTACTTTATCATCTGAAACACGGATCTAACATCATGCACCAGAACGCAACCGTTGAATTAGAAGACTACCTCATCGAAGACAAGGATGCCGGGCAATATAAAATTCACCGCAGCATGTTTACCGACCCCGCGTTGTTTGAGCTGGAACTTAAACACATCTGGGAAAAAGTCTGGGTCTATATCGGCCACGAAAGCCAGATCGCTAAAAAGAAAGATTTTATCACGGGGTACATCGGCCGCCAGCCGATCATTCTGAATCGCGACAAGAGCGATAACATCAACGTATTTTTGAACGCGTGCCGGCACCGCGGTGCAAAACTCTGCAAGCTTAAAAAGGGTAACCAGGGTTTATTCGCTTGTCCGTTTCACGGCTGGACCTACGGCGCCAATGGTGAACTCAAAGCGGTCACCGACCAGAACAAGGGCGGTTACCCCGAACAGTTTGATAAGGATGATTATCCGCTGGAGCGGGTGCCCAGCGTTGAAAACTACCGCGGCTTTATCTTTGCGTCATTAGACGCTGATGCACCACCACTACAAGAATGGCTGGGCGATACCACCCGTATTATTGACATGATGGTCAATCAGTCACCTAAAGGACTGGAAGTCTTAAAGGGTTCGTCCTCCTACACCTACAACGGCAACTGGAAATTACAGGCCGAGAATGGCGTCGATGGTTATCACGTCGGCACGGTGCACTGGAACTATGTGGCGACCATGAAAAATCGTGCGAAAATCAATCTGGCGGGAACCAAAACCAAAACCATGGATGTTAACGGCCTGAGCGACAACGCCGGTGGCTACTTTGACTTTGGCAATGGGCATACGCTGCTGTGGGGTGATTGGCCGAACCCGCAGGACCGGCCGATTTATGGACATAAAGAAGAGTTTGCCGAAAAACACGGCGAGGCAGAAGCCAACTGGATGGTGGGCCGATTACGCAACCAACTTATTTTTCCGAATGTTTTTTTAATGGATCAAATGAGTTCACAAATTCGTATGTTTCGACCGATTGCGGTCGATAAAACAGAAGTCACGATCTTTGTGCTCGCACCGGTAGGTGAAGCGCCCGATTTACGCCGCAATCGCTTACGCCAGTACGAAGACTTTTTTAATGCCAGTGGTATGGCGACCGCCGATGACCTGTCAGAATTTGAAAGTTGTCAGGAAGGCTCACTGGCCTCGGCATCTCCGTGGAGCGATATCTCGCGTGGTGCTATACAGCAAGTGGATGGTGGCAACCAGTACGCCGAAGAGATCGGCCTCAAGCCGCATAGCAGCGGCGCCGCGCTTGAAGATGAAGGTATTTTTATCGCCCAGCATCGTAATTGGCTTAAGCTGATGACCCAGGGCATCGCCAACGACGCGAAAAACTCAAACACCAGCAAAGGACAATCATAAGCATGTCTGACACACTACGAGAATCGGTCACGCACACGCTGTATATGGAAGCCGAATACCTCGATGAAAAACGCTGGGACGAATGGCTGGGACTTTTCAGTGATGATTGCGAATACTGGCTACCCAGCTGGGATACCGAACTGGAATACACCAGTGACCCGGCCAACGAACTATCGCTGATGTATTACGACAGCCGCATTGGTCTTGAAGATCGCGTCTTTCGGATTAAAACGGGGACTTCTTCCGCTTCATCACCACTACCACGAACCTGCCATCAGGTGAGCAATATCCGGCCAACGCTCAACGATGATGGAACTTGCGACGTTAAGACGAGCTGGGTGGTGCACTATTTTAAATTCAATGAGAGTCATCAGTTTTTTGGGCACTACGAATATTTGCTAACGCCAACGTCAACGCAAGCGGACAGTGCCTGGAAGATCCAGAAGAAAAAGATCATCGTTCAAAATGATCTCATCCCAGCCGTTCTTGATATTTATCACATTTAGGAAATTTAATGTTAGCGCTACGTAAAATAGAACCAGGTGTTGGCGGACTCTCCGTAGATGAAGTGCCCGTACCGGAACCCGGCCCGGGCGAGGTTAAAATCAAGGTCGCTTACACGGGTATCTGCGGTACCGACCTGCATATCTATAACTGGGTGCCTTTCGCGCAACGCATGCAATTACCTACCGTGCTCGGGCATGAAACCTCCGGCACCATTGTTGCCGTTGGCGAGGGCGTCAGCAGCGTTAAAGTCGATGATTTTATCAGCATGGAAAGCCACATCTCTTGCGGGACTTGTTATACCTGTCACATGGGTCAAGCCAATGTTTGCATGAATACGCGTTACCCCGGTGTCGATATCGATGGTGGCTTCGCACCGTATGTCGTCGTACCTGAAAAAATCGTCTGGAAACAACCTGAGGGAATTTCCCCGCAAGTCGCCGCAATGTTCGAACCCTTCGGTATCGCTGTTCATGCTAGTTTCAAAGGCCGTGGCATGGCCGGTATGAACGTACTGGTGGCAGGATGCGGCCCGATTGGCTTAATGAATATTATCGTCGCTAAAGCGCTCGGGGCGAATCGAGTCATCGCTACCGATGTTAGCCCTACCCGATTACAACAAGCCAGAGACTTAGCGCCCGATGCGGTCATTGACGTGAGTAATGGCAATCAGCAGGCAATCAAAACCATCCGTGATATGACCCGTCGCAACGGCGTCGACGTATCACTGGAATATAGCGGTGCGCCGCAATCACTGGCGCTGATCTCCGAAGTCACTGTTGCCGGTGGCGAGCTCGTTATGGTCGGCGTGCCCGGCGGTGAGACGCTGGTTAATCTGGAAACGTGGCTGCTGAAAGGCTTTGATATTTACAACGTGCACGGCAGACGACTGCATTCAACCTGGGAACAGGCCAGCAAACTGGTACTGGATAAAAAAGTCGATCTTGAACAATTGATCAGTCACGTAATGCCGATCAGTGAAGCACCCAGAGGTGTCGACTTACTCCTCAAGGGCGAGGGGATTAAAATTCTTATCGAGCCCGAAGACGCTTGATTAGAAATTTTAGAATATAAAAGACTGTCTGACTGCTATTCATACATGTAACTAACAA
>DTZW01000157.1:0-20894 GCA_012961165.1 Gammaproteobacteria bacterium | reverse complement strand
CCACGAAATTGTCCAGCCAGAATGCCGGTTCATGTCATCCAAAGTAGTAACAATCGCCAAACCTGTTTTATGAAAAACGCTGACCTGGCCGCTTGTGCCAATGTTATGTGATTTTACTCTGACCCTTTACTCTGACCCCGTTCCTTTCGGTCTATTTGATCACTCGAGTCAACTATTCTGACATCAGCCAACGCTGGTGGAATCTAACTCGACCTGGTGTCCCGAAATTGCAAAGAATGCAGAATCATCAGCGTGCTCCAGTCCGATATTTCGTTAAAAGCTACCAAATCCCATCGAGAACTGGAGCCAAACTCAGTTTTAAGGGGATTATGTGCATGGCTGATGAAGCAGAAATGTAGTTAATTCTTCATGCCCCGGTTTCGACCCATTCAACCCTCTCATTCCTGAGTAATCATCAGCGAGTTATGATAAAATTTGAAGAAATCACAGGTACATTTAATGACACAATCAGGTCCACTACGTCGTGACCAGCCACCTACTCACTTATGCGCAATCTAATTCGATATCTATATTAATTGTCAGTTGTTGATCCCTAGTTGCACTATCTCTGAGAGGTTGTTACCACATTCTTAATACTAGATTTTTTCAGTACTTAACCCGGAATACAAGGAGCAACAGATTATGACTGACCCGTTTAATTTTATTGAAGCCAGCGCAAATGGTTGGGTCGCTGAACATCGTAAGTTGTATGCAGAAGATCCAAAAACTGCCCATCTTTGGGATTCGAGTATCTTCGGTGGCCCGGGTCCGTTGCCAACTTTGTTGTTAACCACCATCGGACGCAAATCCGGTAAAATTAGCCTTATGCCACTACTCTATAGTGAATTCGGTGAAGGCTACGCCATCATCGCTTCAAAAGGAGGTGATGCCAGGCACCCGGGTTGGTACCATAACTTGCAGGCGCTAGAAGTAGTGAAAGTACAGATAGCCGAGGAGATATTTCAAGCCACTACACGAACTGTCGTTAATCCAGAGCGCCAGGTTATCTGGGAACAGATGGTCACGATGTATCCACCCTTTGCGGATTACAAAGCCAGTGCTGGGAACCGCGACATTCCTGTGATTATGCTCAAACGAATCGACTGAGCAGGCAAGATTACCGACACCAGGCCAACAAATCGAAATACGAAAGTAGATTCACGGGCGACTAATACGCGCCCGAAACCATGATATCGGCGGTGTTCAGCACTATTATTTCAACGAGAGGTTCAAGATAGCCCATTTATCTAACTGGTACCTCAATGCCGTAGACCGCCCACCTAAACATATCAATGAACCATCTGGTAACTGGACTGCTGTTTTCAACCAGGATCTAAGTTGAAGTTTTGTCCGATCTGCCAAAATCCACCCACCTTCGCTTTCTATCCCGGCTAAACCGACAGCACCTAGTATTAGCATCTTGCCGGTAGGTGTCCTGGTCACTCCAAATATCCCTTCCTCATTCGGAGGATTTATGGTTTCCCAGGTAGCTCCACCATCGTTACTTCTGGTTATCGCTCCGGCGGCGCCTACCAAAAAAATGGTTTCGTCGAACGAGTGGCCGGCCAGCCAATAAGGTGCTTGGGGCTCGTGATCTTCGACAACTGCCGCCATCCTTTCCCAGTTTTCGCCAGCGTCCATACTTCGTATAATGTAACCAAATTCACCGGCGAGAATAATAGTTTCATTCCGGACTACGACGGCATTCCATGATACATCACCCCTCCTATAAGGAGGCCCGGGAGCAAAAGAGAAAGATATCTCAGCGGCTGTTACATCATCAAAGCGGCTGAAAATATCCATGAACCCTTCCTCAGAATAAAAGGCGTAGTCCTCATCGATCACAACTTTTCGCCCACCGACAGTCGCGTCCAGAGAGATACTATCAAGGTCAATGTTGGCTACTCCGAAGTACAGTTCCCCCACTCCCAAATTTTTCAAGCGAATTGGTGGTTGCTGTATCTGCAAGATCTCGAATGGCTCCCAGTTAATTCCATCATGAGACCTTGCGAGTAATCCCCTCGCGCCGACCGCCCAGATATCACCTTTTGTAATGCCGATATCCAGGACTGGCTCTTGGTATTCTGAAAGCATCGCTACCTTTTTTATTCCTTCTGAATCAAAGAGAAAAATTCCGCCGTGGGAGCCACCCAACAATACCTGGTGATCCGAAAGTTGCGCCACGACTGTTATATCCTCACTTACCTGGCCTTCAATCTGTTCTATGTTGAGAACATCACCATCAATTTTGGCTAACCCCACAAAACCATTTCGACCTCCAACTACAATACCTTGCATAGAAGGCAAGTATGCTGCGTCCATAACATCTATGATTTTCACGGGTGCAGCGGCAGAAGTAATCATGCTCCACAACGAGATCATGATGATGGCCAACAATCGAGAGCAACTCGATAACAGTGCTGCACATCTACATCGACTGATTTCATTTTTCATCGCCCGGCTCCAATTTTTGAAAATTACGCAACTACGGTGCACATGTTGATGTTCTGCACGCTTACCAGACATTTCTGCACCACTTGTCGGTAAGCGCGGTTTGTTTCATAATTAATATAGCAATTGAGGGCATTATTCGCGGGTACCCGCTAACGATCCAACGATAATTCTCCCTCCCCGAATACTTTATTCACGTGGCTTTGCGGTAATTTGTTAGTGAAGATCGAAACCAGGAAAGTAGTCACCACAGACACGCCTTCACCCAGCGCAGAGCAGGCAAAAGGATTCGGCTGTTGTTGATCTAACCAACTAACCGCTATGGCCAAGAACCCTGCAGAAGAATCAAGGTCAGGTAACAATCCGGCCTTAAGAATCATGAATGACAATGCTCCGGCAACAAACCCAGATATCGCCCCGGCCTTCGTTGCGCCTTGCCATAGCATTCCCAGTATCATTGGCCCTGCAGTGGCGGACATTACACCCCCAAGACCAATCCAGACCAACAATGCAATATTCATATCCAGGAAGTTCCATGCCAGGATAGCAGCGCCAATTAGTACTATCCCTGTAGACCATCGGCTTATTTGTAACACTCTGCGATCAATTTCTTCCTCACTTGCTCCTGGTTGCATTCGTTGGGACAGAGAACGACGATAAATATCATTTGCTACTACCTGGGAAGTCGATATGACCAGGCCGTCTGCGGTTGACATGATGGCCGCAAGTATTCCTACACCAAGTAGCGCAGCAAGCCACACCGGGAATAGGCTAATAAACAATGCAGGGATGGCCTGGTTGGCACCACCATCAGCAAGCAATACATCACCAAGAACAGCCCTGGCGAGCAATCCACCAAGCGACATCATGGCTAACATGACTCCAAAAATAGTGCAGACGGTTAGAAATTTGGATTGACTGGTGCCCTCCTTGAGCGCCCAGATTTTATTGCCAATGTGGGGCAACATGCCTAGTGGAATATGAGCCACGAATATTGTAAAAAAGTCCCACTTTGAATCGAACAACGAAACACTTTCATGAGTAATGTTCAGAAGCGCCGGGTCCGATGATTCGAATCGGGCAATCAAGCCATCAAAGCCACCTACACCCATTCCCGAAACAAACATCACGATAATCAAAACAGAGAGAATCAACATCAGCCCCCCCTGAAACGCATCTGTGAGAATGTCTGCATGTGCACCACCAAGGGTGACGTAGATTAACAATACGAAGGACGTTATTGTCAGTGCCCAAACAGGAGAAAGACCTAATAGCTGTTGAAACATTACTAATCCTGCAACCAGTTGCCCGGCAAGATAAAACAAGAGGATGATTGAGAACACAGCAAACCCGATACGCAACCCATCTGATTGATACCTGTCACCCAGGAATTCAGGAATGGACCTACTGTTGAAACCATTGCCTGCTTTGGATACGACTCGGAAGCAAAGCATCACCCCAAAATAAACACCTAACGGGTACGAAAAGGCGTAAATAAGTACCGGGAAACCAAATTCATAACCTAAACCTGGTAGCCCCAGGAAGGTAGCACCAGATGCTGTAGTAGCCGTGAAAGCTAACGCAAGGAAAAAACCATTATACCCGCCTCTTGCAGTCGCAAAATCATCAGCGCCCTTCACTGAACGTAGACCTTTCATGCCAAAGTACAACATAGCGGCAATGTACATAATGAGAAAAAACCAAGACCACTCCTGTAGCGAAAACATCATTTAATTTCCTCAGCTAGTAGATAGCAATTGGATTTGCAAAGGATTGGACGGCACCTCGCATACGTATTGGTCCAAACACGAAGAGAAACTCGCTAATATTATCCCGAACCAAACTGCCGCTGTTCATCACTTCAAAAATGTAAATTCCATTCTCTTTTAGCAACGTAATGTGGCCCTGAAAAGGTCTTCCCTCTTTTTCCGGAGGCACAACATCGACGCCCCATGTGTCGGCACCAACTGCAAGCACATTTTTCGAAGCAAGGTAACTAGCCACATCTTCGGCGATGCCTGGTTCTATAGACCCCCACTTTTTTGGATCGGCTGATAACATGTGATCCGTCCAGCCCGTGTAGAACAAAACAACATCACCTTCGCGAATTTCTACCTTTTGCTGTTCGGCAGCTTCGCGAACCTCTTTGGCGGAAAATGATTTCCCACCTTCCAGAAAGTCAGTCCCAAAATAACCCGCCATATCGAGCACAACTCCACGAGCTACCAGAGGTGGCACCTTCTCTATACCGAGTTTCGTAACTCCAGTTACCTGCACGAAGTCGATTCCCAATAAACAATTGTAGTAGACGCCATGCTGGCCCCCGTGAGCTAAACCATCTAGTTGGGAACCAATACCAAACCAACCCTGGAAAACATCATCGTTATAGCTGAATCCATTGGGAAACGGCATCCTTCCATTCTCCTGTCCCGGTTGCAGAATCTGCATGCTTAAACTTCTGGAACCAAAGGCAGGCGTGTGCCGGTCAATTATAATTCCCAGATGTTGGGTTTTCCCTTGCTTGACAAGCTTTGAAGCCTGAATGATTGATTGAGCGGAAATCAGGTTCGCCGCTCCAATCTCATCTTCGGAGCCCCACGTAGACACCTTACATTCGTCACTGCGGGCTTCGCCAACGCTCAATACTAATAACAATACAAGCAGCTCGAGCAGCCGTGGTTTAGTTGTTAGAAATGGCATGAATAATTCCTCTCAGGTTTTAAATTGGTATCGTTGTCATCAGGTTCCTCGTTCATTGAGGACTCCAGGGTGGTAGTCTTTTTCTCTCATCTTCTTCTGGTTAACAAGTGTAACCATCTGAATCGTCGTGCAATGCCGCGATTGGACATCAATCATCACCGATGAATCCAGTATGGGAACTCCAGATTGAGCATTCTGGGCAAGATGGCTATCTGGATGAGACACTCCGCCTATGGCGATCTTCCAGAGTTCACCAGCTCTGTCATAGATCAACCCGTAGGTCGCTATGTTCGTCTGTGTATCGACATAAAACCTTCGCTTAGAAAGCGGATGATTGTCACGATATGGTATAGCTTCAATGATATAAGCATCACGGAGTTGCCAAGTGATATTTGGATAGCAATTTCCGCGTCCACCAAATCCAACAAACTGGTAGTCCAATCGTCGCGCTTCTTTTTCAGCCAATTCTACCGAGTCGTGACGATAAACAGGCAAGAGAACTTTAGTTTCACCGATATAGTTCCACTTCATATCCATGATTCGCCCGCTGTACCCTAAAAAGTCCTCTATCATGATATCGCTACCAAGAAACGCATCAGTCTTTTGTTGAGTGGCAATGCGTCGAACCCGGCGCAGAAGCGGAACATACATCCACCCTTGCTCAACCTTTCGGTCGTCTTCCTTGTAGTAAAGCAGAAGCGCTGTTTTAGAGACATCCGGCGGGTCGTGAACTTCAAGGTGAATTGCACTCTGCAAGAAATAGGAATTCCTTTTTACTTCAGGCTTTGGATCCATAACGACCCTGTGCATAAAGTTCATCCTCTTCGCCGAAAACTCCAGAGTTTTCTCAAGCCGCTCTCGTTTCATATCATTGAAATACCAATACATCTCTGGTATCACACCGTTGTCACCGCCATATGCATGACGCATATTCCACGCTATTTTTTCTCCCGCTCTATCGTCCTCCAGGGCAGGCTTGGCCGGAAATGGTCGTCCCGCCTGATAGTTGATCAATTCACCCTTCTCAGCGCCAAGACGTACACCGGCACTGAGTTGCCTGGTTGCTTCCATATAGGCTGGATGCGGATAGAGATTAAAGGGCTCACCCACCGTTAGCGTCACGTCGCCGAGTTGAATCTGCTTAACCAGAATCGGGTCGATAATCTGCACAAAGTCAGTTACATTTTCCGAAGAAATTATCGTACCGGCTGGGGGGCTCTCCTTTACCAGCATTTCAATATCTATTGAAAAACTGTCCAGGAAACCAGCTTCTTCTGCGAGGATGATTTCTGCTGCCAGAGACATCAGCAAAATGATCACCGCATCTAACCTCTTGAACACTAGTTTCTCTCTGCAAATTGAGAAGGTGTCCCTAGCATTTGCCCAATGGCCCATGCAGACATGCCACGGAATAAAAAATCGCCATGATCGAGGTAGGGTATCACTGAATTGATATACCTCTGATCTGCTCTTGCCCCCGTTAGCCAGATAGTTTGTAATCTCACATCTGTATCTGGATGGGCTAAACCCCATTGCACAATCGGGTCTAAGACATCTGAATGTATCCAGGCCCATGATTCGACCAACCGCAAAGAAGCTTCAACATGCGGGTCGCAACATTTGATGAGTTTCAGGGTTACCCTGAGCGCAATGTCTGTAGGTATTCTTCTAATTCCAGCTGCTGCAAGTGATGCCTGGTAGGGTGTCCCGCTCGACACCACCTTTACCAGCGCCGCTTCGTATGGAGAATTCCCCTGTGAAACACCGCTGATGAGTGCAGCCATTGCGATTACGCCATCACTATCGTTAAGAAGAGACTGAATTCTTTGTTTCGCCCGATCAGAACTAAGCCCTCCGTATGAAACAGTAATAATCTCCTGTACTTTTACGGGCATATCTTGGCTCAACTCGAACTCCAGCAGTGAATCTTCTACCGAATCCCCACCCTCAAGCATGACCAACCCATAGTATGCATTTGCTCGCACAATAGGTTTTTCTCCACTGTCGTTCGCCAGCTTACGGAATCTTTCGAGGGATGCCGTGTCACCAATTTTTGCAAGTGCTCTGATCGCACTAGATTTTGTCAATGCTTCGCCAGACGCGAACCCATCTTGCAACAATCCCAGAGCATCTTCTCTGGGATTTATCGCAAGACTTGCCATTATCGGCGCCATTGTTGAAGGAACCTCCTCAATAAGGTTCCGTAAATAGGTAAGGCTCTTAGGGTGTTTTATACTGACCAGGGTATCAATTGAAGCCAACTGCACAAGAGAATCACCCGATCTCGCCAGGCTTACAATAATGCGAAAGGCATCATCGTCACCTCTGGCTGCAATTATAGAAGCACCAAGCAACACATCGTAAGGCTCAGGGCTATCAACCAATGCCGTGGCAATAGACCTCACTTTATTAACCACTTCCTCAGCGGCGTCGGCGGTACAGTAAATGCTCCACATGGACAGGCACATTAAGCTTACGATCTGTATGCGCTGTACAATTTTACTCATGAGTTTTCGTTTCCTGTCCGAATAACATGGTAGTAGCTTTCGTGCAGCATCACTTCTCAGAATGACCCTTAAGTATCAACCAGTGCGTTGTGATCATACATACCCTTCCGGCAGGTCTGTTAGGATGATTACGTCGCCATACCATACTGTGATCTTGCAAATCTTTGCGGGCTCAGACGCCGCCCAGGAAAAGTGAGCGGGGATACTCAAATTTCCTGGAGCAACGCCATAACCGAAAATTACTTGCCTTCTGTCAGGTAGTTGACATCCAACTTCCGACGAACATATCGAATGGAGTTATCGGGATAACTATGGCCTAACGTGGGCACCAGGGTTCCCCGATTGTTTTGTTTGTCTATAACATTAATGCTCTGGAACGCACTAACCCGTGCGCCTGCTGGTGTCTCATCGATCTTCCAGTACGTTGGCTCACTATAGTGAGCATCCTCTGTAAAGACTTTGGACAATTGCCATACCTTCCAAAGCTCTCCAGCACGATCAAATGCGTTGCAGTAGTATGCTTCACCTGACTGGCGATCCGACATGATATATTTGTGCGAATATGGATGAGAATCGGACTTTGGCTTCTGCTGGAACACATCTACTTCACGCAACGCCCAATCGTCTTTGGGTGTCCAGCCATTAGGTCCATAGTAATGAGTATCACGATATCGCGATCTGGCGACCGCCAATATTCTTGCCGTACCGAGATAGCTCCAATCATGTTCAAGCACCCTGCCAGCAAAACAATAGAAGTCTTCCAACGTGTGATCAGTTCCTAAGAGGCTATCGTACTTGACTTCCACAGAGATCCTTCTGACCCGTCGTAGGCTGGGAAGATAGGCCCAAGAGTCATCAGCTTTTCGCGGGTTTGTATGCCGGAGTATCAAGAATGCCGTCCCTGCAATATCAAATGGATCCTCAAACGCCGTCAACTCACGAAATTCTGTCGTCGCAGACCATTTTCCTTCCACCGCATAGTTCTGATCTGCAAGGTCAGCACGGAAATTAAAGTAGACCCGCTGATAGGGCCCTGCCAAAACTCGCTCAAATTTCCCACCGCCTGAGAATAGATCTGCATATTTGGATCGCATGATTTCGTGATCATCATGGTTTCCTCCACCGCGAACCCAGACCCACTTCACTTCTTTAATTTTCAATCCTTCATGCTGCCAGCGGTAGCTAAAATTCCATGCTGCTTTCAATCCAGAAGTATCGTCCCCCGGTTTGAATGTTGCAGGGTCAAATGGCATCCCAGCCACATACCCTTCAATAGCACCATCTGCACCTAGGGAAACTTTAGCCTGGTGAAGTTTTGTAGCCTCCTTGTAATCTGACGAAGGGCTTATATCCCCTGCATCTTTAATTTGGACTTCCATGCCTTCGAATATCATTTCATCCTGATAACCTAATGGAACGAATGCTCGAATTTTGTCAGCGTTGTCATAGGTGATTAACTCACCATCTGAAAAATCAACAGCAGCATTCTGGTTAGCTTCCAGCCACCGCAGAAAGTCTTCATCTGTAGAGCCTTGCGCACTAACCGAAGCTGTCGCCAGTAATCCTGACAAGAGCCCAAATCTAACGGTTTCAAATAATTTACTCATGATTTTTTCTCCTCATTCCACTAGATATTAGAATTGATATTGAATTTGAAAGAAGGCTTCATCATTTTTTTGCAAAGCTCCGATTCCTTCCTGGGCATAACCAAACACAGCCTGCTGGCTGTAATCGCCATCAAGTGTGAAGGAGGAAAATGGACCAACGTCAAAACTACCGGGATCGCCGCTTCTGCCAACGAGATGCACGCCGGTTTTAAGTGACCAATGATTGTTTATAAACCAACTGACGTTTGCACCAAAAACCCACGTGTCACTCCCATCTTCCCAAACCAGGAACCCAGAGGGTTTAATCTGGTCTCGTTTATAATAAGTTTCCCAATAAAATGTATAGATCAAATTGTGATCGTCTACGTAATACCCGTCAGACTTTCCACCTTCTTGATCCAGGTACCATGTGTCAAAGACTTGAAAAGACAGGAAGAAGGTCCTGTTCTTGTTCAAGAATCTGAGAAAGGTTGGCCGATCTAACCCAAGTGAGAATCGAAATACATCACTATGGTCAACCCAGTTAGCTTTTCGGGTGTTATTGACGATTTCATCGAACGTGTATGAACTTTCTACTCTGAACACAATACCTGACCAATCGTCAAAGTAGTCCATGGACAATCCTGACGTATGCACCTTGTCATACACAATGCTGGTCTGGCCGCCAAATACCTGCAGGTCGTCATAGAAAAGGCGAGCATTATCATTTTGTAGTGCCTCTATTGCAGGCGCGTACCCACCTGCAGCGGCTGCTTGAATCGCTGCAGCCGGTTCCATGACAGCCACTGGATTTGCAATAGCACTTCCTGCGGGCAATCCCAACAAGCCACCATCAGTCAGCCCTATTATCAAGTTGTCATTTGCCGTTACACCAGGCACGGTAACCGCGTTTACGTTCACGGTATCGAATCTGAAAACAGGTAGGTCAGTCCAGCCGTAATAGTGTGATAGTGCTAATCGCACATCCTTGTAGCGAAATTCAAAACGTAGCCCAAGTTCTGAATTGCTGGCGTCGCGGTCAGGTTTAGCATCCACTGCCGTGCCAAGCGGGATACCGAAACCAGATGGCAAACGACCATCACCAGCCTGGCAGACGGTATCTGATGAAGCGCCATTTGCCAACGCTGTCTCGGCCGAGACACACGGTTCGGGTGAGAAGTAAGTATTGAAGGATGCGAAAACACCGATTTCTTTACCAAATGGATGCGCCCAGGCATGTGAAGGGTTGCCGAGCCCCGTCCTTTTGAACTCATCAAAGTTCCAAATAAACTGCAGCGCCGTATCGTCTAATGCTCCCCAGGAGCCACCTTTATATTGCAACGACGCGGCCCATTGTGGAATTCTGATATCTTCAAATTGGTCATAAAAAAAGTGCTGACCAAAATCTATTGGATTAATAATGTCCTGTAGCCTGAAGAAATCTGTTTTACCCCACACTATCTGTTGCTTCCCGAGACGAAGCCACCAATCTCCTACCACTGCATCCATGTAAAGTTCTCGCAATGGATACTCATTACCAGACGAACCCGTTTTGCCAAGTGCAATATCCCTATGGCTATCATCTGTATCATCGCAATCCTTACAATTCTGAGAAAAATCAGAAATTGGTGAAACAAGCGGGAAGCCAGCTTCGTGGGCAATCACTTCGAACTCCGTCAGTATCGAGGGGTCCCAATAACCCTGGGACACGTTCTTGAAAAGCCCACCCGTGCTCAACAATCCTGCTTCTGTTGCACCAAAAAGGACATCGAATCCAGCAAAACCGATCGGGTCATTCGCGTAATTAAAGGGGATTCCCAAGTAAGATGGTTTGTCCGCGCCTTTCCCGACATGACCTTTACTGTATCTGCCAGTGGCCTGAATGACGTCATACTCTGGTCTGAGCACTGTGGTGAAAGACAGTTCATCAAAGATTCCACGTTCCTGAAAACTCCATGTTGCTTCAAGCTGGAATCTATTGATCCATTGTGTTGCGTATTTATCGTCTTCAATTTTGAACCGACCCTCGGAGCGAGTGAACCCTTCTATCTCCAGCTCGCCTCCGCCGACCTCTATGATTGATCGGGCCGAAACCTCGACCACGACACTGGTTGCCGCTATCAAAGCCAGCAATAATTTTATGAAAATAACATTAACCTTCATTTTTGACCTCCAAAAAAATGAAACAATTGATACAGACGCTATAATAAAACCTACTTCTTCTTCTTCTTCTTCTTCTTCTTTTAATTTCATCACTGTGCATGCCTTAACTGAACACGATTTGTATGTAACCACTCACGACAAGCCCGGTTGAATTTCGGCAAGAGATGCATCCTTTGATTCTCGCTCCATATGTTCCTGCATAACAAATCGTGGTTTAAAAATGCGAATCATCATGGGTAGTATGGTAATGGCACCTATCATATTGCTGATCATTAGCAGAGACAGGAGCATTGCCATTTCACTGTTAAATCGAATGGCTGATCCTGGTATCCAGTAGAATATTCCACCAACCACAGTCATTGCAGTTAGCAAAACTGCAGACCCTGTCGTACTTAGGGTCGTCACCAGCGCTTCGGAGAGGGAACTGTGTCGTACCTCCTCACGAATCCGGTCCAATACATAGATCGCGTAGTCGACACCGATGCCTATGCCAACTGCCGTTACCGGTAGAGTGTTCACGTTCAAGCCGATCCCTCGAAAGCTCATATAAGCCCTGTTGATTATCACGGCCAGGATCAGGACGAGAAAAACCAATCCAGCGGCGGTGACTGAACGATAAGTTGCCATAACGGAAAGCGTTACCACCAGCATGATCAACATTGTCTGTAACAATTCAGACTCTTCAACTTCCTGGTTAGCAGCGGCCGTTGTCCCAATAATTCCGCCAGCAAAAAGATACTCAACACCCTCCAGAGGGTTTGCAGCAAGGTAAGACTCCGCCGCCGAGACAGCAGCTTCGACCGTCGTTCCGGTCGCATCTTTAAAAAATGTCACGACATTGGCGGTCCTACCTTCCAGATCCATGTATTCAAGAATCACGCCCGGGACAGCCGCACCGGCTTCATACATAAACAGAGTATTCCCAATATCTCTGGCGGTTGAAGGGATCAGAGACCATCTCGGATCGTCGTAGTGATATAAGCGGTTGATCGATCGAACCAGGCTCGGGATTTCGCGCGATCCACCATAATTTTCCACCGATGACATATGGTGACTAAACCCTTCCATCACTGCCAGAACGGCAGGTTCTTTCATTCGATGGGCACGATCACCTTCAAAATAAATTGCGAACTGATTTGCACCGGCAAACTCACCATTAATTCTCGCTGCCGCGATGTTGTATTCGGAGTCTTCAAACAAAATGGGAGAGCCCGGCTTGTTTTCTCCAACCCCGGCATCTTTCGCCAGATATACGGCGACCAGAGTTATCGATATGACAATTGACAACACAGGTATCGTTGATTTCTTGGACACAATGTACCGGCCCCATGCGGTGGTCAACCTGGATGCGAGATGCACCCTTCGAGCATCTCTCATATTCTCTGGTATCGGGATAACACTAATGAGAAGTGGCACAAGCACAGCAACTGTGACGAGATTACTCAGAGACCAAAACGCACAAAATATCCCCAACTTGGCGATTATGGGTATTGATGACACCGCCAGCACAAGCAAACCGGCTGCATCCGTAAAGATTGCAATTGACGCCGGTACTAATAATTCACCCATCGACGTTCGAACCGCCTGATCCTTGTTGTTCCCTGCCCGAAGTTCGTCCTGAAAACGTTCCATCATCTGGACACAATGGCTGGCCGTTCTGGCAGAGATCAGGATCGGCACAACCAGGATAAGCGGATCAAGGTTAAAGCCCAACCAGCCGACCAATCCGAGGCCCCAGAGAGCTGACATGCCAGTGGCCAACAGGGGAATCAGGACACCAACTATCGAACGAAAATGCAGAAATAGCAGTAACACAATTATTGCGAGTGTCACTGCAAAAATATTTTTTAACTCACTAGAGTGATAGTAGATCCAACCCTTTAGCATCGGTTCCCCGGCTATGTAGAGTCTTGTTGTTCCGTCACGTTCAACTTCAGCTTTTAAGCCCTGAAGGCGCTCAAAAATTTGGCTATAGTCAAGACGCTCTTCGTCAAAACCTGCCAGGATCAAAGCTGCTCCGCCATCGGTCGAGACATAGGTTCCATAGACTACATCGTTGTTAAAGACCTCTTCCCTTAGTTTCTTGAGTGCCAGCGGATCCGTGGATAAATTTTCAGGAAGAACCGGCTCAGATTTTATTAGCCCGGTATCGGTCGTCCTGACCCTGCGTATTTTCGGGTGGGCAATACTAGCGACCTGATAATGGTTAACACCTGGTATCAAATCGACTTCTTTAGTCGCCATTCGAACTTTTTCGAGTATGTTGGCAGTGAAGATATCGCCGTCAACGGCCTCCATCGACATAGTCACTACATTGGCCCCACCAAACGTTTCCTTCATACGGTTATAATTTTTTATGTAATCGTGTTTAGCAGGCAACAGATCCGCAAATCGGGAGTAAACTTCAATCTTTGGAACCGCGAACGCGAGTAGCAATGTGGGAATGGCAATGCAAATTGCTGTGAAGAATCTGTGATCAAGCAACCAGTTCGTCAGCAGGTACGCTTTCTTGTGGTGCTGTTTCATTTCTGAAGGGTTGGTCAATCTCTACATCGCTATGCATCGGTCGGAAGTACAGATGCAATCAATGTGCCAAGACCTGAATGTGCGCGCTAAAGCCCCCTAATCTATTGAAAGGTAACGCTTAATAAGAACATCAGGCTACGCATAAGGTGGGGATTGCAAAATCATCTTCTGTCCTGATTTTGGACAGGCTTTCACAGGCCTGCGTCAAAGTCGTACACTTTGCCTATTAAATCATGCATTTCTTCATACCTTAGACGATGACAATTAGCGCCTGACTAAGATTCCAAGGTCATCTATCTTACGGTATAGCGTGCTACGGGCAATTCCCAGATGCGTTGCTACTAACGACAAATTACCGCCCAGTGCGGATATTTCTTTCAGTATGATTTCCCTCTCGGATTCTTGCAATTTGGAAAAGTCCTGCTTACGGTGTTCGTCTTGGGTATCCACGAAAGCGGACCCAATTTCCTCAGGTAGGTCGTCGAGCGTTATTATTGTGTCGTTACATAGTATGAACATACGCTCGAGAGCAAACTTTAATTGCCTTACGTTCCCTGGCCAACCATAGTCTGAAAGCACGGTTTCAAGCTGAGGGGCCAAACTCTTCTGAGGCAGATTCATCGATTTCGATAACTCATCAATGAAATATGTAGACAAAATACTGATATCTGCCTCTCTTTCTTTAAGAGCGGGGATGTGCAAGGACAAAACATTAAGTCGATAGAATAAGTCACTGCGGAATCGACCCTCATCTACCGCATCAGTTAAACAACTATTTGTCGCTGCAATAACTCTGATATCAACGATTCTCTCTCTCTTACCACCAATTCTCACAACTAATTTGTCTTGTATAACCCTCAATAGCATCACTTGAACATCCAACGGAAGCTCTCCGATTTCATCCAGAAATAATGTGCCCCCATGAGCCTGCTCAAATTTTCCAGACTTACCCTTGGAGCTTGCACCGGTAAACGAACCCGGTTCGTAGCCAAAGAGTTCGCTCTGTGCGAGCTCGCGACTAATAGTGCCGCAGTTCACCACGACAAGAGGCCCCTCTCTGCGGGGTGAGTACTCATGGATAGCCTGTGCTATTAGCTCTTTGCCAACGCCAGTGTCACCCGTTATCAATACAGATGAGTCAGTTGAGGCAAAACGCCTAGCCTTATCGATTACATCTGCCATTTCGTCGCTTTGCGAGATTACTTTCACAAAGGCGTCGTGAGATCCAATTCTGGCAATCGACTTAACCTTTTTCGAACGTGCTGCCCTGGCACCGACGATTATTGCGCCTCCTTCCCACTCATCGCTTGCTCTTTGCACCTCGAGTTGAAAGTTTTCATCTAGTCCTTGTAAAATTTCTGCTATGTTCTCACTGCCCTCGTTCACTCTATTTCGCAATGATTTAGCCACGACTTCAATCTGAGAGAATTCCACATCATTGTTGGAAAAATTAGACCCAAACTTATTAGACAGAATAATTTTACCTCTTTTGTCAATAAGAAATGCGGCATCACTCTGCCATCTTGATTTAGCTTGCTGATACCATTCTACGAGTTGATGACGTCGACGAAAATCCCATCGTCGAATAGTTTCTTCTATTTGTTGTGCGAGAGACAAAACAGACGATATGTTCTGGGGGTTATACCTGTCGTTAGATGTGGTGTAATCAACTACACCTAACAACCCTCCCTCACAATCATAAATAGGTGCTGCTGAACAGGTCCAACGATGAATTTGTTCCTTGAAGTGTTCGGCCCCATGAATTTCTACTGCGCCGCCTGTCTCAATAGCCGTTCCTACGGCATTGGTTCCGCTGGATCGTTCATCCCAAAGAAAACCAATATCAATCTGGTCTGATCTCGCCTTATCCACCAATTTGTTACATCCGAACATTTCTATGAGGACACCATTGGGGTCAGCTAGCAACAGGAAATTTTCGGTATTTTCGAGGTCAGTTCGCAGTTCACTCTCGAGTTCACCAAGTGCTAGCACTAAATCCTTGTTCCTTGCGCGAAGTTGGGTTTGATACTCATTGCCGGACCCCTCGTTCATTCGATTGCTTTTCTGACTCAGCTCAAAGTCAAGGCAGCGTTTCCAGGAGTTGCCAACCACGGCGCGCACGTTAGAGCTTCCATTCTCACCCAGCGTCATGAAATCTTCCCAGGCTGTAACTCTGCCTACTTCAGATTCTGCAGTCGTACCGCCAATATGGTATTTTTTGTAAAGCATTTAGAATTACCTCCATGTACCTCTTTGGGTGACAGGTGCCTTATTTGATTGACTGGCACTTCTTGATTGGTAGCAATATGAAATTCGCGATTAGGAAGGGTACAAACCATGTCAGCAGGCTTCCAATCCAATAACCCCCCTGTTCCTCACTAGCCTGCGAGCGACTTCAACCTAGTCGTCCCTCAAATCATACCAATATAAGTCCACTGACACTATTTGCTACCGATCGTAGTGTTTCAAGACATTAACATGTCCTCGTGTCTCAATTTCGGCCTATCCGGTTCTTGAACAGTATTTGTTTCAATTCAGGCAACTAGTTGAGGTTTCCGGAGAACGAAATTACCGAAGCAGGCGAAATGCGGGGTCAGCAACTATATCTTGGGCTTGGCCGAAGAAAGTGACGATTGTTGAATAGGCATTCCTACCCTAACTATTCGGAACCCATGGATATATAAGGCCTTGGTATAGATATTGCTTGTTTTAAGTTACTTTCAAAAGGTGACACGCGAACTAGCGTGTAAATTGCACATATGCGTTTTTTCACCCAATGCTGACACGTTACAGCTAACGATTATTACAACCCACGAAACAAAGGAGTGATAAATGGACCACAAATTAAAGCCAGATGCTGGCAAAGATGAGAATCTTGACGTGTTGGTGGTTGGCGCAGGCTTCTCAGGTGTCTACCAGCTAGAACGACTTCGTGAACTGGGTTTTAAAGTGAGGCTCGTCGAAGCGGGCTCAGGACTGGGCGGTATATGGTACTGGAACTGCTATCCAGGCGCCCGGGTTGACACTAACGGTCCCCTTTATCAATTTTCCAGGCCAGATCTTTGGGAAGATTGGGATTGGTCTGAGATGTTTCCGGGCTGGCAGGAAATGCGAGCATATTTTGACCACGTAGACAAAAAGCTGAATTTGAGTAAAGACATTCTGTTCGACACCAAAGTGACCGGCGCCGAATTTGACGAGAAGGACAGAAGATGGGTAGTAAGTACCGACACCGGCTATAGTGCAAACCCGAAATTCCTGGTCATTTGCACAGGCTTTGGCTCTAAACCCTATATTCCTCCAATCGAGGGAACAAGTGACTTTGCAGGTGAATGCTACCACTCTGCCTTATGGCCACAGCAGGGAACAAGTCTCGGTGGTAAGCGAGTCGGAGTCATTGGAACCGGTGCAAGCGGTATCCAAATTGCACAGGAAGCTGCAAAGGAAGCCGATCATCTAACAATTTTCCAAAGGACGCCAAATCTTTTTTTGCCCATGCGCCAAAAACAGTTAACAGCTTCTGACAATGTAAAAATGAAGAAAGACTATCCCCAAAGTTTCAAGAGAAGACGAGAAACCTTCGGCGGGTTTGACTACGACTTTATCCCTAGATCAGCACTTGAGGTTAGCGAAGACGAAAGACTCGCTGCTTATGAAGATCTCTGGGCAAAAGGCGGTTTCCATTTCTGGCTGGGAACCTTCGACGATGTTTTATTCAACGAAGAAGCGAACAGGACCGCCTATGATTTCTGGCGAAACAAGACGCTGGCACAGATCAAGGATCCTGTTATTGCCGCGAAGCTGGCGCCCGCCGTTGCTCCTCACCCATTCGGGACCAAGCGACCTTCTCTGGTGCAGAATTATTACGAACTATTTAATCAGGACAATGTTCATCTGGTAGATATTTCGCAAGATCCGATTGAACGAATTACGAGCAAAGGTGTTTTGACAGGCAGCGGTGAACATGAGCTGGATCTTTTAGCTTTTGCTACCGGGTTTGACGCTGTGACCGGAGGACTTACGAATATAGACATACGCGGTACTGATGGAAAAACTATCAAACAGAAGTGGGAAAATGGTGTGCGAACCCTGCTTGGGGTGGCCACCCAGGGATTCCCTAACCTGTTGTTCGCCTACGGGCCACAAGCACCAACTGGATTTCTCAATGGGCCCTCAAGTGCAGAGTATCAAGGCGACCTTATCCTTAACCTTTTGGTCTACATGCGTGAACGAGAGATCACTCGATTTGAAGCAGAGACGGCCGCAGAAGAAGCCTGGCGCCAACATAACTTTGATCTGGTTGACGAAACGTTGTTTCCGCAAGCAGACTCATGGTACATGGGGGCAAACATTCCAGGTAAGACACGGGAAATACTAAATTACCCTGGGGGTCTGCCGTTGTACCTTGAGAAATTTAACGCGAGTGCTGCGAATAATTACGAAGGTTTTACCCTGGCCTGAAACCAGTGATCTCTAATGCCGTGACACCCCGAGAATAGTTCTTGACCGATAGCGGTATGATAAAAGTAGCCAGCAAGTAAAAGGGGTGAAGTTCTTGGACAGGCACATTGTGTTTCAGGTGACGTGATAGGTGACTGCTTCTTTACGAAACGACATACAAACCGAACTAACTACTGCTACGGAGATGACACATGGTCAGTGAACAATCCAATCAACTAAAAGATCTCTACAGGAATTGGCTTGCGGAGATGGGCGCCAATCTCCGGTAACTTACCGACGGTTTTATCGAGACACTCATTCAAATGTACGTTCTAGAACAATACAGAATGTAGAGGTATTTATGCAGGATAACATTTTCATCGTAACTGGCGCGGCGTCTGGCATCGGCGATGCCACGGCCCGCCAACTAGCTGACAGGGGACATAAAGTCATATCACTGGACATTCGGGAACCCACGGCAAATGTTACAGATCACTACCAATGCGATCTCAGCGACCCCATCTCAATTGACAAGGTAATTGCCAAGTTACACGGATCCTATCGATCACTGGTTAATGTTGCCGGTGTGCCTGGTTCCGTCGGAGACGAGCTTACATTGCGTGTCAATATACTTGGTTTACGTTACTTGACGACCAGCATATGGGACAACATCACTGATGGTGGTAGTGTTGTAAGTATTTCGAGCATCGCGGGTAACAACTGGCGAAAACGCCGAGAATTTATCAGCTCGATGTTAGACGACAATGATTTCGAAGCGGCCTTGAACTGGTGGCGAAAAAATCATGAGAAATGCAGTACAGACGCCTATACACTTTCTAAAGAAGCCGTCGTTATGTATACCATGCAACAGGCAGGTATCGGAATGGCGCGAGGCATTCGTGTCAATGATGTTGCACCGGGACCCGTAGAGACGCCCATACTCCCTGATTTCACTGAAGCGGTAGGCTCAAACACGATGGCACAAATGACGAGCGCCACCAATCGAACTGCTCAACCTGAGGACATTGCGCAGGCGCTAGTTATGTTGGCAGAGAGTCAGGTCGGGTGGATCAACGGCCAGCACATCATCGTTGACGGTGGACTTTCGGCTGGATTTTCAGCTGGCTGGGCGTGAACGCACCACACGTTTCACTTGAGCAAGTGATTGCTGTCTGGATCGCTGCTGCCACAAGAAAATAGCCGAACACCTTCATCTCGCTTGACGTGAATAGAAGAGTGTAAAAAACTAGATTTTTAGCAAAATGGAGGGCCTCTATGAATTCTGCAATACGCTTTCTTCACCATCCCACTTCTCAACCCTGCATGGCTGATGAAGCAGAAATGTGGTTAATTCTTCTTATACCCTGAACACATAGTATTTGCTGTCGGCTTCCCATCTTTCATGATCACCCGTTCTACCCGATTCCTAATCGCCCAGAGAAAACTCTGTTTTAAGTTTTGCTGCGACAGTTTCGATGTCTTCATCTTGGGTGAACGAAAATGTGATCCAGTCACCTGATGATCCGCCACTCGGGCTTGGCTCGAAGACCGCCAGCACGATACCGAGCAAAATACTCGCGCCAGCCAGGTACAGGAGAGAGGTCCAGCCAAAAACATATACCAGGATGATGATTACAAACAACAGTATCCATGTCATCGGCAGACTCCAGCCACCCTGTCTGGAACTGTACCCAATTCGTAGGCTTCTATGGATAGTCATCCGGGTAGGTTCGCAAGTTGCCAGTGAACCAATTATTACAGTGGAATCATAGTCCAACGCCACCTTGCAAAGAAGACGGTATGGCTTTGATAAATAGGATATTGTAAGAAATAGAAAAGGCTCGACGGTTTAAACACCCAGCAACTCGAGCTCTGACTCGCAATTTCAGGAGATTTGAATATGCCCAACCTCGGGTTTCACCACATTGGTCTCGCCACTCACGACATGGAAGCGACCCTCGAGTTCTATGAAGACATCCTCGGTTTCGACACCCAGGTCTGTGATGTCATCTCACCGGCTGCCGGTGGGACCATCCGTCATGCCTTCTTGGATGCAGGCAATGGCGAAATGATTGCCTTTATGGAATGCAACGATGTGGAGGGAATCGCAGACGGATTCGATACGGGCATCAATCGAGGCCTGGGCATTAGCGGCGGCGTCATGCATTTCTCATTCAAAGCAGCCAGTGTCGAGGACCTGCAAGCTCGCAGAGACGATCTACTAAGCAAGAACATCAAGGTGACAGAAGTCGTTGATCATGGCTGGTGCCAGTCCATCTATTTCAAGGATCCGAATCATCTGCAACTTGAGTTTTGTGTTGTCACAGAAGTGTTTGAGGAAAGGCACCTCGGTGACAAAAATACCGAATCCTGGCGTTCACTGTCTCGACGATAATTACCCGTTTCTCAATAGCAAGAGTTGGGGTCAGAGTAAAGGGTCAGAGTAAAGGGACAGGGTAAACCTACGAGGTCTCAGTCGGATCGCATATCGTGAAGCACTTGCTGAGATGTGATGCTTGCG
>DTZW01000156.1 GCA_012961165.1 Gammaproteobacteria bacterium | reverse complement strand
AGGTGCTACCGACGGCAAAACTGCTGCGGTATGAAATTGAATTAAAGCGGTTGAGGGAAGGTAACACCGTGTTAGGTATTGCAGACTGCAGAGTCCTGTCTGACGGTATACAGATATACACCGCTAAAGATGTAAAGTGTGGGTTGTTTACTTCGCTAGACGACTTTGGGTAACACAAATTTGGGTAATACAATGAACAGAGCCGTAATCACAGGAATGGGTGTCGTTTCCCCGCTTGGGAACAATGTTCCTGAAACCCTGACGTCGTTGAGGGAAACTAAATCGGGAATCAAGTTTCAGGACGCCTATAAGGAAATGGGCCTTAGAAGTCACGTTGCGGGTAGCATCGAGATTGACGTCGAGTCGATGATCGAAAGAAAGCTTCGTCGGTTTATGGGCGATGCCGCGGCGTTTTCTTACATTGCTATGCAAGAGGCGATTAACGATTCTGGTCTTGAAGAGTCAGAAGTTTCTAATGAGCGAAGCGGGATAATCGCAGGTTCGGGCGGTGCATCCTCTTCTAATCTCGTCGAAGCAGCGGATATTCTTAGGGAAAAAGGACTGAAGCGAATTGGTCCGTATCGTGTCACTCGGACCATGAGTTCTACGATCTCTGCCTGTCTGGCGACGCCATTCAAAATTAAGGGCGTTAACTACTCGATCACATCAGCATGCTCGACCAGTGCCCATTGTATCGGCCACGCGGTTGAGCTTATTCAGTTAGGCAAACAGAACGTCGTTTTTGCAGGCGGTGGCGAGGAAGAACACTGGTCGATGACATCGCTGTTTGATGCCATGGGCGCACTGTCAACGCGCAATGATTCTCCAGCTACGGCATCCCGTGCCTATGACAAAGATCGAGATGGATTCGTCATCTCCGGTGGCGCGGGTTTCGTTGTTGTTGAAGAGTTGGAACACGCAAAAGCGCGTGGTGCAAAAATTTACGCGGAGGTCGTCGGCTATGCTGCAACCTCGGATGGACATGACATGGTTGCTCCATCAGGTGAAGGTGGTGAACGTGCCATGAGGCTTGCCTTGAGTACCGTGGATGGTCCAATCGACTATATTAACGCCCATGGCACTAGCACGCCTGCTGGCGACCCGCCTGAAATGGCTGCGATTCGTAGGGTTTTTGGGGAGAACATCCCAAAAATCAGTTCAACCAAGTCACTCTCCGGTCACTCACTAGGGGCCGCGGGTGTCCATGAATCTATCTATTCTCTTCTCATGATGGAGCATGACTTTCTTTGTGCGAGCGCGAATATCGAGAATATTGATCCTGAGTTTAGTGACGCTCCTATATTGACCAAACGACTGGACGACGCTGGTGTCAGAACGGCCATGTCTAACAGTTTCGGGTTTGGCGGCACCAATGCAGTGCTGGTCTTCCAGAAGATTTAGTATCAGCCGGTTAATCTTTAACGTTTCTTAACAAATACTTAAGATTCGTTTTATGCCTATTCAGGCCGCTTGTGATTGAATGGCACATCATTTACGCCTTTCCTTTACTGTAAACGGCCCATTCCCTTGTCAATTGTTCTTATGAATCGTAACAAGTATGAATCGTAACAAGATAGTCGTCATCGAAGATGAGCCTGACATCATGGAGATCGTCAGCTACAACCTGAAACGGGAAGGTTACAGCGTGGTCGGTGTTGATCGTGGTGACGAAGGTCTGAACGTTATCCGAAACCAGTCTCCCAACCTGGTTATTCTCGATCTGATGTTGCCTGGCATGGATGGATTGTCGATCTGCCAGCAGATGAAATCTGATCCCATCGTGCGCGATATCCCAGTCATCATCATTTCTGCAAAAGGTGAAGAAAGTGACATCGTCATTGGCCTCGAACTCGGTGCAGATGATTATCTGGCAAAACCGTTTAGCCCCAGAGAACTGCTCGCTCGTGTTAAGGCTGTGTTGCGACGAGGCCCAGTAGCAGATGGACAGGGCAGGGAACGAATCGTCATCCAGGATCTGGTCATTGACGTAGCCCGTCATGAAGTCAAGATCTCGGGCGAGATCAAAGATCTAACCGCAACCGAGTTTAAAATCCTTCACCAACTGGCATCCCAGCCTGGAAGGGCTTTCACTCGTGAACAGTTGCTGAACAGAGTCGTTGGACTTGGGGTGGTCGTGGTCGACCGGAACATCGACGTACATATACGCGCTGTTCGAAAAAAACTGGGAGAGTACAGTAGCCTTATCCAGACGATCCGTGGTGTAGGTTATCGACTTGCTGACAAGTAGCGACCCTGGAGATTGTTAATGCTCGGATCTCGATTTCTTTGGCAGGTTTGGGGTGTATTGGGTATTACACTGATCATCAGTACCTTCGTGTTTGGTTTTTTTGTCGTCGATGAAGTCGAGAGAGATGCTTTCGACCGAATTGAAAACTCCTTGCATGAACAGGCACTTGCTCTGTCGCCTCTGATGACCACCCTGCTCGAAGAAAACCGGCTTCTGACCCCGGAAGAAATAAACCGTCTTGTACCGGGAATCATCGCAAGAATAACACTCGCGGATTCAAATGGTCGGGTGATTATAGACAACCAGCGTGCCCCAACGAGTATGGATAACCATGGCAACCGTCCGGAAATAGTTGCGTCACAAGGAGCGTCTTACGGTGTAGCAACCAGATACAGCCAGACCCTAAACCTAACCATGATTTACCTGGCAATCAGTTTGACTGGAGAACACGCAAAGACGGGTTACCTTCGATTAGCGGTGCCGCTAACTTCCATTGATGAACAGCTGTCGAGCCTGCAAAACAGAATTTTTGCGAGCGCGGTTAGCGTTGGGTTCTTGTTTCTTTTAATCGGGTACCTGCTTGCATCCCGGGTGACCAATCCGATAGAAAAAATGACGACCGTTGCCAGGGATATTTCCCAGGGCCAATTTCAACTTAGACTCCCCACAGGTCGAATCGATGAGATCGGGCAGCTGGCTGCGGTGATTAATGATCTGGCACTCGGTGCCGAAGAACGGATAGCTGGATTAACACGACACGGAAATCAGCTAGCTGCTGTACTCGCCGGTCTCAATGAGGGTGTGATTGCCTTTGATGCTGAACAGAAGGTGCTGCACGTAAATCATGCCGCGTTGACAATACTATCTTTGCAAGAGACTCAGCTTGTCGATTGGAACTTCAGTGAGGTTTCCATAGCACAGGAATTCAAGCAGTCTGTATTGACCTGCATATCAGAGCGTACCAATGTTGCCTCAACCGTCATCGTCGGAGAACGAACCCTCGACTGTTCGTACTTGTGGCTAGACGCTGGGTTTGGGGAGGATCCCGGTGGAATTTTGGTTCTCGAGGACGTCACAGAACGACTGCATCTGGAGAAAGTGCGGAGCGATTTTGTCGCGAATGCATCTCATGAGCTAAAAACACCAATTTCAGCGATTCGTGGTCTATCAGAGACCATCATTGATGATCCAAATATCTCAGGAGAGAACCTGGGTCGTTTCGTTGAACGAATCAGGCAGCAATCCATACGCCTTGAGCTAATCGTTAAAGACCTGCTGCATCTTTCAAGGTTCGATTCTTCCAACAAAGAGAGCAACCTGGTTCGCATCAGTTTGTCAGAGCTCATCACGGCGCTATTCCAGACCAATGTTGAAAATGCTCGTGATGCGGGTGTGATATTAGATTTAGACATCCAGGACGAAAGTGCACAAGTGCTTGGCGAAACTGAGGCGATCGACCAGCTGCTTACAAACCTGGTGGATAACGCAATCAAATACACCGGAGAGGGTGGGAAAGTGACCGTACACCTGAAGAGCGTTGGCCAGATGGCTTCAATCGAGGTCGAGGATAGCGGCATCGGCATCTCTCCGGAAGAAACTGCTCGTATCTTTGAACGGTTTTACCGCGTAGACCGCGCGCGATCACGTGATGTTGGTGGCACCGGGCTTGGTCTTGCGATAGTGAAGCACATTGCCCAGGCTCACAATGGTACCGTTTCCGTACATAGTCAGCTGGGTAAGGGAACTACCTTCACAGTACAGATTCCACTCGCCTGACAAGGCCGACTTTAAAAACCGTGTAATTTAGTGATCGCTGATGATTTTCCTTGCAGCGTTATAGCCCGGTAAGCCGGTGCCACCTGCTTACGCCAGGTAGCAGGCGCACACTAGACCATTGTGGCCGCCACCTACGATCACTGCATTCTTTGCTATTACCTGCGGCTTGCTTGAGTCTGTTAGGGCGTCAGTGTATCTTAGCGGGCCCTGATGCACTAACCGCCGGCTGTCTAGCTGGCCGGGAACCCTGGTCCTAATTTAGATGTCACATGTACAGCCCGATGTTACCGAAGAGGCCAAGCCTAAACCCGGTATCTGGGAGCTGGCATGGCCTGCGATTCTCAGTAACCTGCTGTTCTCGGTTATCGGCATCGTCACCATCAAGATCGTGGGTTCTCTCGGAGCCGAGGCGGTTGCGGCAGTCACGACAGGCCACAGGATTTTCTGGGGCCTTCAGGCAACCTTGATGGCGATCTCTGCTGGTACAACTGCGCTGGTTGCTCGTTCCTGGGGAGCCGGTGATCATGCCGAAGCTGCAAAGGTTACCAGTGTTTCACTATGGCTCAGTAACGCCGTTGCGATCGTGCTGATGCTCCCGTGCATCTTTTTTGCCTATGAAATTGCCAGCGTGTTCGGTCTTGATGAAAACCCGACTCGTCGGGCAGCGGATTTTATTCAGTACCTTAGTGTGTTTAACATCGCCTTTTCCATCAATATGATCCTGGGTGCAGCACTTCGCGCCACTGGTGACACCAAAACTCCACTATGGATTGGGGTGGCAACCAATATCGTGAACGTGGTGCTAGTCTATCTTCTGGTTCACGGGATGTATGGTTTCCCGGCGATGGGTGTCGTCGGCGCGGCAATTGCCAACGGGATATCGTTCGCCGTTGGCGGCCTGATCTTCCTGTACCTTTACTATACTCACCGCATGCGGGTAGGTGTCGGTGGTCCCAATTCAGTGACCAGAGTGCGAGTTCGCCAACTGGTGCACATAGGATACCCGGCAGGGGTCGAACAGTTCGTCTTCCAGATCGGTTTCATCGCGTTTCTTTGGCTGGTAGCATTTTTTGGTACTGCACCCTATGCAGCCTACGGCGTCGGCGTACAGATACTGTCTATTTCGTTTGTAGTCGGTTTCGGCTTCTCTATCGCTGGTTCGACCCTGGTAGGGCAACATCTTGGCGCAGAAGATCCAGAAGGTGCCGTCAGGAGCGGCTGGCGAGCGCTTGCCATGGCGATTGGCAGCATGGTGGCGCTTAGTATAGTGATAGCTTTGTTCGCTAACGAGATAGCCCGATACCTGATAGACGATGATGAGGTTGTTCGCCTTACCGTTGTCTTTATTTACATCATGGCGCTGGTGCAACCACTCATGGCGGTTGAGTTTACCCTGGGGGGATGTCTGCGAGGCGCGGGCGACACGCGATTCCCACTAATGACCACGATGATAGGGCTCTGCGGGGTCAGGGTTGGCCTTGCCGCAATATTTGTACTGCTCGATTTTTCGGTGGAGTGGATCTATGCCGCGCTCATTGGAGACTACATTGTAAAGGCAATCATGCTGTTGTATCGATTCCACGGCGGTAAGTGGCAACATGTTTTTTCTGATTCAGAAAAAAAGTTCGCTCGACTGCAGTCCTGATTAACCAGGATTCAAAGGGCCGTTAGCACCAGCGGTTTACCCCTGGTAATAACCATCGTATGTTCGTACTGCGCTGATCTGTTTCCATCTCCGGTCAGAAGTGCCCAACCGTCCTCAGCGGTCACAGTACCGTCCGCTACGGTAGAGAGAAAAGGTTCAATGGTTATTACCTGGCCTTCGCTCAGGGTACGGGTATCTGACTTGTCATAGAAATTTTGGATGAAATGTGGTTCCTCATGCAGGCTCCGGCCAATACCGTGACTGCCCAGGTCCCGGATGGTGGTAAAGCCAGCATTGATGGCAGTTTTCTCAATCGCCTGACCAATCTGGTTAACTTTTGCGCCAGCACGAGCTGCCGCCATGGCAGCATTCAGAGATTTACGGGTAACCTGGCAAAGATACTCAATTCGGGGATCAACTGGCGGCACTGTAAAAGTTGCCCCGGTATCTCCAAAGTAACCGTTTAATTCTGCAGACACGTCAATATTCACGACGTCGCCCGGTTCGACTTTTCGACCTGACGGGATCCCGTGAGCAGCCTCATCATTGATGCTAATACAGGTGTGTCCCGGGAAGTCGTACATCAGAATGGGCGCCGACCTAGCGCCATATCGAGCGAGATTCTTTGCTCCGATTCTGTCTAGCTCTGCCGTGGAAATTCCGGGTTTCAGGCTCTTTTTCATCAGCAACATCGTTTCAAACACAATTCGCCCGATGGACTTGAGATGTTTGAGGTCATCGTCGTTATCTATTGTCATATTGGGTCAACGAGATGTTTAGAGCGGATATTACGCTTTGTGCTAATGGTTTTCTGCGTTGGTTTTCTCGGTTAGTATGTTAGCAGCGACTTTAAGAGAGCCCAACATGCAAATTCAGAGAACAATTTACTTACTTGCAATTCTACTGTTCCTCCAGAGCTGCACCATGACTTCTCGCGAACCCTCCGACTTGATCACGGGGAGTTGGCGGTCCACCGTAGGTGGATTCAGCATTGCTACTACCTACACGACAACAGAAGTCACGGTAGACGGGCACGAGGCACTGAACTATCAACTGGATGGGAACCAGCTGACGATTGATGGCGATCAGACAACCAGCAGGCTTGTCGATTTTCCTTCAAGTTCAGTGATGATCCAGGTTGATGTGATCACCGGGACAGAACATCGATTCGAAAGAGCTGCCAGCGCAGGGTAATTTACCTGTATATAAATACAGGTTAAGCTGTGCAGGATGCCAGATGATCTTCCAGAGGGATATTACCTCGACAATTTTACGTTCCTGCTCGACTTCGTTAGTCGGCAGTATTGCCATCTCTTGTCTGAGCAGGAAAAGCAGTTCTATTCAACTTTCCAGGCGCTAACACTAGATTCTCGTAAGCTGTTTGTTCGGCTAACCAACCGAAAAGGCCCTTACTTCAGGCTCGATAAACTTAATTACCCGGAAGTCGAGAGTCTTGGCGTTGAAATCCAGTCACTTGTAGCCGCTTCGTTTATCGTACCAACGGTCCCCGATCTCGAGTCTGCCATCAGGATCTGTTCGAAGGCGGATCTGCTTAATCTTGACGCCTGTTCCGGTTTTCCTCAATCAACTAGAAAGCAGGATCTGGCGGACTATCTATTGTCCGGACAGATTAATCCCGTTCAGGCACTTACGATCGAGGTGGTTGAGCTGGCACGGACCGAAGAGCTAACGGTTTTCAAACTGCTGTTTTTCGGGAATTTTCATCAGGACATGACAACGTTTGTCATGCATGAACTGGTTGCCCCATTCGAGCAGTATGAAATCGACGGAAATGCCGGTCTGTTCCGTTGTCGTGAGGTTATCGACGAGTTGATTGTGCTGCGATCATTGTCGGATGCCAGCCATAAACTCATGGAGACTGAGGGCAGCGAAGGCGATCTCCTACAACTGATCGATAAACTACCTGCAAGGAATATCGAGCCAGTTTTGTCACGGCGCTATGATCGCATCGTTAATCAGATTGGCCGACACCTGGAACGCGCCGGCAGGATAGAAGAAGCGGTCGGCGTCTATTGTAGAGCGCAAGCAACACCTGCTCGCGAACGGCAGGCGAGGATCCTGGATCGCCTGGGCAAGCCTCAGGCAGCGATGACGCTCTGTTCATCAATCATTGAGACTCCACAGAGTGAAGAGGAATTGGAGTTCGCCCAAAGGTTTGGCCAGCGTCTAGGCAGTAAACATGGGTTTACCAGTGAACTTTCGTTCAATCTGCCCGTGACGAAGATTGAGCAGACCACCATCCAGGTTTCACGGTTAGATGATAGCGTCGAGATGTGCGCACGAGCGTATTTCCAGGATCTGGGTTACGAGAGCTACTACGTTGAGAACAGCCTGATACGAAGCCTCTTCGGTTTGTGCTTCTGGGACATCATCTATGCGCCTGTCAGCGGCGCTTTTTTTAATCCTTTTCAAAGGGGCCCGGTTGATCTTTACACGTCAGATTTTGTCGGTAGCAGACGGATGCTCATATCTGACAGGTTTAAAGAGCTGAAGAAAAATGGTCCACTCGGCCTTGCGACGGCTATCTATCGCGAGAAACTGGGCGTCGCTAATCCATTCGTCAACTGGATGTATGTTGACGAACAACTCCTGGAAACTGCTTTGGTGAAAATCCCCTCGCAAGACCTGATCCGGATATTCGAACGGCTGCTGATTGATCTGAAAAACAACTCAAGCGGATTCCCGGACCTGATTGTATTCGACCAAAACAGCTATCGCATGATCGAGATCAAAGGACCAGGAGATAAATTGCAGAAGAACCAGGCTCGCTGGTTCCGGTATTTTCTGGAACATTCCATTCCTGCGGCAGTAGTGAATGTTGAATACCTTGATCCTGTTTCCTGATAGATGAACCCCGTTTCCCTGTCAGTTGGACAACTTATCGACATGTGTCGGCGCGGTGACATTAATTTCCGGTTCAGCGCTAAAAGCTCTGCGATCGAGGGCGTTAGGGGACACCAGCGAGTACAGCAATCACGGGGACAAGGCTATCTTGCTGAACAGCCAGTTTCTATAGCATTGAAAACCGCGGGCATCGATCTTGAGGTAGGCGGTCGAATTGATGGATGTTGGTATGACCCCGCGCGTGCGTTATTTTGCATTGAAGAAATTAAAACCCTTCGCGTGGAAGTCGAAGATATTCCCCAAGGCGTTCTTGACAGTTATTGGCACCAGGTTCAATTGTATGGATATATCGCTGGCAATCACGCTGGCGTAGACCGGCTCATCTTGAGACTTTGCTTCTACCATCTGGACAAAAAGATCGAAACCGTCCTCGAGAGAGTTAGCGACATCCAGGAACTGGCAGCGATATTTTTCGATACGGTCGGGTTTTTTTCAACGATCCTTGGTCAGCGACAAAAATGGATTGCCGCGAGAAACGCTTCAATGCGAGATCTGGAGTTTCCCTATGGAGAATTCAGGTCGGGTCAGAGAGACATGGCGGTTTCTGTATACCGCGCAGTTGCCAACGACCGTCAGCTTATTATCGAGGCGCCGACAGGCATTGGGAAAACAATGGCGACACTTTACCCGTCAATCAAGGCAATGGAATCGAGTGGCGCGAGCCGGGTGTTCTACCTGTCAGCAAAGACATCGACCCAGGCACTTGCTCAGATTGCCCTGAAGGACCTTACTGTTGCTGGAGGCAGCCTGCGGTCTATCGTCATTACTTCAAAGGAAAAAACCTGTTTCAGTCCAGGGCAACCCTGTCATCCTGATCATTGTGAGTATGCGAAAGGCTACTACGATCAGGTACAGGATACTATTGATACCATGCTGGGGGAGGCTGAGCATTTTGATCGGTCGACAATTGAATTCGCGGCACGGCGGGACCGGGTCTGCCCGTTCGAATTAAGCCTGGATCTGTCCAGGTCCTGCGATGCCATTATCGCCGATTACAACTATGTCTTTGACCCCGTGGTTTACCTGCGCCGATTTTTTGACTCCAATAACAGGGATTCTGTTGCGCTGGTTGACGAAGCTCACAACCTGGTCGATCGAGGCAGGGATATGTTTTCCGCAGAGGTATACAAGGAATCCTACCTTGCGATTGCCAGGACTTTTAAAAATACAGCGCCTGCTGTAATGAAGGCAGCGCAAAAAGTTAATCGGGCTTTCCTTGGCTATAAAAAGCGATACAAGAACGAATTTGAAGCACATGGACACATTACCGGGTATGAAATCCCGGAGTCTGTTGTGTCAGCGATGCAAACCTTCTGCAGCAGTGCAGAGGAAGAACTTCGCAAGGAGACCTATGGAAGCTTCCGCGATGAGTTACTGGATTGTTACTTTGATACGCTCAGGTTTCTCAGGACTGCTGAGAACTTTGATGTCGATTACGCGGTGCTGTTGCAGCGCGAATCCAAAAAACATAGTCTGAAACTTTACTGTATGGATCCCTCAAGGCAGTTAGGGGAGGGCTTCGATAGACTGGCGTCGACTATTTGCTTCTCTGCGACCATGCAACCGGCTGAATACTTCAGACGGATGCTTGGCGCCTCGGATGCCGCTAACTGGTACAGGCTTGCATCGCCATTTAGTGGCGCAAATATGCAGGTCAACGTCGCTGGATATGTTGACACTTCTTATAAGGGCAGGAATCAATCACTGACTGATCTGGTAGACCTTATTCAATGTGTGATCACTGCCAGACGGGGAAACTATCTGGTGTTCTTTCCTTCCTATGATTACCTTCGAAGTGCCGTGCAGGTATTTGAGAACCGTTTCCCCCAGATCCCTCTACTGGTGCAACAAAGGAAAATGTCTGATGAGGAACGGCAAAACTTCCTTGGCGCATTCAAAGATGGTGGCGAGGTTTGTGGTTTTGCGGTGATGGGCGGCGCCTTTTCCGAGAGTGTTGACCTGAAGGGCAACCGTTTAATAGGTGCCGTCGTGGTAGGTGTCGGTTTACCCCAGATAGGAATAGAAAGGGACCTGATTCGGAATCACTTCCCTGAAGCAGGTTTTGAATACGCTTACCAGTACCCCGGTTTAGTGAGGGTATTGCAGACAGCGGGCCGCGTGATCCGGGATGAAGAAGATCGTGGGATAATTTTCCTGGTAGACAAGCGGTACCGTGAACGCAGATACCTGGACCTGCTACCGTCAGAATGGGTGCCCAGGTTCTGTGAAAACACCGCTGAGATTGCGGTGAACCTTGAATCGTTCTGGAGCCGCCAGCAAGAATTTTTCGGGCTATCAGGTCCCTAATAAGTAATTTTACAGTTAGTGCACTGCAGATAGATTGATGGTGACCTGACCATCTGGGTGAGCGTTTTAAGTTCCGCAGGAATCGCAGGGAACAAACCAGTCTGCACAGGAGGCAGGATGCTAACTGCGGATTGCAGTACTTGTCTTAAAAACTGCTCCTTGGGTGAAAGCTCTTTTTCCATGTAGACGACGTCATAATCTGTCAATCCCGCAAGAACGGCTGCAGATTCGATTGCTACGTTAACGTCTCCAATGCCGTCAATGAGCCCGTGTTCAAGCGCCCGCGAACCAGACCAGACCCGACCCTGTGCAACTAAGTCGGCTTCTTCGATCGACAGGCCTCGACCTTCTGATACCAGCGCAAGGAATTTGTTGTATGTCTGGTTGACGGAGTTTTGCAGTACCCGCTTGAAAACCGGATTGATCTCTTCAAAATTAGTCATCGCCCCGGATAGCGAGGTGGTGCCAATACCATCTGAATGAACGCCCAGGTAATCCAGGCTTCGTTCAAATGTCGGAAAGATAGTAAATACGCCGATGGAACCTGTGATCGTGGTTTCTGATGCGAAAATTTTATTGGCGGTGCTCGAGATCCAGTAGCCGCCGGATGCCGCGTATCCCCCCATGGATGCAACGACAGGCTTGCCGCTTTCCTGGGTCGCTTCCAGTTCGGTTCGAATCAATTCCGATGCCGCAGCGCTTCCCCCCGGGCTATCGACTCGCAGGACAATTGCCTTAACGTTCTTTGAATTTCTTGCTTTGCGAATCAGTTTCGCGATTGTATCGCCGCCAGCTTCGCCTGCAGGCTGCTCACCATCGAGTATCGTTCCCTTGGCGATGATAACGGCAATCTTATCGGTGGCCGGGTTCTGTACTGCAATCGGTGCTCGCATCGATCGTAGATAGCTGCGATAGACAACATGTTCAAAGGTGTCGCCAGACTCTCCACTGATAGTCTGCATTTCAGATCGCCATTCGGCGCTTGTCACAAGCCCATCGATTAACCCCAGTTCAAGGGCGAGTTCTGCAGGTCCATTTTCTGTTTGATCCAGTAATGTGGCGTAATTGTTAATGTAGTTGGTGATTGCCTCTGCACTAATGTTCCTGTGCCTGGTGATTGTTGACAGGTAGCTGTCCCACAGGAAGTCGATGACCTCCCCTGTTGATTCCCTGGATTCATCTGACATGTCGTCGCGTATAAAGGTTTCTGCCGCATCCTTGTAAATACCAGCCTTGAGGACATGCATGCTGACCTGCAGCTTGTCCAACGCGGATTTCAGGTAAAGGGGGTAGGCGCCAAATCCCTGGAGAAATACCCCTCCCATTGCTGGCAGGCTTTGTTTGTCGATGTAGATGGTGTCCGCAAAGGATGCAAGGTAATACTGAGACTGCGTATAGCGTGTGCCATAGGCGAAAACTGGCTTACCGCTATCTTTAAAACTGTCCAGGGCATTACCAATGTCGTCGTACTGGTTCAGGGTAGTACCCTGCAGTTTGGAAAGATCCAGGGCAATCGCCTTGATACGATCATCTGTCTCGGCGAGTTGGATTGCATCCACCAGGTCCCTGCCCAGGGTCTCTGCATTTTCGGAGTCCTCACCCCGCAGAAATTCCTCTATTGGCTCAATGGACCGTAACTGTTCAACAATCACACCCTCAGGGTCTACGATCATTACCGCTGAAGCAGGAATGCTCTCCGACTCATGGCCTACCAGGGCAACAATGACAAAAACGATGAACGCGATGAACAGCACATTGCCAATGGCGTTTTTTAATGCAGTGATGATCTGCCAGACCTTTTTCACGAACGAACTCTACCGAGATAACAAGGACTGAATGCTACCACATCGGCCCGTCTGATCAGATGTTCGCGCCCAGTTCATTCAGCGCGTCGATCACGCCTTTCGGAGTTTTGGCGCATTCAGCGTTCATGCCCATTTTTTTCGCAGCGGAGACGTTTCCGGGATTGTCATCGAAGAAAAGAATCGCCTCGGCCGGGACGCCCAGATTGTCCAGGACATGGATGAAGGCAGCATCATCGGGTTTAACAACACCTGTCTGGTGTGAAAGAAAAACATCACTGAAACACGCCATAATTGCCTGATCACACAAAAACCCTTCCCAGTGTGTGTGATTGGTGTTGGACAGGCATGCAAGGCGGAATTTCCCGGAGAGGTTATCCAGAAGTGATTGGGCACCCGGGTAAGTGCGTTTGGGCCATTGTCGGAATTTTTCTATAAACTCGGTAGCGGTAATAGACAGCTTGAATTCGTCTACCATGTTTTCAGCGAATTCCTCTGACGTACATCCTCCTGATTCATAACATCTCACAGAGAGGCTTCGTGTCCAGCCTTTCCAGATATCCTCATCAGAATGTGGAGAGGTCGCCATCATTTCGGACAGAGAGCCGAGTTCGATCAAGACGCCCCCCAGATCAAAAAGAACAGTGGTAATATTTCGCATAACAGCTGATTAAATGAAGTTCAGCGGAAATCATATCGGAAAGGAGGACAATTTTGGCAAAAGGTATTTATGAAACGGGGTTGGATAAGAATCCAGCCAACTTTGAAGCACTTACGCCGCTAAGCTTTTTGGCAAGGACAGCCACCCTGTATCCTGATTATCCGGCCACTATTTACGGTAATACCACCAGGAAATGGGGTGAGTTCAATGAACGGTGCCTCAGGGTGGCATCTGCTCTGGTAAATCGGGGCGTAAAGCCCGGCGATACTGTAGCTGCGATCCTGCCGAACATCCCGGAAATGCTGGAACTGCACTTTGCGGTGCCGATGACCGGCGCGATACTTAACGCCATCAACACGCGTCTTGATGCGCCTACTATCGCATTCCTGTTGGAGCATGCTGAGTCGAGTGTTCTCATTACCGATAAAGAGTTTTCCTCTGTCGTCAAGGAAGCACTCGCGAACACAGCACGTGACATGCTTATCATCGATGTAGATGACCCGTCCTTCGAGGGAGGGGAACGTATAGGTCAGCTGGACTACGAAGCGCTGTGTGCGGAGGGGTCCGTCGATTATTCCTGGCATCCGCCGAATGATGAGTGGGACGCGATTTCACTTAACTATACTTCGGGAACGACCGGAGATCCGAAGGGTGTGGTCTATCATCATCGGGGCGCGTACCTGAATGCTGCCAACAATGCCCTGACCTGGGAAATGGGCATGCATCCCAACTACCTGTGGACATTACCGATGTTTCATTGCAATGGATGGTGTTTTCCATGGACTCTGGCCGCTGTTGCCGGCGCGGCAATCTGCCTAAGGCAGGTTCGGGAAGACGCGATCTATGAAGCCTTCCGGAAAGATGCCGTGACTCACTTTTGTGGCGCACCTGTTGTGCTTAACACCTTGCTCAATGCGGAGTCATCGCTGAAACAGGGGTTACCCCCAGGTATCAAGGTGATGACCGCCGGGGCCGCGCCGCCAGCCGCCGTTATTCTGGGTATGGAGGCGCTGGGCTTCGACGTAATACAGGTATACGGTTTGACTGAAACTTATGGTCCTATGATTGTTTCAGCGTGGCGGCGGGAATGGGACAATCTCTCAGCGAATGAAAAAGCAACCCTGAAAGCTCGGCAGGGAGTTTCGTCGATATTGGCTGGTGCCATGATCGTGGCTGATCCGGAGACAATGCAGCCCGTTCCATGGGACGGGCTGACCCAGGGAGAGGTGTTTATGCGGGGTAACATTGTGATGAAGGGCTATCTAAAAAACCCCGAGACAACGGCCAGGTCGTTTGCCGGTGGATGGTTTCATTCCGGAGACCTCGCTGTGTGTCATCCGGATGGGTACATCCAGATCAAAGATCGATCAAAGGATATTATCATTTCCGGTGGAGAGAACATTTCCAGTATTGAAATTGAAGATGTGCTGTTCAGTCACCCAAAAATTCTCGAGGCTGCGGTGGTCGCGAAGTCCGACGAAAAATGGGGTGAACATCCCTGTGCATTCATCACGCTGAAGCCCGGGGAGTCGATGTCGGAAAGTGATGTTATTCAATTTTGTAGGGATAACCTGGCGAGGTTCAAAGTCCCCAAGACAGTGATATTCGGTTCCCTTGAAAAAACTTCCACGGGAAAGGTTCAAAAATACCTACTGCGGGAAATAGCCGAAAATCATGATTCGGCTGACATAGGCGCAGGAAAAAGCGATGCCTAAAACAACTTCTTCAGTCATTAGGCTAGCAAAAACAAGAGACGCCACGACGATTGCGGAACTGTCCCGATCGCAGATTGAAAATGAACTGCCATGGAGGTGGAAACCGGCCAGGGTACAACACCACATCAGGACCACAGACTCGACAGTCATCGTGTCCGAATCAGAAAACGTACTATCCGGTTTTGCGATCACCAGTTTCGCTGACACCACAGCGCACATCAACTTGCTGGCGGTCAACCCAATGTTCCGCAGGCTGGGTATCGCGACTTCACTGATTCGTTGGATAACGCTAAGTTGCCAGGTCGCGGGTATTGGTTGTATTCGGCTGGAAGTGAGAGTAAACAATACCGGCGCAATCGAATGCTACGCCAACCTGGGTTTTCAGATGGTGGGTGTTAGAAAAGGTTATTATGAAGGCCGTGAAGATGCGCAGCTAATGACGCTGATGCTCATTAGTTCCGATATGGAGGCGCGACGTCCAAAGTGAACAACCGATTTCTATGGTCAGGTACGGAATTGCAGGCCGCCTTTGGTCAGGCAGATATTTCTACGGGCGTTAATGGCATCAGTATCGATTCCAGAACGACTGCGCCCGGAGATCTTTTTGTCGCTTTGTCAGGTAATCCTGGTCCCCGTTTTAGCGGCGGAAATGAAAAAGCGGGCGATGGTCACGACTTCATAGAGATGGCAGCGAACGCAGGGGCATCAGTGGTGATGGCCCATCGAAAAGTGACCTGTGCAGTTCCTGTTCTTTGGGTTGACGATACACTCGATGGCCTGTGGCAGCTGGGCAGTTGCTCCCGTAACCGGACTTCCGCTAAGGTTGTTGGGATAACGGGAAGCAGTGGTAAAACGACCCTCAGGGCCTGGCTGCAGGGCGTCTTAAGTCCAATGGCGAGCTGCCATGCTTCTGAGGGAAGCCTTAACAATCACTGGGGCGTGCCTTTATCGCTGGCTAGAATGTCTGCAGGTTCTGATGTTGGGCTGTTTGAAATTGGAACCAATCATCCGGGTGAAATAGAACCTCTTTCGCGGCTTGTAGAACCTGACGTAGCGCTGGTGCTTAATGTGTTACCTGCGCATATCGGAAACTTTTCAGACCTGGATGAACTCAAAGCGGAAAAACTTTCCATCAGTCATGGATTACGTAGTGGTGGCACGCTGGTAGTACCAGTAGGTCTCGCCGGTCACTCTAATTACCCAAAGATTATGACCTTCGGTGAGGGTGGGGATATTTATGCCAAAGGCCGGTCTACGGGATCAGGGACCGTCGTTCGAATCGATGTTGCGGGGACAGTAGTTGAGTGTGAGGTACCGTTTATCGGGGCTGAACGAGTTGAATCTATAGCCGCGTTGTTTGCAGTCCTTTCTGCGCTGGGGTTTGATCCGGAGCAAGCAGTAGCACACATCAGCGCACTCGAAATTCCCAGTGGGCGAGGCAACCTGCTTGAGGTCGGGGGCATCACCGTCATAGATGATAGTTACAACGCTAATCCAGTCAGCATGAAGATGTCGTTGGCACATCTCGGATCAATGGAAAAACATCACCGCCGTATAGCCTTGTTAGGTGAGATGCTGGAGCTGGGTACGGCATCACAGGCTGCCCACCAGGAAATGGGACGGCATTTAGAGGGTGTTGATCAGGTCTATACCTTTGGCCCAGGTTTCTCGGAGTCATCGTTTGTGCGGCAGGGCCACTTCCCCTCGGTTGACGAATTCGACCTCGAAAATTTTGTGAGTCGGCTGGAGCCTGGTGACAGCGTATTGGTAAAAGGATCAAACAAGGTTTTCTGGAAGCACGACTTTGTAGAACGGCTCACCGCCTTTATTGATCACCCGTATTAGGAGTTTCATCTGACTCAACATAAATGTCTGCTTCTTCTGCTGACAGCATGCCAACACCTTTCCAGGGGAGCAGTTGGTATTCCTCATGATTGAAATCCATAAACGGGTATTTGATGATTTCAAAGTAGGGAGAGTAATCAAAATCACTTGGGGTACATAATTTTGGGTTGCGACGGAAGAATCTTGGCTCACCTTCCTCGGTGTGTTTGACCAGCGGGAGAATGGGAAAACTCACATGCCCGAAGGACTCCGCAATCATCGTTGAACAAACCGTTTTTTCAGGTCGCCCTGCGCTATGGTGAAACAGGGTTGATGCCCATCTTCGGGGAAGCAGGAACCAGGGGAACAGGAACCTGGCCAAGTCAAGAATCTGCCTGACATCGTAATCCAACCCAACGTGGCTGATGGCATGTCGTGTCACACTGGTAGCATCATCGCGTGACAGTCTTGAAGGTCTGCAGATGCGAAGGTGTTCGCAGTCATAGGAGGATAATGCACGTACGATAGTGCCGTGACCCAATAGGCTCTCAACGATCAGCCTGTCTTGGACCTCGCCGCTGTAGAGCGAAGCGATCGTCGCGCGCAGCTCTTCGTCTTCTACATCATGAAGTCGCCCGATATAAAGAGCTGCGTGAGTCCAGGGGCTGTTGGTCAGCCAGCGAATAATATCGCTGACACGAGTCCGGCCCTCCACCAGTAAAACATCGCAAGGTTTTAGTTCGTGACTCAGACGATCGAAATCACTTAATGGGAATTGTCGGGCAGGCCGTTCCCGGTTAATCCAGTTAATCACTATGTGCATTGGTTAAACTTCATCCTCAAACCAATGGTGTTGGTCTGGTTGTTGGGAACCGGTTCATTCATGTTCTGTATAAGGACCGGCCTTTATCTGTATAATCTTAACGCAGGATCCAGAGTTCAGTCATGATTGTCGACCGGTTAGGTAGAAAATTTAGCAACTTGCGTGTCAGCCTGACTGCTGCGTGCAATTATGCCTGTACCTATTGTGTCCCTGATGGCAAACGGCTGATGAAGGCTCATAATGAGCTGTCCGCGACAAGGCTTCTTAAAGCTGTTGAGTTGTTACAGCAGGCAACAGGTATCGACAAGGTGAGCCTCACCGGAGGCGAGCCACTTGTCACGCCTAAATTTGATGACTTCCTTCTCGGCGTTATGTCGATGGGCCTCAGCGATGTCAGCCTGACAACCAATGGCCAGCTACTCATGTCCAAGAAGGACGTGATTGCAGAGTCAGGGCTAAAGCGGATGAATATCTCCCTCGACACATTGAACCCGCTCAGGTTCAAGCAGATTGCCAGGGGAGGGGACCTGGAAACGGTGCTAAAAGGTATCGATGCAATGCTTGAGCTTGGCATCAAGCTAAAGATAAACATGGTGCCGATGCGATCCCAGAACTACAGCGATATTCTTTCCATGCTCGATTTTTGTTTCGAGCGAGGTATCGAGTTGCGCTACATCGAACTGATGAGGATGGGGCATCTTCTCGGAAGTAAAGGATTCCATGCAGATTTTGTTTCCATGGAATCTCTTCTGGATGTAATCGGCAAAAAGTACGAGTTCAGCCGTACCGATGCACCATACGATTCCACCGCAGCACGTTTTTATGTAGCGGACTACGGAAATTTCGGCATCATCGCCAACGAGAGCGAACCGTTTTGCAGAACCTGCACCAGACTCCGGCTTTCTTCTGACGGTTATTTATATGGCTGCCTTTCAAGCGCCAATCGTCAGGACATATCAGGGATTCTTGAGCTTCCGCGCCACCAGGCACTACCGAAACTGCAGGGATTACTTGTCAACGCCCTTGGTGACAAGAAGCTTGCATTCCAGGGCGAGGTCACCGTCATGAAATTCATTGGTGGCTAACCAGGCTTCGGCCTTAGTGCACGTTGTATGGGACCAATCAGTTTGCCCGATTGCAATCCATAAACTATCGACATAAACAACTATATCTTCTCACATGGCGGTACTATCTCCACAGCAGGGTGGCGCTAGCGACCTTAATGACAATTTAATAAAAAGGACCGAGCCATGATGGATCTCGACATCCCGGAACGATTGGTTCCAATTCGGGACAAGATCGACAAGTTTGTTAAAACGAATGTTGATCCACTCACCGACGAATACTACACCGAGATAGACGTCGGTGATCGCTGGCAATTAACAGACAGACAGCTGGAAATTCTTAATGGTTTGAAAGACCAGGCTCGCGAAGCAGGCCTGTGGAATTTTTTCCTTCCTGAAAGTCAGGGCGGAGCAGGTGTAAGCAACCTGGAGTACGCGCATCTTGCAGAAGTCATGGCACGTAATCCGATTGCATCAGAAATATTTAACTGCGCTGCGCCTGACACCGGCAACATGGAAGTGCTTGAGCGCTATGGCTCAGAGCAGCATAAGAAAGAATGGCTGGAGCCGTTGCTGGAAGGAAAGATTCGTTCTGCATTTGCGATGACAGAGCCTCATGTCGCTTCTTCAGATGCAACTAATATTGCAACAAGAGCAGTACTTGACGGTGACGAGTGGGTTATTAACGGTGAGAAGCATTACATCTCTGGTGCAGGTGATCCACGTTGTAAAATTATGATCACCATGGTTGTGACTAATCCGGATGCACCCAAGCACCTTCGTCAGTCACAAATTCTGGTACCACTTCCGTACCCGGGTGTGGAAATAGTCCGACCTATGTTCGTTTTTGGTAAAGATGATGCTCCACACGGGCACATGCATATCAAGTTCGATAATGTGCGAGTGCCAAAGGAAAACATTATTCTTGGAGAAGGTCGCGGATTTGAAATTTCGCAAGGTCGTCTTGGCCCAGGTCGAATTCACCACTGCATGAGATCCATTGGCGTCGCTGAACGAGCGCTTGAGTTGTTGTGCCGTCGCGCACTGTCTCGAACTGCTTTTGGCAAGTCACTGGCAGAGCTGGGTGGTAACTATGACGTTATTGCAAACTCACGCATAGAAATTGATATGTGTCGACTCGCAGTTTTGAAGGCTGCGTACATGATGGATACGATTGGAAATAAGGAAGCCAGGAAGTACATCTCGGCGATTAAGGTCGCAGTACCTAATATGACACTTAAGGTCATTGACAGTGCTATTCAGATGCACGGTGCGCTTGGCGTCTCGCAGGACACGCCTCTTGCGGCGATGTGGACGGGTCAACGAACTCTCAGGTTGGCAGATGGTCCAGACGAGGTGCATCGGCGGGTTATTGCACGAGAAGAGCTGAAGCAGTATCAATAAGCTTAATCAGTGACCTGATTTAAAGGCCGCTATACGCGGCCTTTTTTTGTCCGATTCTTATTCGCGTTATATCAGGATACGATTCCCGTGAGAGCATCCTGATGTTATGTTATTAATATACTTACACTTTTGACCTTGATTACCCTGTGATTTGCAGCTTAAATTGCCGCTTATATCTAAGGCTAGCGGTGAATTGATGCGATATGTCCTTCTTTGGGTAGTACTGTTTTCTACAGTTAGTTTCACTGCAAAAGGATCTGAGGAAACCAGCATTATCGACGCTGGTTTCGATTTCTCATTAACCAGTGACATTCACTATGTCGCCCAGAAACTTGATGAGGTTACAACACTTCAGACCCTGGACGTCTATAGACCAAACGACATCGCACTTGCCCCGGTTATTCTCTATGTTCACGGAGGCGCCTGGGCTTTTGGTGACAAGAAAGACGTCCATGTGAAACCAAACTATTTCACACATAACGGCTTCGCCCTTGTCAGCATTAATTACAGACTAAGATGGGATTACAAGATATACGACCAGCTCCTCGACCTGGTCAGTGCGATCGGATGGATTCAGGAAAACGGCGCTGAGTTCGGACTGGATGCGGACAGAATAGTTATGATGGGGCACGGCGCAGGCGGACACCTGGTATCACTTGTCATGGCGGATTCAAGCTATCTTCGTGCTGAAGGCATAAGCGGTAAAGGTATAAGGGCTGTTGTTTCAATCGACTCCACGAGCTATGACATCACACGAGTGATGAAAGAACTGGGTAGTTTTATCGAGCGTCGAAAACACGAAGTGATTTTCACTTCCGACGAAAAAGTTTGGCGTGCAGCTTCACCCCAGACTCACGTATCCAAAAACCCGAGCCTGCCGCCCTTTGCGCTTTTATATAACCCTGAACGGGAGATCACGACATTGCAGGCGAAGGGCTTTGCAAAAGCCCTGAAAGGTGCCGGTGGTGAGCTAGTGATGGTTCCGGGTTCAGTATCTGATCCCGCAAGAACAAATGAGCTAATAGGTGTTTCCGGTAACATTGCAACGGTCGCGCTGATGGCTTTCATTCGCTCCCAGATTTAATCAAACTACTCATCATGTTGAAACAATACTACTTGATAGGTTGGTTGGTCCTGCTATCTTTGCCGATCCGTGCGGAAATCAGCAATGCGGAACTTATTGTTGGCACCGAACAGGCCGCAGGCGCTGTCGCCCCCGAACCGACCGCAGACGCTGCCGAATTGACGGTTCGCGGCCAAAGTGTTGTCGATGAGGTGGTTTATGCGGAGATTACTTATCAACTACCGGTTTCTCTGGTAGCTGGCGGGTCTATCGTGCTTCGCCAGCAATGGACGGAGGGGCGAAGGCTGCAAATAGAAACGCCAGCTTCAACCAACTTCGTGCGGGTGGTGACGGACGACCGCTCAGCCGCGCAACTGCTGGCACGTTACGTTGAGGTAGTGGGGATCACAGGCGAACCCGGGTATCAAGCATCCTCAATCGCCTTCGACGTGACTTCAGGTGTGTTGCCGGCAGGAACCATCTTGCGTTTCGTTATAGACAGACTACAGCTTCCAACGAGGGCAATGACCCATTACGAGATACCGCTTTACCTCAAAAATAATCAGCAAGCGTCGTTAACCAGGGTGCCCGGTAATACTATCCAAATCGGGCCCGGCGACTTCAGCCAGCTCAGCTTGTATTCCAGTTCTGTCGCGACACCCGGTGAACTCGTCGATCTTTGGGTGAGGCTCGAAGACGAGTACGGGAATATTGCGCAGGCGCAAAATCTGTCCCTTGACTTACTGGTAAACGGAGTCTTCACGGAAAGGCTGGATGTTGTTACTTCCGTTCAGAAAATTGATGGCATCAGTTTCCGGGCTGCAGGTACCTATCAACTGGAACTTCGTACCGGCGGAGGCGGAATCTCTGCAACATCGAACCCTGTGCTCGTGAGCAACAAGCCATACCGGATTATCTGGGCTGACCTGGGCGTCCCGACTGAAATGTTGGCAGGCGCACACTCAGCGGAAGAACTGGCACGCAACGCCATGGGACGATATGACCTGACTTTACCCGCTGACCACGAAACATTAGATGACACGTCGGTCGTGAGTCATTGGCAATCGCTTGCAGCAGGCGGAGCCAGCCTTGTTCTTTCAAAGAGTGATACCGCTTCGTTCACTATTGCCAAACCAGAACAGCCCACAGATCTGCGGCGAATGGTGCCTGGGAATCTTCAGTTGGTAGAGATCGTCAGCGGCGGTTCTGTCTATGACTGGTTCGGAAACAGGGCTGCAATGATGGGATTCCGGATTGGTTTCACCGGGTCTAATTACAGTCTCCAGTATCCTGGACGGTTTCAAGAGGTGAATACTGCTATCTGGCTGACAGAAGGGCAACACTGGTTCGATGCGATGAGTAAACACCAGACTTATGTTTCGGTTGGATCGAAAATTGTCCTGGCAGTAAGCCCAATGAATTTTGGCCTGGAACCGATCAGAAATCTTGTCCTTGAGATTGCAGCAGCATCGCCAATCGTTTCGGTCGAGGTTTTTAAGAACGGCAGCCTTTTTAAAACAAGGCGCCAACTTGACACCGGGGGTAGTCGATTTCGTTTGGTTGTTGAATCTTCGAGTGAACCGTTTAGTCGTTTAATGAGCAGGCCGAGGAACGCACGGGAGTGGGTGGGTTATGTCGTTGCACAAGGCGCCAGGATTACTGTGGACCGTGTTGGGCAATACTGGCAGATTAAGCCTGGACAAGAGTCCCGGCGAGTAGACTTTTTAACTCGAACACACGGACTGGATGAGTTTTTGGAATTCGAGCTTACATCAGCCGATGCAGACACCGTGATTGAAATAGGGATTGCCCCTGGATATGAAGATGTTGCGTGGATACCCAAAGACCGTTTGCCGAAACCGACGTCCGGGCAGAAGTTTCTTATCCCTATCGAGGAAGCGATACGGGGTGGAACACGAACATTTGAGGTAGAGGGTTACCGGGATTCTGTGCGTATTGAGCCTGCACTCGTTCCTTTTGAGTCTTCCATGCGTTATGAGTTTAATGACCCCTCAACTCCACAACTTGGCGATTACTATTACTTTCGAGTCAGGCTGGAGGATGGGGATTTTGCCTATACCTCACCCATCTATGTGGGTGATTTCGAGTAATTTTGAAAATCACAAAGGCATGCCGATGCCGTCGACGCCTTTGCCATCAGTTGTAGTTCAGAACTGAAGAGCGCCAATCGGCAGATCCAGGTAAACACATACAGTGTTCCAGGCGTTGTTGAAATCCCGCTGTTTACAAAAAAGCTGATTCAATCGCAGACAGTGGACATCGTCGTGGTCGCTGGCCTGATAGCCGATCACAGCGTCTACCGCCATGATTTCGTCGCGTCAACCGTTATGGACGCAACCATGAAGGTGCAGATGGAAACTGGCGTACCGATCATTTATGGCATCCTCACCCCCCAGGAATTCATGAGTGAAGGTCGAGCAGAGTTTTTCAAAGAGCATTTCATCAAGAAGGGCCAGGAAGCAGCCAGGAGTGTCCTGACAACACTGGACAATGAACGACTACTTGCTGGCCTGCTCAAGCAAACAGGATAACAGCTGATGTTTATTGGCTCCTGGCTAGACCATTGGGTAACCAAGAGTTCAGCAAAGGGAGTTAATGGTGTGGCTCGTACATAGCCGTTAATATGTATGGTTACAATCGATCAAGGAATACCGCTACATGAAGTACCTACACACCATGGTGAGGGTCAAGGATATTGAAGCCTCGCTGGATTTTTATTGCGACAAGCTGGGCCTGCAGGAAAATCGCCGTTACGAAAACGAGCAGGGGCGGTTTACGCTGGTTTTCCTTTCGGCGCCGGGTGATGAGTCCGCTCAGGTAGAACTCACTTACAACTGGGATGCCGATGAGTTGGGTGATGGAAACCGGAATTTCGGACACCTGGCTTATGCCGTTGATAACATCTACGAGACCTGTCAGCGCTTGATGGATGGCGGCGTCATTATTAGTAGACCACCCCGTGATGGCCGCATGGCTTTTGTAAGATCTCCGGACAACATTTCAATCGAAATTCTACAGAATGGGGATTCCCTCGCGCCCGAGGAACCCTGGCTTTCCATGGACAACGTAGGTGAATGGTAGGTTCGCCGATGGTGCTGCTGCCCTGAACCGTGGCGATACGCAAAAGCCCGGCTGACACCGGCAATGCAGCGGTTCTCATTGCAGATACGGTATAGCTTTTCAACAAAACCCGGTTGCAGCCGGCGCGCGGTTGCGACGACGATGTGATATCCCTTTTTGTACGCAGCTGAGACGACTCGCAGGTTCCGCTCAGAGAGGCTTTCCCCAACCAGCAAAGTGCCATCCAGGTCGATAGCTAATGCTTTTAACTTATCCGACAGACAAATTGACACTTCAGGCTGCAGTAGCAAAGATGGCAAGGTAGCACAAAGGTCAATAAGGAAGAAAATCATGGGTGAGCAATCCTGGTTATCATTGGTGCAAGAGGAAATACTGCAACCCGATCTCAGGATCTGCGATCCACACCACCATCTCTGGGACCGGAATGGCAGTAGATACCTGCTTGATGAAATTTTAGAAGATGTCTACACGGGACATCGTGTCGTTAGTACGGTTTTTGTTGAGTGTGATTCGATGTTCAGGGCTGATGTCGCCAAGGCTTTAGCGCCCGTGGGAGAGACCGAATTCGTCCAGGGTGTGGCGGCGATGAGCAGTTCCGGTGCTTATGGTGACTGCCGTGTTGCGGCAGGTATCGTCAGTTTCGCAGACCTGACCCTTGGGGCGCAGGTACGGCCGGTGCTGGAGGCACACATTGCAGCTTCAGTGAATCGGTTCCGTGGTATCCGCCATGCCGCAAGCTGGCATACCAGTCCGGATATTCGGATTTCTCATTCCGATCCGGTAGAGCACCAGATGCTACAGGATGATTTCATGGAAGGATTCAATGTGCTGGGCGATCTGGGCCTGACGTTTGATGCCTGGTGTTATCACACGCAGATCGATGAATTTACACAACTGGCAAAAGCCAATCCCACAGTGACCATGGTGCTTGACCATTTCGGCGGGCCTCTTGGGATAGGTCCATATGAAGGCAAACAGGTAGAAGTTTTCAAGGCCTGGCAACAGAGTATCGAGGCGCTCAAAGATTGCAGCAATGTTCACTTTAAGCTGGGTGGCATTAATATGAAGATCAATGGGTTCGGCTGGCATAAAAGAGCGCTGCCTGCTTCTTCTGACGAACTTGTGGACAAAACTGCACCCTATTATGAATTCTGTATTGATACATTTGGTGCAGATAGATGCATGTTTGAAAGCAATTTTCCGGTCGACAAGGAATCCGTTTCCTATCCCGTTTTGTGGAACGCATTTAAGAAGATGTCACAGTCCCGAACGGTTAGCGAGAAGGAGAAATTATTCCATGATACGGCTGCTCGCGTGTACCGAATATGACCAGCTTTGAGGGCAATTCTTACTGTGAGAAAGCTGATGATTGATAGACGGACTTTGCTCACAAGAATAGTGGCAGGGTTTTCGCTTATTGGGTTGGCGGGATTTTCTGTTCCATTTATTCGTTCCTGGGTGCCTGCTTTTAGAAATGAGACTATTTTAGATGTTGATGTCGGTGGAATGGTCGCCGGGGATATCAAGGTTGTACGGTGGCTGGGGCGAAACGTGATGGTTGTGCGACGCGACAGGACCCAGGTTGAGCGGCTCATTGTCTCCGACGCTCTGAATGATCCTGACTCCTTGCTGTCTCATCAGCCGGATTACGCAGCCAATACCTTCAGGTCCAGGAAACCGGAGCATTTGTTAGTCTATGCTAACTGTACCCATCTTGGTTGTGAGGTTGATTTCACCGCCGGCGCCAGGCTCGCAGGGTTTCGTTGTCCCTGTCATCGTAGTGAATATGACATCGCTGGAAGGGTAGAAAAGGGTGCAGCGGCCAAGCTTAATCTGGAGGTTCCTGAGTATGAATACGTAGGACGAACCATGATTCGGCTAAGAAAAGGGTAACTGAAATACCCGCAACTGAAATCTGCATGCGGAAGAAAAGCGGCGCAACTGCTCGGTTGGGTCTAACGGCTATTACCAAAAGGATACGCAACAGGAGTGAAAAGAAAACGTTTACTCATTGTCTACCACAGTAAAACCGGGAAAAACGGTTTGATGGCCAAGGCGGTGCTAGAGGGTGCAAATCATCCGGACATCGACGTCGATGTCACGTTCAGGGAGGCAATGGAAGCTGGGATAGAGGATCTGCTGGAAGCAGACGGCATCATCTTTGGAACCCCTGAAAATTTTGGCTATATGTCCGGCGCACTAAAAGACTTTTTTGACCGTACCTTTTATGAAGTTGAGGGACAGGTCGATGGCAAACCCTATTGCATGCTGGTCGGGGCGGGAAACGACGGCACAGGTGCGTTAACCGCCATTCGCCGTATATGTAATGGATATAATTTTAAAGAAGTTCAGCCACCCATCGTTGTGGTTGGCGATCTTGAAGACCAGCAGCTACAGACTTGCAGAGAACTGGGTATGGCAATGGCCGCAGGTTTGGAAGCCGGTATTTTCTAGTCCGGGTTTTACCAAGTGCTTGTTATATTTTGGCGAAATAGATTCGCGCAGCCAACATCACCTTAGGTGCCAGAATGATCGTTGAGGTCATTGTAGGTATTGCCATCAGCGCAAACGCGCCATCGATAAGTCCCACCATGGCATCCAGCGAAAGCATACTGGCAACAACTATCATGAGGGTAATCAGGTAGTTGTAATAATGCTTTCTCTCGGCGCCTATCAGGAAGCCAAGGCATTTTGATCCATAGTAGGAATAGCTGAAAATGGTCGTGATGCTGAAGAAAAAGATACACACGATTAAAAGGAATGAACCATATCCGGGTAGCGCGGTTTCAAAAGCGATGCCGGTGATGGTAACGCCACTGGCGTCGGTGACTTGCCAGGCATCTGTCATGAGAATCAGTAAGGCAGTCGCGGTGCAAATAACCAGGGTATCTATGATAGGACCCAGCATGGCAACCAGCCCCTCTCTGACAGGCTCATTAGTCCTGGCTGCGCCATGGGCCATCGCTTCAGTACCCATACCCGCTTCGTTTGAAAATGCCCCCCTTCGAACCCCCGTCGCAATCACTGTTCCAATTGCGCCACCCGCTACGGCCATCCCGGTGAAAGCATCTGTCACAATCAACATCAGGTAATGCGGAACTTCGGACCAATTCACCAGCAGAATGTAGAACGCGACTCCGACATAGAGTAGTGACATTATCGGCACAAGCCGTGACACGACCTTGGAAATTCGTGAGAGTCCCCCGAATATTACCGTTGCTACGATAGCGGCAAGAACGATACCGGCGATAAGGTTGAATTCGGTCGCCTGGTCCTGTCTGATCCAACCCTGCTCAAGGAAGATCAATTCACGAATAGTCTGGACTAACTGGTTGGTTTGAAACATGGGTAGGCAGCCAATAACACCGGCCACACAGAAAAATACAGCGAGCCATCTATATTTCTTACCCAGGCCTTCTGTAATAACGTACATCGGCCCCCCCTGAATATTCCCCTCACTGTCTTCACCCCGATACATGACACTTAATGTGCAAGTGAAGAATTTCGTGGTAATACCAAGAACTGCGGTAACCCACATCCAGAAGACAGCACCGGGACCACCTACAGTAATAGCGACGGCAACACCCGCGATATTACCCATCCCGATCGTTCCAGCGAGCGCGCTGGACAGTGCCTGAAAATGGGTGATCTCTCCGGGTCCTTCTTTGTCGTATTTTCCAGACAGCAGTGCCAGGCTGTGGGAAAGGTACCGAAGGGGAAGAAAACGCGACAAAAATATGAAGTAAATTCCACCACCCAGCAGCAGAATTAGTAACCAGGGCCCCCACGCCAGATCACCAAAGGCAATGAGCAAAGCTTCAATCGAGTTCATTGACAGCCCGGATCAGATCTTCCATCAGCGGCCGATCACCATAGTTTTCTTCTGCAAACTTGCCAACGATGATGCCCTTTGAGCCAACCAGAAAAACGCCAGGGTAGGGTACGCCATAATATTTGCTTGATGGATCGTAATTGGGGTTGAGCAGACCCAACTGGATGATGGCGGATGATTCCGGGTCACTTAGGAGCGGGAAGGTAATCCCGTATTTGTGCGAAAAACGCTCGAGTTTGGCAGGTGAGTCATACAAAACCGCCGCGACATTGACTCCTTTGCTCTGTAGACCAGGCGCATGCTTGGACAACTCAACGAGCTGTCTAATGCAGTAAGGTCACCATTGGGTGCTGCGATTAAAATACAGCAGCAGACCCTTTTTGCCATACAGGCTTTGAACCGGGATAACGGAGTTGCTGACATCAACAACACTAAACTCGGGAAGAGGGGAGCCTATGGCAAGATTATCGGCCCATAACCATTCGGCAGCCCATAAATCCCTGCCAGATAAACAGAGTATTAGCATTAACGTTACGTTTAGAATCCTGGCTCGAATGACGATCGCCTTATTTGAATGTTATCGGTCGTGGTAACAGCAACATTCACGCTATTTGCGTTCACCACTCTATTTGTACTATTTGTACTAACTTGCGCTAACGGCGCCAACGCGCGATTATTTCTCTTCTTAATCAGTCGTGTGCCCAGCATGTCAGTTTCTGATGATAACTATTGGTTAAAGCCATTGGAAGAGCGTCACGCATGGGACATTCTTGGTTGGGAATACCCGTTCCCTTATGATTTTTATAACCCATCGT
>DTZW01000155.1 GCA_012961165.1 Gammaproteobacteria bacterium | reverse complement strand
AAGGTTCATCGCGATTTGTTTGAGTTGTGCCTCGACATGCCAACCATCCAATATTGACCTGGCCCCTCTGACACATGCGAAATTGTGGATTCGATACTTAGCGCCCTGGACAAATTGGCTGGGCGATATAACGCCGTGTATGAGCAATCTTTATCTCGAGATGAAATTTTCCCAGTCCTGAAAAGACTTCACCGGGACGCAGTTGATAAAGCTTCACAAACCGCATTCTGGCGGGCTTACCCGCAATACCTTTCAGTGCGCTACCTTATCGAGAAGCATCTCGATAAGTAAGGCACATCCCAACATCATGTGCATGGGCAGGTAAACTAACTCGCTGGAGGCCGCCGTTACTTCCTTCGAACTGGGAGCAACTGATCTTGAAGACCCACTACGGGCATTAGATGGAGAGAACAGCGAACATTAGTGGTAACTTGCGCCCCAAAAGTAAAAGAGCAGGAATTATGTAGCGGGATATTGGGACAGGTGAAGCCTGTCCCAATAAGTTTCTATTTCAGAATATAGACTTCAACCGCAAGAGTACTTTTCGCGGCATCAAAAGTGATAACGTCGAGATTTTGCGTACCGTCATTGATCTGAACGACATTTCTCATGATCACTTTAGAGCCCTCTACATACCAACGACCTGCAAAAACCCCAGTGGCAATCGCTTCAGCCGTTGCGCCCCTGCCCTGGCCTGTTACTGGTCCGCTTTTTCGATCGCCGTTATAAGCCAGGTTGTATGTTGTGTATACTTTTCCATAGGCTTCCATGTCCCCCGTCGCTGTAATGACAGTTTGGTCTTGCCCAAGGTTGACCGAGGTGACCGTCATCGAAGTGTCCGGCTGACGTTTGGCCAATGTCATGCCGTTTTCATGGTGTCCGGCTTGGGTTATTTGTGCTGCGAACAGCATGGTAATAAGAATCAGAACTCGGTTCATCTGTTAAAGCCTCCGTAGATACTTGGTAGTTTTATGTGACTGGGTTTTTCATCGTCGATTTCAGACTAACCTATATTAACTGCCTGGGATCTGTTTTGGCTTGTGGGCCAAAAATAGACCAATAGCTTCAAGTCCTATGTCAACTTCTGCTCCTGCCAGGTCGACATAACGCGACGCCTTTAAACCTGTCATTCTGGCATTCACAGCAACACTAGTTGCGAGAAAGTTGAAATAACTCAATATGAGTAGGCGTGAGCATCCTAAGCAGCAACGATATTAGCATCATGAAGATTCACCCGTTGAGGTCAACCATTTGACCCGGTTTTTCGCGTCCTAAATATTCTCTAAGACGGTGTCCTTGATAGATGTTATTCAGCTCGACATGCGGTCAGCGGGTCGGTTAACTTGTGGGTTGCAAGAAGCGGGTAACCGTTGAAGGCAATGAACCTGTTAGAGCACCAAGGCAGAGGGAAAAGGTAACAATCTTAAGGCGACTATGAGCACAGAAAATATGAGTATTGGTGATTCTCCATTGACAGCACTGGTCGAATATCAAGTTCGCACAGAAACAACGACCGTCGACGAGTGGCTGGATGTTTGGCAGAAAAGAGGTCAGGACGCACTGGTGGGTGAACCTGGTACCAGTGCCTACGAAGCTGCCCGCTCGCTGCAGGATGAAAGCCATGTGCTTGTCTTTGAACGCTATGCACAGGGTCAGTCCAGTCTTGATACACATGTTGCACGTCCGGCCCACGCGACCCTGATGGAAACCATGGGCGAGCGCCGTATGACAAGGCGTCGCGTGATGAGTAACCAGTTCGCCGATATTGAAGGCTATGGCTGGTGGGACAGAGCGCAATCGGACCAACCCATGAGTGACGCAGGCATCACGATCACGCTAATTGGTACACGCTTTACTGATGCTGCCATGAAGCGACGCTATATCGAAGTAACGGGTGAGCATGCTGACTATTGTAGGGATGCTGAACCTGGCACGCTGATCTACAGTGGTGGACTCGCGCTTCGGGATTCCGACCGTGGTCCGGACGTTAAAGCAGGCGATATGTTGTTCGTCGCGGCTTTTGCCAACGAACAGGCCGCAATCGCCCATCGCCATGATCCCCGGCACGTTGCGCTGCAGCCTACGTTGAATGAAATTGAGCGAGAGCGGACTTTCCTGCTTTCTTACACATCTACGGGGAATGGATATTTGTGGCGCGCCAGGTGATTCGCCTTCGGCAAACTATTCAATCATGTTCAAGTATTATCGGTATTCGATAACTAATGAAAATTCACAAGTAACGGAATTTTTCATACAGTGGAATTTTCGGCCTCTGGTTAACGCGCGCTCAGTAACTACTCGCGGTCGCAAACTGATCAGTGTGAAAGCTCGCATCGCCTAGCAGAATCTCTGTCACACGCGCCCGTTTGAAGTACAGACCGATGTCGTGTTCGTCTGTCACCCCAATGCCACCGTGCATCTGTATGCCTTCTTTGCCGGATAGCTGGTAAGTGGCGGTGCAGCGAGCCTTGCAGGCATTAGAGACACGCGCAAGATTGCTACTGCCACTATCAATACTCCGGAGCGCTTTGAGCACGATTGCCCGGCTGAGTTCAACTTCACAGAACCAGCGTCCTGCGCGATGTTTTAGACCTTGAAACGTGCCGATTTTCGCGCCGAACTGTTCTCTGACTTTCAGATACTCAAGCGTCATTTCAAAGGCAGATTGAATACCCCCGAGCATATCGGCAGACAAAGCGATCGCGGCGCGCGCGTAAACTTCATCCAGCACATCAGCGGCATTGCCAATTTCGCCGAGGATATCCTCAGGTGAAATTGGCACATCTCTAAAGGTAATGTTGGCAGAAGGCGTGCTGTCCAGCAGCAGATTGTTGGCGATGGACACCCCCACTGCAGAACTGTTAACCAGCACCAAGGATAGACCATCCCGGTCACCGGCATCACCCGATGATCTGCAGACGACCACTAGATGATTAGCAGAGCCACCATTGATAACCAATTGTTTGTGACCGCTTAATTGATAGCCACCGTCGCTTTTGGTGAGCGCTGCGTGCACGTTTTCAGGCTCGTGTCGTGAAGTTTCCTGGTACGCCATGGCGTACAGGCCGCTGCCGTCACAGATCTTTGGCAGGTGCTCAGTTTTTTGATCATTATTGCCGGCGAGCTCGATGGCACTGCCACTGAGTACGACCGATGAGAACAGTGGTGATATCAGGAGTTTGCGCCCGGCTTCTTCCATCACGATGCCGAGTTCGGCGTATCCCAGGCCGAGCCCACCAAATTCTTCAGGAAAAGGAATCGCAGCCCAGCCGAGTTCTACCATTTGCTGCCATAGCCCGGTATCGATTGTGCCGGACTTTGGCGATGCACGGTTTGCTCGGAGCTGGTTTAATTGCCATTGATCATCGACGAAATTTTTGGCGCTGTCTTTGAGTAGTTGTTGTTCTTCGTTGAGTATTAATGTCATGTCGCTATTCCGGCAATCCAAGCACACGCTTGGTAATAATGTTGAGCTGAATTTCAGAAGTGCCGCCCAGAATTGTCGAGGCGCGCGAGTACAGCCATTCGCGGGTTGATTCTTTGGCTTCCGGATGGAATTCATCGCCATCCCAGATCAAGCCATCAGCCCCATTAAGTCGTTGCCGAAGATCTGCGCTGCGTTGTCCCAACTCGCTAAGGTAGAGCTTAAACATGGAGCCTTCCGGGCCCATGCCTTTCCCGGCTTTGGCGGCATCCTGGACCTTTTGCAAGGTTGCGGCGTAGCACATCTGATCCATTTCGGTTTGCGCAATCTCGGCTCGAACAGCTTTGTCCGGCAATGGACCGGTAGGAGCGTTCATTGAATCGCGTGCAACTTCCAGCAATGTGCGTTTTTGGTCACCAGTCGAGGCTCGACCAGGGCCGCCTGCCAACATGGTTCGTTCGTGGAGCAGTAATGCCTTGGCGACGGACCAGCCTTTGTTTTCTTCAAAAACTCTGTTGGCGATAGGTACTCGAACACTATCAAAAAATGTTTCACAAAAAGGCGATGCGCCCGATAACAATACGATAGGGCGTGCCGAGACGCCCTCAGATTCCATGTCGATTAGCAGAAAGCTGATGCCTTCGTGCTTCGGTGCATCTGAGTCTGTTCGTACCAAACAAAAAATCCAGTCAGATACATCAGCAGTGGAGGTCCAGACCTTTTGACCAGTGACGACATAATCATCACCGTCTTTAACTGCTTTGCATTGCAAGCTTGCAAGGTCTGATCCAGAACCCGGTTCGCTGTATCCCTGGCACCAGCGAATTTCACCGCTGGCGATCCTGGGTAAGTGTTCGCGCTTTTGTTCTTCGGTCGCGTATTCCAGGAGTGCAGGCCCAAGCATGCTGATGCCAAATGAGTAGAGTGGCGAGTGGGTGCCGATAGCGCTCATCTCTTCAGCCAGCACTTTGCTCTCATCGGCAGAAAGACCACCGCCGCCATATTCTTTCGGCCAGGTCGGGATTGTCCAACCTTGCGCAACAAGGTGATCCATCCAGCGTTGGACGTCAGGTTCGGCGATTTTTTGACGTCTGCCACCCCACAATATGTCAGGAAGAATATTGTCATTACCCCGGCACGATGCAGGGCAGTTTTCGTCCAGCCAAGTGCGTGTTTCCTGACGAAATGTATTTAAGTTACTCATAGAGAATCCGTAAACAGTAGAAGAATCAGCAGTGGCATTATTATGAAAGGTGTTCTTTTGTATGGCAAGACAGTCATACGATTCATCATGGCAGAGCTGGCAACCGAAATAAGAATCGGCCAAACGTTCGTAGATAGTTGGGAAATCTCTTGGATTAGGGCGTCGCTAACAAGGTTAGGAAAATGCAGCGATGGTTTAAATATTAGCCGGCAGGCTCGTCGCCTATCCAAGGCGCGGTAACGTCGATCCTCGTGCTCTGACA
>DTZW01000154.1 GCA_012961165.1 Gammaproteobacteria bacterium | reverse complement strand
ATTTGGCCACTGTCCATTAGGTGGGAATAAAGTTGTTTAAGCTTGCGAATTTTCTCTTTTTCAAGCAATTCGCGCAGCTCTTTAATCTCGTCGTCATTGAAGTCGGTCATGGTGTCTCCTCGATGTTGTCAGGCCAGAGTATAGCCAGCTTTGGCGGATAATATGCAAAAGTGAGGTGAACTACAAAAAACTGGCCTTGCCGCAAGTCTTGGGTTACAGTTAAAACACCATCGTTCCAGAACGAGCAGGGCAGGTGGTACAAAAATAAAAAAGGGAGAGGGAAAGATGTCGACTAGAATATCTCGCACAGTAGTATCTGGACTCTTGGGGGTAGCAATAATATCAGGTTCAACTGCATTTGCTGCTGAAAAAGCACTTGAAGAAATTGTAGTAACCGGCACTAAACGTACCACCAGCATGCAGGATACACCGCTTGCTATTTCCACTTTAACCGAGGATATGATCTCGAACACGTTCGTCAACGACATCCGTGCTGTCGCAGATCTTACGCCAAACGTATTACTCACCAAGCAGCCGGGTTTTAATGCCGTCGCAGGCGGAATTCGTGGAACAGGATCGACATCTATTCTTGTCATGCAGGACACCAGCGTCGGTGTTACCGTAGACGACTTTGGTATCGGTTCGGTTCAGTCTCAATTCGTGGAACTGTTCGATGTCGAACAGATTGAAATCTATCGTGGCCCGCAAGGCACACTGTTTGGTAAGAACAGCACCGGTGGTGTGATTGCGATCACCACTAAACTACCTGACCTTCAGGAAATGGGTGGTGACGTCGAGTTTACTTACGGCCAGTACGATGGAGCGAACTCTGCAGATGCAATTAAGATTACAGCGTCCATGGATATCCCCATCATTGAAAACGTATTGGGATTGCGGTTCGCCGGTGTACATGACTCGCACGATGGCTGGATGACCAACAGCAAGGACACTGCAACATTTCCCGAGCTCATTCCAATCTATGCCGCGTTTGGCTTGCCCAGCGTAAATCCGCCACTTCCACCTGAACTTGATACCACTAATGTCGGTGGCGGCGAAGAACTGGATGATAAAGAAGTGCTCGCCTTCAAGACCAAGCTGCTGTGGAAACCTACCGAGAACTATCAAGCTCTTTTAACCTGGGAATACTCAAGGGATGATTCTGGTTCACCAACGGCCGTCAATGAGACACCAAAAGATGAGGCATTCCTGTGGGATGCATTAGGTTTCCCCGGAACACCTACTACTGGTTTTAAAGACGTTTACCAGACCGGACAGAGTCGCCAGGGTAATGGCATTAACGTTGGTGAAGGCCATACGGTTGATGTCGATGGCTACTACCTGACACAGACCCTGGAGCTTGGCGACTACACAATCAAGGCGCTGATCGGTCAGAGGGATACGGAGGAGACGCTTGCAAGCACCTACACTGGTGAAGCGTTCAATAATCTGTTTGATGCTTCCCGGAACCTTGAGAGGACCCAGGAACAGTTTGAAGTCCGGGTCGTCAGCAACTTTGACGGTGATTTTAACTTTGTTGGTGGTATTGGGTACACCACAGACGATGTCTACTTCCGGGCGATTGCAACCCAGGGTCTCGTGTCAATCTTGCCTGCGTTTAATACCACAACCGGTTCTTTCTATGATGAGCGCGGCTACATCAACCTCAATCTGGACTCAATCAATGATCCAGGCGTTAGTGCAACTAGCCAGGAGCGGGAGTCTATGGCGTATTACCTGGATGGTACCTGGAACGCAACAGACAAAATTACCGTCAGCGCTGGCATACGTTATACGAAGGACGAGAAAACGTTTACTCGTCTGAGCGGTGGCGGCGGGCCGTGTAACCAGTACACCCAGGAAAGGGATGCGATACTAGCCGATCCAGGTGCACCGTTTGATACTGTCACGAACTGTGCTGCAGACAATCGATCTACTGCGATCAGTCGAGCAGGTTTGACGGGCAACCAGTATGATCCAAGGCATGACCCGCTTCCTGCTTCAGCCTTCACAGTAAACATCGACGCGGATGACGAGTGGACAGATACAACCTGGAGATTCGTCGTTGACTACAAGTTTGCTGATAACCAGATGGTTTACGGATCTTTGTCTACTGGATTCATTTCAGGTGGATTCACAGAAACCTGTTCGACGATAGTGACCTGTGTAGCTTATGCACCTGAAGAAAACACTAACCTGGAATTTGGCCACAAAGGTGATTTCCTCAATAACACCCTGCGTATTAATACTGCAATCTTCTACACCGAGTACGAAAACCTGCAGCGTAACCAGGTGGTGCCATTCACAGACCCCGCAGGTAACCCGGCTCAGGAAACGTTGACAGTGAATGCGGGTGAGTCAACTCACTACGGTCTTGAAGTCGAGGCAACATGGCTCGCCACAGACCAACTGACACTGCGTGCAGGACTGGGCATACTTGAAGCGGAATATGACGAATTTGAGTGGGATCCACAGCCGAATAACCCGGCCACTGGCATCACCGATTTCAGTAGTCTGGATGTTCCGTTTTCATCGCCAACACAGATCAACATTGATGCTACTTATGAATGGCCGCTGAGTAACGGTGGCGCTGTGTCGTTGAACGTGAATGCGAATTTCCAGGATGAAGCAGAAGGGGCTCCTTTTGACACCAATGGTGCCGCTGCGATTCCGGCTGTGATCAGGCATCCGTCCCACTCGCAGATCGAAGAACGCACGCTTGTTAACGCCAGCGTTACGTATCGGCCATCCGACGATAGCTTCTACATCACAGCGTTCGGCCAGAACCTGACTGATGAAAACACCAGGATTGGTGCCAATTCAGTTGCGAACCTCTGGGTGATGTCATTCTTCTCACCACCCAGGTACTTAGGTGTTCGATTTGGTACACGTTTCTAAACGGCGAAATCTCACCATGAGGTGAGAAAAGCAAAACGAAAAAGCGGGTGTCTTGTGCATCCGCTTTTTTTTGCACTTAATTTGGAGGTGTTTGTGCTAACAGGACAAAATAAGCCCAATAACAGTCAGGTATTGCTGTGCGGCGCTACTTCTCAGTATGCGCAGGAAGAAATGCACGGGCCTGATAATTACATCTGGTTAGGCACGATGCGCGCACGACTGCAGGGCTATGTGATCTTCGATTATGCAGACCAGTATGAGGAAGCACGAACCCAAATGGCGCGCTGGATTAGGGATGGCAAGTTGAAGATACCGTCCTATGAGGTACCAGGTGATGTATCAGACTTCCCGGAAGCGTTTAAGCAGCTGTATGAAGGCAAAAACCTGGGCAAGATGCTTTTGAAGTTACCGGCCGCGGGTTAGGCAAAGAAAGGATAAGTAAAGGGACAAAGAAGGGATAATAAACAGCGGACTAAGCCGCCTGTTTATTAGTGTTACAGCTTTAGTTACCTGCGTATCGTTTGGTGGGCAGTATGCCGCTAATTGCAGCAAAAGCTGTGTCAGCCATCACTTGATAACCCGCTGCATTAGGGTGTAAACCATCCGCAGTTAAGTCGGCGCTCATTACTGCCGGGTTGTCTGGATCTGCCAATGCCGCGTCGAAGTCTATTACGATGTCATAAGCGCCACTGTCGTGAATCCACGCGTTGATAGTCTGTCGCTTGGCTTCTGCGGTTGCATCGTTGTAACCAGGTAGTGCTGAGCCACCAGATGGGGGTAACGTGCCTCCGATAACGAACAGTCCAGCTGCCTTTGCTATGCTAATGAGCTGCTTGTGTCCTGCGATGATCGCTTCAGCAGAATTTACCGGCGTCGGCATGCCGAGAAACGATAACATCACCGGCAATCCGATATCGTTAATACCTTCCAGGTAAATCAGGTGAGTGACGCCGGCTTGTGCTAATACATCGCGGTTGAGTCTTGCCGCAGGGTCTTCTCCAAGAAACGATGTAAGAACCTGGCTACCTGAGGTACCCAGATTAATCACACCAGCAGCTTTGCCGCCAGCGCTGATCGCTTCGGATAACAGGTCTGGATAGCGAACATTGGTGTCGATCGGCTCGTTGGGAGCAGCCATTTGATCGCCGTCAGTAATTGAGTCTCCGAGGGTCGCGATCACCGGCATTGGCCAATGGTTAGCAACATCAACACTGGCCAGAAAATGCCAGGCTGTGGAGGTTGCCGCGCTGTCCAGGTCTACTGCGGCCGCCTGGTTGCCGGCTGCGATGTAGTTAGTTTGTAGCGCGCGGACATGGTAAGTCACCGGCGATCCAGAACCCGTCACATCGTCAGGTAAATAAGCACTGATGACGACTTCGGCATTATTTGCAACATCCATATCGACGGGGTCAGAGGTAATTCGTGCGCCAGGCAGAATAGAAACGCTATTAGAGCCGGAGAAAGTGAGTTGATTACCGGAGCGCTCGACGATGGCGGAACCACTATCTCGCAGGGCGACATGTGCTTCGTTGATGATCAGCGGTGTCGTACCAAATTCATTGCTAAACGAGACTCGAACCATTCTGCCAGCTTCACTAATACGCACTATTTGGCGCAAGGTGGTGTTGTTAATGGTATCGAGTGGTGCGTCGAACGGTGTAATCCTCTTGTTGGCTGTCGCCCAGGTAGCCGTCCAATGTGTCGGGTCCAGATTACCCATCCACCAGTTTCCCGCCTGTGCGAATAAAAGCAGGGCCAGCGCAAAGGTCAGCGCGGTTCCAAATTTATATCTATTTTTCATACTCTTTGCTGAGTTTTACACGAGTTCTGTACAAAACTCAGATTAACGTCCCCTTACCTTCACAGAAGAAGCCTTCACAAAAGAAGCCTGGACGCTATGTGACACGACTAAGCAGTATTATTGTTGCCTGGCCCACTGCCTTGCTTCCTCGGACGCTACCCATTGCAGCGCGTTCTTCAACAAGCGTCGAAACCCAGGGTTTTCAAATGCGCCAGGGCTGTCACCGATGTCTGAGGCAACGACAGGGCTGTTTTCAGCAGCGTTGGCCCAAACAACGAGATTGCTACCGCCTGGGTGAGTCCAGCCTTCCTGCTGTTCTGCTGGGGCCATGGGTGGCGCGGTAAAGTTACTGGATACATATTCATAATCGCTGCGCATCAGTGGCAGCACATTCGCTTCAAAATTGTTCGATTTAATGTATATCTCATCGGCGACGGTCAAGCCCCCTTCCAGTCCTGCGGTAACAGGATGTGAGGTGTCAACGGGACTTAGTGTGAAGCTGGGGTTGGGGAGTGGGCCGTGGCCACCTGCGTAGCCAGAGCCGGGCACCGTGTCCCCAAATACTTCGCCTTCCGTGAGCATAAAAGAGGAGCCGTGTATCTGGCGCCATAGAGGCCAGTCTGGCCAGCTGCAGGTCGCATGATTTAACATAACGATTCCTTTTCCGCTCGCGACTAACGCTTCGATAGATTGTCGATAATCATCCGTGGGTTGTCCGGTGTCGTTGGAATCATCGTGCACTAGTCCGGCATTGGCGATACCAGACATGTCGTAGAACAAAACAGCGTCAAAACGCGCAATATTTTCCGGTCTCAACATGACCTGCGCGGCAGGTTGTTCGACAAGTGTTGTGACAATATCCGCGTCTTCGGTAAACATAGCGAGGAAGGCATCGTGATTGTAGGCATGACCTTTACTGACAATAAGCACATGAGTCTGGGACAAGTTAGCTCTCCTTAATTAGTGTTTGTTTGATTCGTTTGGATTGTTAATAAGCAATTGTAAAAGTGATGGTCAGCGTCACATAGCTGCCTGTTCTCGTCTTTTATCCCGGCGCAAAAAAGCCGCCCGGATCTTCTTAAGACGAGCAGCTGAAATCGGATAACGCCAAATAAAGCAAACGGCAGTAGCGTAGAAAATCCACGGTGGTATCACGTACATCCATGCCAGGGCTTGAATCTCTTCCGGACTGTTACCGCCTTTTGGATCGAATCCCATTATTTCCAGAAGGGGTAGTGATATGCCCAATGCGAGTGCACCCACCATTTTTGATCCGAGTGACCAGATCGCAATGTATGACCCGGCGATGTTTTCACTGGTTTTCCGTGACGCAATTTCAATGACATCGGCCTTCATTGACATCGAGAGTGCGCCAAAGTTACCACCGGCGACGCCGTACAATGCAAGGCAGATGAAAAATCCGCTCAGGTCTCCTGGACCTAGTAACAAAAATGAAGGTGTCACAATGACAAACAACACTCCGCCAATGATCCAGGTGGGTTTCTTGCCTATTCTCTCTGCGACCATGACCCAGAAGGGTAGAGAAATCATATTGGCACCGAAGTAACCGAGTAGTATCGCCTGGGTTTGCCCCTCAGCTTCGACCACGTAGGTTGCAAACAACATAAAAAGAGCAGAGCCCCAACCTGTTCCTAGTGACATCAACATAAACCCGAAAAAGAGCAGCATGAAGGAACCATTCGAGAACATGTCTTTTGCGTGCTTGAGCACGGGCGCCTTTGGCCTGGGGTAGGCCTCTCTTTCCGGGATTTTCCAGAGTGTAATGGTGATTAGCACGGGTAACGCGACCAGGGCCATCGACCCAATGATGGTTAATCCTTCTTTGGGCAGGCTGCCATAGCCGGTGATTTCACCTGCTACCACCGGCACCGTGAGAACGCTGACATTGCCAAGGAAGCCGAATGCCTGGCGCCAGCCGGTGATTTGGGTTCGCTCATTGTAGTCATCTGAAAGTTCTGCACCCCAGGCATAGTAAGGAATGTTGATCATGGTCCAGCCGAGCCACAGCAACACTGCCCAGACAAGCAGGTGCATGGGGCCAATAGGCATTTCATTTAGCACGGTTGGATTAAACAGCTGGAATGCTGAGATCATCATCAGGAAGGCGCCGCCCGCCATCCATGGTTTACGCCTGCCGAACTTTCCGGGTGTTCTGTCGCTCAGGTAGCCGATCAGCGGGTCGGTAACCACGTCAGAGATTCTGGCCAGCATCAGAATGAGGCCGACTTCCGTTAGTGAGAGACCAAAATCCTTTGAATAGACGAGTGGAAGATATAGGCCCACGGGAATAGAGCCGAGGTAGACAGCGTACTCCGGCAGCGCAAATAACATGAGTGTTGATCGCCTCAGCGGGCTGGGAGACTCTTCCTTCGACATGGAATTAGACTAACTGTATTACACTACAAAAACTAGCTGGCTTAATGCAAAAAAATGGCGTTGATTTTGTCAGTTGTACCTGCTCAACCGTGCCCGCCGCCTGGTTCATCGCATCCCTAATTGCGGCTGCGAGCTTACTTCGATGAAAACGTTGTTGTGGAAACCGCCAGCCAACCCAGATTTGCCGTTGAATCCGGCTTACCTCACTTGGGATTAACGAAGGGCGCTGATCAAAGAAGATCCAGGCATGGGGGATGTATTGCGTCACTCAGCACGGCGCGGCTACAGGGAAATACTGGACGTGCGGGCTGTGGATGACACGCGTATGGCCAGAATCTATACGGTAGTGTTCGATTCGATTGCTGCGATTCTTATGACGGAGGTTTTTAATACCAGGTGGTTCTCGGTGGTCAGGCGAGCAGTCTTTCCTTCAGGTGTTTTTGATCGGCGGTACTAATGCCGACTTCTTCAAGATAACCGGACATGCCGCCATAGTGGGTGTCAATTTCTTCAAAGGCGCCCAGAAGATATTCAGCGCGAACGCCTGACATGACCTTGATGATCTCATCATCGATCTTGCTGCTCATCCCCTGATCTTTGAGGTTCTGCAGCATTCGGGTGCGCATTCGTTCGAAAAGGTCACCGGATTCATTACTCACCAGGTAGTCGTGCATCACTGTGTCGTGGTCAACACCCAGCAGGGTCAGAATGATGGCGGCGCCGAACCCGGTTCGATCCTTGCCCGCTGAACAGTGCAGCAGAAACCCCTTGTCCGTCGATACCAGCTCTCTCATTAGCTTTTTATAATCTTGCACATGGTCACGCGCGATTTCGCGGGTGATACTCGCCATAAATTCAGCGAACTGATCGGGTGATGGCCCCCGGCTCTGTTTGCTCGCGGTTTCCTGAAATTGAGTGGAGCTGCCAGGCCAGATTGGGATATGCACCCGGCAGGCGAATGGACCACCTTCAGGGGTAGGAGAAGTCTCAGCTTCTTCATGGCTGCGTAAATCGCAGATCACGCCAATATCCAGCTCGGCAAAGTCATCGAACGCATGATCAGGTATATCGTTCATCGCGCCGCAACGAAAAAGCAGGCCTTCCTTGACGGTTTGCCCCTGGTGGGTTTTGTAACCGCCAAAGTCTCGCAGGTTAATACTGCCTTCTACTTTGATGAAGCGGCGTGGATGTTCAGTATTTGAGCGAGGGGTAGAGGTCATGGGCGCTACAGTATCAGCTTTAGATGAAAACCGGTTAAAGATCAGTGCAAGTGATCACGTCACTGTTTGGCGGCTTTCTCTGCTTCGTCTTTGGCAATTTCATTGCCGATGGCCTGTTCCACCTTTGGCTTATATTGCGCGTGGTTCCCGGCAGCCCACCCGTAGCTTTCACGTCGATTGTCGTTCCGGTTCTGGAATTCCGGTGCGACGTAGCGCGCAAATAACTCGTAGCTGCGCTTTGTTTCAGCCCAGTCCGCCCAGTTCTGCGCCATGTGCAGGAATGTCCCAAAGCCGCCGGACTCTGTCTCGAGTCTCTGAATCTGGTCGATCGCGTCATCGGGTGTCCCGATCACAGCCAATCCGCTGGCAACAAGGGCTTCTGCCGGGTCTTCACCCTTGGGCGCGATAGGCAGCGCTGCAACCTCCTTAAAGTAGGTAATCCATTCGTTAAGCCCAAAGCGAACGTTATTCATGGCTTCCTCCCTGGTTTCGGCAATGTGCATCGGGCCAACCAGTGACCATGCATTGCGGTTGACTGGCTGCGAATGTTCGGTTGCCTTACGCGCATAGATTTCCCAGTTGGCGGCGAGTGCGTTAAACCCGCCGGTGGTGGTTGCCCCAACGGACAGGAGCCCCACACCATGGATACCCGCAGCCCTTGCGCCACTTGGTGATACCTGTGATGCAACTGCCATTTCCACCGAAGGTTTCGAGTAGCTCTGCAGCTGAAGCCGCGCTTCGTCCAATTCGAACCAGTCAGTTTTTCGGGTAACCGTTTCGCCACGTAAAAGAGGAACCAAAACCTCTATGGCCTGGAGCATCATGTCTCTTTGCTTCAGGGTATCGATTCCCATCATCTGGGCATCCGAGGGGAGTGCACCCGGGCCCATGCCGAATGCGACACGGCCGCGGGTCATATGATCCAGCTGCATAATGCGATCAGCCAGGATCAGTGGATGATGGAAGGTCAGTGAAGAAACGCCCGTGCCAAACCGAATATGTTTAGTCTGTGTTGCGGCCTGTGCAATGAACACTTCTGGCGAAGCAATGATTTCCATGCCGCCAGAATGGTGCTCACCGATCCAGGCGTAGTCATATCCAAGATCGTCCAGGTAACTAACCAGTTGTAGATCACGTTCAAGAGCCCGGGTTGGATCTTCCTTCAGACCATGAAAAGGGGCGAGGAAGATACCGAATTTCAGATTAGGTCGGGTCATGAGATACTGGCGGTTCGACAGGGCCCATTAGTCTGGTAGGCAGGGGGCTTGCTGTCAATCATGAGTCAGCTAATAAACGGGATGAAATTCAATGAGTGTTATGTCCGCAACCAGTGCGATTGACGACCGCATCAGTACAGAATTTGTAACGGCCAATGGCCTCAGGTTTGAGGTTGATATGTGTGGGGATCAGTCCAGCAACAAGCTGGCGATTTGCCTGCATGGCTTTCCTGAACACTCCGTATCCTGGAGAAACCAGCTCCCGATGCTAGCAGAGCTTGGCTACAAAGTATGGGCTCCGAATATGAGAGGTTATGGTAATTCCTCCATTCCCCCGGACAAGAAAGATTACGCGATCGAAAACCTGCTGGCTGACGTGGCTGCATTGATTGATGCTGCCGAATGTGAGGAAACGATCTTATTGGCCCATGATTGGGGCGCCGTGATTGCGTGGTATTTCTCCATTCGAGAGATCAGGCCCCTGTCGAAACTGGTGATCTGCAATGTGCCGCACCCTGCTGCCGGGCGTGAAGGGGCGGGATGGGCGCAACTGAAGAAATCCTGGTACATCTTTTTTTTCCAGATCCCCGGGTTGCCTGAGTGGCTCATTGGTAGACGTGGAAATGCGATGGGAGAGATGATCAAGGCCTCAAGCACAAGACCCGAAATGTATTCGCAGGAAGTCATTAACCTGTACTCGCAAAATGCTGCTCGTCCTGGCGGACTGACCGCCATGATTAACTATTACCGGGAGCTTTTCTTCGGTGGTGGTGCCAAGCGCCAGAAGGACCAGGGCTTTCCTATTATAGAAACGCCAACCCTCATGTGCTGGGGGGAAGATGACATGGCGCTAACCAAGGAAACGACCTACGGAACTGATAAATGGGTTCGGGACTTCACGATCAGATATCTGCCTCGAATCTCGCACTGGGTCCAGCAGGATGCGCCCGTCGAAGTGAACGCGATGATCAAGGCTTTTATTAACGGCGATCCTGTGCCGAATATGCAGTGGCAAGCAAAGCTGGTTGATCCGGATTAATTCAAATGCTGATCAAAGGTACGTTCCAGAATGTTCTGCGAACGTACCTCCGCAAGCCATTGGTTGACTTCGAGTCTGAGGGCAGGGTCTTTTGGCATCATGTAGCCTTTTTCCTGGTAAGTCAGTGTCTCGCCAGGCATTGACCCACAGAGCTCTGGATGCAGATTTGTCTGAAGCCTAACCTCAATGCTGTCCGTGATCATAAGGTCAGCATTACCCTTGATGATCTCATCAAAAATGGTCCGGTTATCCTGGTGAAGGATTTTCTTCGCCCGTCTCAGTTTGGCGTCAATGAAGCGCTCATTTGTGCCTCCCGGGTTCACGATCGCGCGTACGCCGGGCTGATCAATCGCTTCAAGAGAACTGAATTCGTGCACACGCGAGCATAAAGTGATCGGTGATTTTCCGCCAACATGGTAAGGCGCTGAGAAATAGGCACGCTGCTGGCGGGCAGGAATGATGGAAACGCCGCTCATCGCTATGTCAAATAAGCCGGCGGCAAGGTCATTCATCAATGTGGGCCAGCTGGTTTTGATGAAGACCAGTTCTACATCAAGGCTCTCGGCAAGGTTAAGCGCCAGGTCAATATCGATACCTGTAAACGACAGGTCATCCCCGGAGTAGGAGAACGGTGCATAGTCTCCCGTCGTTCCTACTCGTAACCGGCCGCTGTCCATAACCTGTGTGTGCCGGTCGGGATACGTTGTGACGCTTTTAAGCGCGTCAAAAACTTTCTGGTGCGCGCCTTCTGACAGGCAGTCAATAGGCAGGTCCTGGCTGAATAACCTGTTGAACAACTTCCCGTCGTTTGTTTTTTTCGCCAGTCGACTGGTGATTTCGCTTCCCAGCAGGATGAGCTTTGGCCTGACGATAGCCACAAGATCCTCTGCGGTTTCAGGTGCTTGCCCCGCGGTCCAGCGATCGAACCAGCATTGCTGGATATCTTTTGCAGCCTCAATCTGTGCCCAGAAAAATGCACCGCTGGAGTCAGTGGTAATGCCGTATTGCAGGCCGTCGTCTACTGCTTTGCTGATAACGAAGGCTTCCCTCTCCGGCACTGCGATCGGTTGTTCGTTGATCCATTTGTAAGCCGCGACCTGCTCCATTAACGACAGTCGCTGGTTGATTAAACGGTACAGCATTTCATCCGCAAGAAGCGTGGAGGGCGCAAGTAACAGCAGGAACAGCAGCAGACGTATCACGGGCTAATCGTTCTCAAACAGTTCGTACTTTTTCATGTATCCGCGTAGCTGGTGGTAAGTGACACCTAGCGTTTCGGCCGTTTTTTTCTGGTTGAACTGAGACGCTGAAAGGGCTTTCTGAATAAGATCGATTTCGTAATCCTGGACTGTCTGCTTAAAGTCTAGCGGAAAGCTATGTCGATTCGGTTCGGCCGACTTTGAGCTGGCGGCGTTGGTTTTATCTCTTGAACCAGTGGGTCTGAAAATAGAATCAAATGGATCCAGGGTAATCACATCAACAGGAGTCACATCGTCTGCGGCGCGATAAACGCTTCGTTCTACCACGTTTTTAAGCTCGCGAATGTTGCCGGGCCATTGGTGGGCAAGTAATGTTTCAATGGCCTTGTCTGAAAACCCTGGGAAGAACTCCATGCCAAGATCACTTGCCATGGTGACGGCAAATTGTTCAGCCAGAAGAATAATATCTTCAGCGCGCGCTCGTAGTGGTGGCAGCGTTATGACATCAAATGCGAGCCGGTCAAGCAGGTCCTCGCGAAACCTTCCTGCATTCGCGAGGCTCGGAAGATCTTCATTTGTGGCGGCTATCAGACGTACATCAACGTTCAGCGTTTTGCTGCCGCCAACACGTTCGTACTCACCGTATTCGATTATTCGAAGCAATTTTTCCTGGACCAGGGCAGAAGTCGTTGCCAGTTCATCAAGGAAAAGTGATCCCTTGTCTGCTCGCTCGAATCTCCCCTGGTGCATTTTGGTTGCGCCGGTGAAAGCACCGGCCTCGTGACCAAACAGCTCAGTCTCCAGCAATGATTCACTGATCGCTGCACAGTTCATTTTTAAGTATTCCTGATCCCAGCGGCCTGAAAGGTAGTGCAGGCGAGCCGCGATGAGTTCCTTGCCCGTTCCGCGTTCACCAACTATTAAGATGGGCTTATCGAGCGGAGCTACCTGGGACACATGGTCCAGCACCTCTAGAAACGAGGGTGCTTCACCAAGCAGGCGTTCGGAATGTTGTCTGGTATTCATAGGGGCAAAGCTTCAATTCGAGATTAGATTATGGCGTATGCAGTGACATTTTCACTAATTGTTGGCTAGATTCACTACATTGCGCGGTGCTAAATAGTGATGAACTTGATCGCTGGGTAAAAAAGTGAATAAAAACAGTAGGTTGAGATAACCCGCGGAGTTGGCACGAATGTTGGAATAGTTATGCCACGACAAGATTCTTAAGAAATCAACAAGAGGTAAGACAAGATGGGCATATTTTCGAGATTCACCGATATTGTCAACTCGAATATCAATTCGATCCTGGATAAAGCAGAACATCCTGAAAAGATGGTTCGCCTGATCATCCAGGAAATGGAAGAAACCCTGGTAGAGGTTCGGACACAGTCGGCCAAACTCATCGCTGACAAGAAAGAACTGGGTCGGCGGGTTGAGAGATTGCATCTTGAAGCCGAGGACTGGGAGAGCAAAGCTGAGGTCGCGCTGAGCAAAGGCAGGGAAGACCTGGCGCGGGCGGCGCTTAAGGAAAAGTCATCGGCGGAAGAGGCGACGATGGCACTGGAGACTAATCTTGAGGTGATAGATATTAACCTTGATAAATTGTCCGGAGACATAGGCTTGTTACAGCAAAAACTGGGAGATGCCAAAACTCGCCAGAAGGCGCTGATCGTCAGGAGCCGCACGGCTCAGAGCAGAATGGGCGTAAAACGGCAACTGCATGATGTCGATATTGATGAGGCGATGAGTCGATTCGATAGATACGAACGCAGAATCGACGATCTCGAAGGCGAGGTTGAAGCCTACGACCTGGGGCAGCAAACATTGTCTGATGAAATTGGTGAGCTTGAAAATGATGAGAGAATCGACGAGGCGTTAGCCAGGTTAAAGGCTAAAATGGCTCAACCTGGCGCTCAAGCTGAATCTGAATAATCTGAATTGGGGTAAACAATGGAAGGTATTGTTGTGGCATTTTTCGTACCGGTAGTTGTCTTCCTGCTGGTGGTGGCACCGATCTGGATTATTGTCCACTACAAGTCAAAGGCTAATGTGGTCAACGGGCTATCGTCCAGTGAGCGAGCTGAACTGGATGAGATGATAGAGGTTGCCAACAAGATGGCTGCGAGGATTGAAACACTGGAATCCATCCTGGATGTTGAAAGCCCGGGGTGGAGAGAAAATCAGGAAGCTTGAGCGGTGCGGTTAAGTGAGTGATTGTTTGAGCAATTCGGTCAGAGGTAGAGTGATTGTTTGAGCAATTTGGTCAGAGGTAGAGTGATTGTTTGAGCAATTTGGTCAGAGGTAGAGGGCGATAAGTTGAGTAAAGACAAACGAGATGCAGGGCGGGCTGCCAGAAGAGCCAAAAGATTGGCTGAGCGGGCCGAGGAGCGAGCGAGTCGAAAGGAGAGGCAGGCCGAGCGGGCGGCGGAGCGTGCAGAGCGACTGGCACAGAGAGCCAATCGTCGTCCGGGTCGTGAAAAAGATCTGGATAAATCCATTGCGGATCTGGTTGATGAAGTCACTCAAAAAGCAGAACAGTGGATTGATGACCAGACCAGGCGCATGTTTGATTCCCCGGATGAAGAACGTGAAATAAAACGGGTTGCATCGGAGGCAGAGAAGGCAAGGAAAGAGGCTGAAAATGCGAGGTATAGTGCCGATCAGGCAGGCAGAGCAGCCGAAGAACTGAGTCAGTACGAGGAGTCCCTTGGCCTTGACTCAGGTTTTGACGATCTTTTTGAAAATGTCGAACAGCCGCGCAGAAGAACGCGGGGCGGAGCCAGGAAAGCACGGCGAAAGGCGCGTGCTGAAGGGAAAAGCCACGGGTTTGCATGGGTTTATGATGCATGGCCCAGAAGTCGTTCCAGGGCACGCAGACGGAAAAGCGCCCACCTATATAGAGACCGTCAAAGAAAGAAGATCTGCGGCGTATGTGCCGGCGTAGCAGACTATGTTGGTCGACCGACCTGGGAGATCAGGTTGTACGCGGTGCTTGGGTTGATATTCATACCCTCAGTGGTGATTCCAAGCTACTTCATCACCTACTTTTTGATGGAAGACAAGCCCTACTACAGGCGGGTAACCGACCGTTTCGAAGAGGGCATAGACGGCCGGAATTCGGAGTATGATGATAGAAAGTCGGGGAAACGAAACCGACCTGAGGAGCGCCAGGCTCATGTGTCGAACGATTTGTCAGAGAAGGAACCTGCAATGAGTAATGTCCAGGCAATGAAAACGGCGAAGGACAAGTTTTCCGATATTGAGCAGAGGCTGAGGCAGATGGAAGGTCATGTAACTTCCTCGCGATTTGAGCTGCAGCGTGAATTTCGCAAAATCTCCGGAGAGGACTAGATCGTGCCGATTGAGGTAAGGGATGTTTCGCGATTCGACCAGGTTCGCTTCAGGGGCCCCGGCGCGCTAAAGATCACACAAACCAATGAAGAGTCTCTGACAGTTCATGCGCCTGCATACGTCATCAAGCACATCATTTCCGAAGTCAAAGATGGTGTTCTTTATGTTGGGTATAAAAGTCCTAAAGTGACTCCGCTTCGAGTATTGAAAGAAGTCATCTCTTTTGATCTGAGCGTGAAAGACATCCGGGAGATCTCTGTGACAGGTAGTGGCGCAGTGATCGTGCCGGACCTTGACAACGATACAGTCCGCGTTGAGATAAACGGTTCCGGTAAAGTGAACCTGGGGCACCTGACGGCTGACAATTTCAGGGCTACTATTCAGGGGGCCGGTCACATACGGGCCCAGGGTGATGTCGAAACGCAAGCGATTGTCGTCAATGGCTCCGGTAAAGTCATGTTAGATCACCTGGTCAGCGATTTTGCGCATGTGATACTAAACGGCTCAGGAAAAGTTTCAATGTCCGTCAGCGATGAGCTGAACGTTGTCATTAATGGTAGTGGAGAAGTTTCCTACGGCGGATTTCCGGACATTACTAAAGCGATCACCGGTTCGGGTGCTCTAACACGCAGGCGTCGGGTGAAGGATCGATCTACTGCAGGAGAAGATCATGGCTAGTTCAATGTGGATTGCGATTGCTGTGATTGCCGTGGTTGCAATCACGGGAAGAACAGTCGTCGCGATCATCAAGGCTTCAAATTCGGGAGGTAAGTTCAAACCCAGGATGGAAGACCTTGAAGAACAGGTTCATGACCTGGAGAGCGATTTGCAGGATGCTCGACACAGGGTCGAGGTGCTGGAAAAAATCGTCACCAGTCAGAAATACGACTTGGGTCGTGAGATCGACGACCTCTCGTCAAGCTAGGGTCAGGCACTGAAAGAAAAAACAATCTGTTGGTTGTTAGGGGATGCGGGTAGTGCCACCGTAAACTCAGGATCCAGTGCCGAAATTAGCTGCCTCCAGAAAGAGTACGCAACATCGTTATTGGGAAGCACCGCGGCTCGCCAGTTCCCTGGGAAATAACCAAACACTTCTTTTATTGCACTGCTTGCAACTGAACGCTGGCGAAATGCCGGGAGAATATAGAGCTCTGCGATTTCAGTCAGGGAAGTTCCGTCAGCCGGGTCCAGGTCTTCGCGCACGAGCAGAAAACCAGCTGCTTCGTTGTCTAGATAGATGATAAAAGGGTGGCGGTCCGGTTCTCGCCAGTAATAATCAAGATAGGGGTAATCATATTGCCCTTCAGCGTTCTTCTCGATAGACGCGAACTGGGAGAGTTCAGCCAGGTAAGACTGGAGCTCGGCCCTGATCCAACACCGACGATCCGAAGAAGCGGGCGCGAGCTTTACTGTCATTTCCCGGGGCCTGCCCTCAGCTCAACGACCCGGTCGGGGTAATCACTGAAAAGCCCGTCGACCCCGTAGTCGATCATTCTGAGAATGTCAGTGTTTGAATTAACGGTGTAAGCCAGGACCTTGTAACCGCGTGAGTGGGCATCTTCGACCAGTGATCGGCTGACCTCTCCTTTGTTGAAGTTAACTGACCAGGCGCCTAATCGCTCAGCCCTGTCCCACATGTCGGGTAAGAGCTTCGCGAACAATACGCCTCGAGGATAGGCAGGGTCTGCCATTTCAAGTTCCTTGAGATTGAAGGAAGAGAGCAGGAAGTCACGAGGGGTCCATTCGGTGAGGCAATACCTGCTTAGAAGGTCGCTGACAGGTTTGGCGGTAGCAGGCCCTTTCAGCTCGACATTGATCCTGCAACGTCTGTCAACCAGGTTAATCACCTCCTGCAGTGTTGGGACCGAATGTCCACCCCCTGCGTCAAGTGCCCTTATTTCATCGAAACTGAGTTCTGAGACAAGACCTTTGCCATTAGTGGTCCGTTCGACTGATTTATCGTGAATGACAAGGAGTTCACCGTCCACATGATAGACATCCAGCTCCACCCAATCGCAGCCGACATTAATGGCATGTTCAAACGAGGGCAGGGTGTTTTCAGGCAATAGTCCTTTCGCGCCGCGGTGTCCGATACACAATGTTGATGGCATTTGGAAGGTTCCTGCTTCAATGTGCATACTATACCCCGTACAATCGCGCTATGAGTTATCAGGTTCTCGCCAGGAAGTATCGCCCCGCATCATTTCAGGATCTTGAAGGACAGGAGCATGTCCTTCAGGCACTGGTTAACGCGCTAGATAATCAACGGTTACATCACGCCTATCTGTTCACCGGTACCCGGGGCGTCGGTAAAACCACCATCGCCAGAATCCTGGCCCGATGCCTTAACTGCGAATCCGGTTTGACGTCGGTACCTTGTGGCGAATGTAATACCTGTCTTGAAATATCAGAGGGCCGCAGTGTAGACCTGATCGAGGTGGATGCAGCGTCACGGACAGGTGTCGATGATATGCGCGAACTGCTCGATAACGTCCAGTACATGCCGACTGTGAGCAGATTCAAGATATACCTGATCGACGAAGTCCATATGCTGTCGCGTCACAGTTTCAACGCGATGCTTAAAACCCTTGAAGAACCGCCGGAACACGTCAAGTTTCTGTTTGCGACAACCGACCCCAAGAAGCTTCCTGTGACGGTGCTTTCACGTTGTCTGCAATTCAACCTGAAGAATCTTTCGCCGGAACAGATTGTCCACCATATGGGTGTCGTTCTTGATAAGGAATCCATTGACTATGACGAGACTGCGTTATGGCAGCTAGGTCACGCGGCGGATGGCAGCATGAGGGATGCCTTGAGCCTGGCTGATCAGGCGATCTCATTTGGCGGCAACGAAGTTAGGGATGGGTCTGTAAAATCCATGCTCGGGTCGATCGATCGTCAGGAAGTCTATGACCTGATTGACGCGGTGATTGCGGAAGATGGCGCCAGGCTGCTCGAAAAAATTGCCGCGCTATCAGAGTTTGCGCCGGATTATGCGGCGCTGCTGGATAATATTCTGGCTGTACTTCACAGGGTTGCCATTGCACATGCTGTTCCGGATGCTGTAGATAACGCGCAGGGGGACCGAGAACTGGTCTTGGCAGCAGCGCAGCAGGTGTCTGCGCAGCAGGTTCAATTGCTCTACCAGATAGGCCTGATTGGGCAACGGGATATGCCTCTTGCGCCCATGCCACGAATCGGATTCGAAATGGTGCTTCTGCGGATGATGTCCTTCACCCCGGAAGGCTCGGATCCTGAATCGGCAACGGGGCCAGATTCAAGATCAAGATCAGGATCAGGATCAGGGAGCGATGCTTCAAGCGAAGCACCCGCTTCCAAGGCATCACCCGTCGCAGGTCTGGTCTCCGCGATTAGTGGTGATAGTGCAGTACCGAAAGCAGCAGCGCCGGTGCCTTCTACATCGATATCTGCATCATCTTCAGCTACCTCTATGGCGACTTCGCCGGCGCTTCCTCAATCAAAAACCAGGCAGTCTGCGCCACCACTAAAAGTAGTTGGCGAGATCGTAAAAAACGATCCTGTCGAAAAGGATCGATCAGAGAAGCGCCTGGTAGAATCGATCCCTGCGCAAGTCACCAAACCTGAACCTAAACCTAAACCTAAACCTAAACCTAAACCTAAACAGGAACCTTTTGTCGCACCCCAAGAGCCTCAGCGAAACCAAGAGCCTCAGCGAGATCAAGAGCCTCAGCGAAACCAAGAGCCCCAGCGAGATCAAGAGCCTCAGCGAAACCAGGAGCCTCAGCGAAACCAAGAGCCTCAGCGAGATCAAGAGCCTCAGCGAAACCAAGAGCCTCAGCGAAACCAAGAGCCTCAGCGAGATCAAGAGCCTCAGCGAAACCAAGAGCCCGCTCCGGAATTTTCCCCGGCGAATTGGACTGAGATACTTGAAGCGCTCTCACTCTCGGGGGTTGCAGCCTCTCTGGCAGCGAATTGCGAGCTCTATAGTGCAAATGATCACCAATGTGTTCTAAAGCTTAGTGAAAATCATGCCAGTCTCTGGAATAAAACCTATGAGAGTCGCATTGCAGAGGCCCTGGGCCGACTGTATGGGCAGGAAATAAAAGTATCGATCGAGGTTGGTGCGCCCAGCGTGGAAACGCCTGCCCAGGGTGCTGAGCGTGAGAAACAGCAGAGTCTCGCCCAGGCAGTTGCTGACATTCAGGGTGACCAGCACGTCCAGCAGTTAATAGAAAGTTTCAACGGCAAGCTGGATCCCAAGAGTATTGCGCCACTCGGTAACTAATTTTAATCAGGAACGATTTATCAGGAACGATTTATCAAGATCTATTTATTAAGATCTATTTATTGAGATCTATTTATTAAGATCTATTTATTAAGATCTGGGAGTAACAACGATGGCGTTAGGTGAGGGGCTGGGTGACTTGATGAAACAGGCCCAACAAATGCAGGAACGAGTCCAGAAACTGCAAGAAGAAATTGCAAAGACGGAGGTGACTGGTGAGTCAGGCGCTGGTCTGGTAAAGATTACGATGACGGGAAGGCACGATGTACGGAAGGTTAATATCGATAGTAGCCTGCTGGGTGAGGCCAAGGATGTCCTGGAAGACCTGATCGCCGCGGCCATGAATGATGCAGTTCGCCGTGCAGAGAAAAACCAGCAAGACAAAATGTCTGAATTGACGGCCGGTATTCCTCTGCCACCTGGGTTCAAGTTACCATTCTCTTAAAATGAAAGAACAGACATTAATCGAACAGGTCATTGAGGCATTTCGGTGTTTACCGGGCGTAGGGCCAAAAAGCGCACAGCGAATGTTGCTGCACCTGTTAGAGCGCGATCGGGAAGGTGGTCGCCATCTCGCGCGGATTCTCAGCGAAGCGATAGAGAAGATCGGTCACTGCAAATCCTGCAGAAACCTGACCGAAGCCGAGTTGTGTGAAATTTGCAGTGATGGAAAGAGGGGATCCACCATAATATGCGTTGTCGAAGCGCCATCGGACGTGATCGCGATAGAGCAATCCCTCAGTTTCCGCGGCCAGTACTTTGTGCTGATGGGGACTCTCTCACCAATTGATGGGCGGGGACCTGATGAAATTGGTATTGATCACCTGATCAGGCGGTGTGAGTCAGGTATCCAGGAAATCATTCTGGCAGTGTCATCCACCGTGGAAGGGGAAGCTACTGCCCATTACATCGCTGAAGCATTAAAACCGCTGAATGTAACGATCAGTCGTCTTGCACAGGGTATCCCGCTTGGCGGTGAACTTGAGTACGTCGATGGAGGCACGCTATCTCACGCTTTTGAAGGCAGGAAACGTCTCTAAAAAAGGAATCAAGAAGTGGCACCAGAGTATCGCTATATAGACACGGATGAACAACTTCAGGAAGTTGTGGAAGCGTGTCTCGAAGTTTCTGTCATCGCACTCGACACGGAGTTCGCCAGATTCAATACCTATTACCCGATAGTCGGGCTAATCCAGATATACACTGGTGCAGGCTGCTTCCTGATTGATCCGTTAAGTGTTTCGAGTATCGAGCCGCTCAAAGCTGTTATGGAGGAGCGTTCGTTGCTCAAGGTGCTACACGCCTGTTCGGAAGATATGGAAGTGTTCCAGTATGCTTTGGGTCTGGTCCCCTCGCCGGTCTATGACACGCAAATCGCAAGTGCGGCTTTGGGCGTTGGTTTTTCAGTGGGATATCAGGCATTGGTTGCACATTACCTGGACATCAGTCTGTCGAAAGACCAGACCCGGTCAGACTGGCTGGCAAGGCCGCTGACCACCAGTCAGCTGGATTATGCTGCACTCGACGTCATTCATTTGCTCGAGGTCTACAAGGTCCAGCTTGAAGCGCTGGAAGGTGGACCGAAGCTTGGTTGGGTCGAAGCAGAGTCGCTGGGGCTGGGGCAGGGTATTCCGACGGTTGCAGCGCCGGAAGACAGTTATAAAAAATTCAAAGGCTTGTGGCAGTTGAACCGAATGCAATTAAACCTGCTGAAGGCTTTGTGTTCGTGGCGTGAAATCACTGCACGAAAAGAAGACGTTCCCCGGAATCGGGTCGTGGACCAGAAGTCCCTCGTGTTAATCGTGAAGGAAGAAATCACCAGCATGCAGGGGTTTCAGAGCGGAGCAGGCATGACGTCACGACAGGTTAGGAAATACGGCGACCAGATCCAGGTTATTCAAGCTGAAGCGAAACTGGTGTCTGAGGCGGATTGTCCTGAAATCTTTGTTCGAACCGATGCGCCAATTAACAATAAAAAACTCAAACGGTTGAAGCGGGTGGTTGAAGAACGCGCGTTGAGTCTCTCGGTCGCCCCGGAGCTGCTGACAAAACGCAGGCACCTTGAAAAGCTTATTCGATCGGAAGATGCACAGGGCCAGTATCATTTGCCGGGTGAACTAGGTGGCTGGAGAGAGTCTGTTATAGGTGAGGCCCTGCTGGCCGAGCTGTCGGAACCCGGTTCATGAAGATTGCCTGTGATGTCTATAAGAGCGTCAACAAGGAAAACTATTATTTATATGTGCTGGCGGACCAGGGGGTTGAACATGTTCCAGAGGCGCTTCGGCAGCAGTTAGGAAAAGTAGAAATCGCGTTGAGTCTTGAGCTGACGGAAGAAAGAAGCCTGGCTAAAGAAGATCCTGTGGCTGTCATGGCTAACCTGAAGGAGCACGGCTACCACCTGCAGTTGCCTCCCGCAGAGCATCGCCAACGTGGCTGAATTCTGGAAAGAGAAGTCCATCTTTGACATGTCAACCCAAGAATGGGAATCCCTCTGTGATGGCTGCGCTCGCTGTTGCCTGTACAAGCTTGAAGATGAAGAATCCGAAGAGGTTCACTACACGTCAGTAGTGTGCCAGTATCTGAATGAAGACAAATGTGCCTGTACCCGATACGAGGAGAGGACTAAACTTGTGCCGGACTGCATCCAGTTGACTCCCGTAGGTGCGCTCGACTACGGATGGCTACCAACTACCTGTGCATATCGGCTGCTCGCTGAAGGCAATGACCTGGAATGGTGGCATCCGCTCGTTTCGGGTTCACCGGAGACAGTTCACGAGGCTGGAATTTCAGTTAAGGAGAAATGCATCTCGGAGTCGTACGTCCATCCTGATGCTATGGAAGATCACATCATTACCTGGGTGAAGCAGGACCAGGGTGAAAAAGAGTGAGTGAGTTTATCGGCTATTATCAGTATTTCGTCGCCTGGACGATGTATATCGGTAGCGGCCTCATATTTAGCCTGTTCTGGTGGAAGATAACGAAGCTCGTCGCACATCGAGGCTGGCGGGAATTGTTGCGTGGTATCTCGCTGGTGGTGATCTACACACCCTGGTTTACCAGTGAAGCACATGAACATCTGGCACCCGCGATGGTGGTGGTCCTTATAGACGTGTTGCTGGGTACCTCGGATAATGGGCTTGCAGGGTCTCTCGCGTTGCTGCTGGCGACCGCTGCAATGCTGGCGACGCTGATTGGGCGGCGTTTCCTTGGGGCAAGCAACCATCAGGAGGGTTGAGAAGACCTTATTCGCCGGATGGAATCGGCTGGCATAATTAATAGCCAGACGTTATATTGCCGGACTTTTATGTTGGGAAGTCGCCATTAATGAAATTTTCAAGCACATCTACTTATATCGCCACAGAAGAATTGCAGATGGCGGTCAACGCAGCAGTTGAACTAGAACGGCCACTTCTTATCAAGGGTGAGCCCGGCACCGGTAAAACGATGCTCGCCGAAGAAATAGCCAGTTCACTTGGTATGGAATTGATTTCCTGGCATATCAAATCGACGACCAAAGCCCAGCAGGGTTTGTACGAATATGATGCGGTATCGCGATTGCGTGATTCGCAACTAGGCGACGATCGTGTACATGACATCAACAACTACATTGAAAAAGGCAAGATGTGGGAAGCCTTCGCGGCAGAAAAAAAGATGGTTCTGCTGATTGACGAGATTGACAAGGCGGACATCGAATTTCCTAATGACCTGTTGCTTGAACTTGATCGCATGGAATTCCACGTTTATGAAACTGGCGAAACAGTCAAGGCTATCCAGCGACCCGTTGTGATCATCACCAGTAATAATGAAAAAGAACTACCGGACGCGTTCCTGCGTCGTTGTTTCTTCCATTACATCCAGTTCCCGGATAGGGACACCATGAAGCGTATCGTTGAGGTTCATCATCCAAAGATTAAACAGGATCTTGTGAAGGAGGCGATGGAAATTTTCTTCGATGTCAGGAAAGTGCCCGGCCTGAAGAAGAAGCCTTCGACTTCCGAGCTTATTGACTGGTTGAAATTGCTGATGGCTGATGATATCCCTGATGAAATTTTGACCAACCGTGATACCTCGAAAGCGATTCCGCCACTCTACGGCGCTTTGGTGAAAAACGAACAAGATGTACAATTACTCGAGAGACTCGCTTTCATGAATCGAAGACAGGGCGGTGGTGCTGGCGGTAAGTAAGTACGCCATTCCTAACGCAAATTCCAAAAGGTAACAGTCACCGATGCTGATCAACTTTTTTTTCACACTCAAAAAGGCGCGTATTCCGGTTTCCATCACGGAACTGCTGCACTTGCTTGATGTGCTCAAGGCGAGATTGGTTTACGCCGATATTGACGAGTTCTACTATCTGAGCCGTATGGCGCTGGTGAAGGATGAGCGTCACTATGACAAGTTTGATCGTGCGTTTAGTTCCTACTTTAAGGGGCTTGATGACCTGTCCAGCCTGCTTAATTCCCTGATTCCCGACGAATATCTTCGACGGGAGTTTGAGAAGAGCCTAACACCTGAAGAGCTCGAAAAAATCAAATCACTGGGTGGGCTTGAAAAGCTGATCGAAGCTTTTAAAAAAGAAGTAGAAGAAGCAGCTAAGGGTGAAGGTAAGGAAAAAGACAAGGAAGGAAAGGGCGAAAACGGTCGTGGGGAGGAAGGTGACAGGAAAGGTAAAAAACGTCGTGGCAAGAAGACCTGGGACAAACGTGACTATAAGGCCTATGACGATAATGTAGAGCTGGGTACTCGTGGCATGAAGATCTCTCTTCGGCGTTTGAGAAAACTTGCCAGGCAAGGTGCCGACGACGAGTTTGATATCAGCAATACCATCGACAAGACTGCCAAAAATGGCGGTATGCTTGACATCATTATGCGTCCAGAGCGACGAAATACGGTGAAGGTGCTGCTGATTTTGGATAACGGCGGCTCCATGGATGCTCACGTAAAGGTCTGTGAAGAGCTGTTTTCTGCTGCACGTTCCGAGTTCAAGCATCTTGAGACCTACTACTTCCACAACTTTATTTATGACGGTTTGTGGAAGCAAAACAACCGCCGCATGAGCGAGCGAATAGACACTTTCGATATTCTTCACAAGTATACGCATGACTACAAAGTCATCTTTGTGGGGGATGCCACTATGGCACCTTATGAAATTACCCATGCTGGTGGCTCAGTCGAACACTGGAATGAAGAGGCAGGTGCTATCTGGATGCAGAGGGTGCTGGATACCTTCGCAAAAGTTATCTGGATCAACCCAACACCCCAGGATACTTGGGAATACTCGACTTCTGTTGCGTTGACCCAGAAGCTGGTTGAAGACCAGATGTACCCGCTGACGATCTCCGGTATTGAGCAGGGCATGAACAGCCTGACGAAGTAAGCCCTGGTCCTGGGATTAGGGTTCGAGACACGGGGTCAGAGTAAAAATTCCATCACCGGCGTAGTTTAACAATGCGTTGATATAGAATATCCACTAGCATTGCGATTCTCACTACTGATCGGGATGATTTTTCTCTGACCCCATTTATCGCATGCCCAGCCCATCCTACAAAGAACTCGAAGATCAGATTGGTGAGTGTATGCTCGCCGACCGCTTTCGAATGCGCCGCGAAATCAAGAAAAAGAAGGAGCGAGGCAAGCTCGAAGGGGCCATTGAGCGCTCCAGGCAACTGGTCGCAGAACGCCTGGGTAAGATGCCGCAGATTTCATATCCAGAGGCGCTTCCTGTATCCCGCAGTGCCCCTGAACTCATCAAAGCTATCCAGGAAAACCAGGTCGTCATTGTTGCGGGTGAAACCGGTTCTGGAAAGACAACACAGTTACCCAAGATTTGCCTGGAGGCGGGCAGGGGTGTATTCGGACTGATCGGCCACACCCAACCCAGGCGCGTCGCCGCTCGCACCATCGCTCACCGTTTAGCTGAAGAGCTCAGTGTCAGCGTTGGTGACGAGGTGGGTTTCCAGGTCAGGTTCCAGGATCAGAGCAAGCCCTCGACCTTGATCAAGGTGATGACTGATGGGGTGTTGCTGGCAGAAACACAAAATGATCGATTCCTCGAACGTTATGACACGATCATCGTTGATGAAGCCCATGAGAGAAGCCTCAATATTGATTTCCTGTTGGGGTACCTAAAACAGATTCTACCGAAAAGACCTGACCTGAGATTAGTCATTACATCAGCGACGATTGATGTTGATCGATTCTCGAGACACTTTAATGATGCACCTGTATTTGAGGTCAGCGGTCGAACCTTCCCGGTCGATGTTCAATATCGGCCTTTAGAGGACACTTTAAGTGACGATCAGGATGACCTGACTACTCGCGCCATAATTAATACGTTGGCAGAGATCGACTCCATGCCAAACGGAGACGTACTGATCTTTCTTCCCGGCGAAAGAGAGATACGCGAGACGGCGAGAGAGATTAAAAGAAAAGGCTCTGCCGGGTTTGAAGTCCTGCCACTTTATTCAAGACTCAGTATTAGCGATCAGAATCGCGTATTTGAAGAGCATAAAAACAGACGGATCATCCTGGCGACCAATGTTGCGGAAACATCGCTGACAGTACCTGGGGTTAGATATGTGATTGATCCGGGTGTTGCCAGAATTTCGCGTTATAGCTTTCGTTCCAAGGTGCAGCAGTTGCCGATTGAAGCGGTGTCCCAGGCGAGTGCCAACCAGCGAAAGGGTCGTTGTGGGCGGGTGAGTGAAGGTGTCTGCTTCAGGCTGTATTCGGAAGATGATTTTTTGGCCCGGCAGGAGTTCACAGAACCCGAAATACTCCGGACCAATCTCGCGTCCGTCATTCTCCAGATGCTGCAATTGAGATTAGGTGAGATCGATAGATTCCCGTTCCTTGAACAACCCAACCCAAAACAAATCAACGATGGTTTCGCGCTACTTTTTGAGCTGGGCGCAGTTGATAAGGCGCGCAGCATATCGCGATTGGGTAAGCAGCTGGCGAGATTCCCGGTTGACCTCCGGTTTGCTCGAATGCTGGTCGCGGCAGACCAGATGGGTAGTCTTGCTGAGATGCTCATTATTACGAGTGCCCTGACCATCCAGGATCCCCGGGAGCGACCGTTTGATCACCAGCAGGCTGCTGACGAGGTTCACAAGCAAAACTGGGACGAGCGCTCTGATTTTCTTGCGTTCGTATCGCTGTGGCGTGATTTCGAGGAAAAACGCCAGGCTTTAGGCCAGGGTCAGTTACGCAAATATTGTAAACAGAACTTCCTGTCGTACATGCGAATGCGGGAATGGCGTGAGATGCATCGGCAACTGCTGTTGATTTGTAAGGAGCAAGGTTTCAGGGAGAGAAAGAAAGAAGCCGATTACGGTAGCGTCCACCGGGCTTTGTTAACCGGATTGCTTGGTCACACCGCAGTCAAGGCCGGTGATCATGATTACCAGGGGGCACGGAATCGAAGACAGTTCATTTTTCCGGGTTCTTCACAGTTCGCGAGAAAACCCAAATGGATACTGTCTTCAGAGCTGGTTGAAACATCCCGCCTATTCGCCAGAACAGTTGCAGAAATTGAGAGTCGTTGGATTGAACCCCTTGCAGGGCACCTGGTGGTTCGTACGCACCATGATCCGGTGTTTGATGCCGAACATGGGCTGGTGGTGATTCGCGAGGAAGTTACGCTGTACGGCGTAGTGATTGTAGCCGACAGGCAAGTCGATTTTGGTTCAGTCGATTTGGGCAATGCCCGGGAGCTGTTTATCGAAAAAGCATTGGTGCAGGGGGAGCTACGCTCGCGTTTGAAGTTCTTCCAGAATAACCGCCGTCTGATTCGTGACATCGAGCAACTCGAATCGAAGGCAAGGAAACGGGACATTCTGGTTGAGTCCAGGGCCTTGTTTGATTTTTATGAACATGTTCTCCCTAAAGAAGTCTGTAGCGAGCTGGACCTGCGTAACTTTGTTAACGATTCGCCAAAGAATGCCAAGGCAATGGAACTTACCCGGGATGAGTTGATGCGCCGGGAAGCAGAACTCTCAGAGACGCTTTATCCAAACAGGCTGGACGTTGGTGGTGCCAGTCTGCCGCTGAAGTATAAATTCGAGCCCGGGAACCGTGATGATGGCGTGAGTGTGGACGTTCCCCTGGTGTTGCTGGGCCAGATACCCAGAGCCCAGTTTGACTGGATAGTGCCGGGCCTGCTCGAGGAAAAGTGTCTCGCACTTATTCGATCCTTGCCAAAGTCAGTGCGGAAGAATTTTGTTCCTGCGCCTGACTATGTCAGTCGGGTTCTAGAAAACTTCGATTATGAGGGCAAACCCCTGATTGAGGCGCTAGCGGATCGGTTGTTCCGGCTGTCCGGGACGCGTGTTGATCCAGCGGATTTCAGGGAATCGAACCTCGAGCGACATCTTGCCTTGAATATTAGGGTTGTCGACGACAGGGGAAAACTGGTCGCGAGCGGTCGGGATTTCGATCAATTGGTAGAGCAACTCGAGGACAAAGTGAGCAGTCGTCTTAAGGACCGGCAGCAACACCCACTCGAAGTTGAAGGGTTGACAGATTGGCATTTTGACGAGCTGCCGCGGTCTATTCAGATCAGGGAAGGTGGCGTTGCCGTCACCATGTACCCTGCACTATGTGATGATCTTGATAGCGTGTCGGTGAGGCTGGTCGAGACCGAGTGGAAAGCTTTGAGCTTATCGGCTGCGGGATTGCTGCGCCTGGTCATGTTCCAGTTAAAGGACCAGAGAAAGTATCTGGGGAAGAACATTCCGGGTTTTGATCAGTTTTCGCTGTACTTTGCGACCCGGGGAAGTCGCGCGGAACTTGCGGAGAATATCGTCAAGGCGGCATTTTCGATTACCTTTGTTGAATCAATGTCGCCTGTCAGTTCTCGCCTGGGGTTCGACGAGCGCTTACTCAAGAAAACTGAGTTATTTGGTCATCTGGAACGTATCGCGAAAGTTGTAGCCCAATCATTGCAGCAGTCGCTGGCAATAGAAGATCAGCTCAAGACAATGTCCTTACGGATCACTGCGGACGATGTTCGCAGGCAGTTGGATAACCTGATACCCGCTGGCTTCCCCTTTGGTATTCCGTTTGACTGGTTGCGCCAGTATCCAAGATACTTTCGAGGGATTGCCCTTAGGCTGGAGAAACTGGGTGGCAACATCGAAAATGATTCAGCAGGAGTCCAGGCCGTCGGGCAGTGGTGGTCCAGGTATGAACAGGCAGATGACGAATCCAGGGAAAAACTCGAGAAATTCCGATGGATGCTTGAGGAGTATCGAATCTCTTTGTTTGCACAGTCTATCGGTACTAGCATGCCGGTATCGGAGAAACGTTTAACCAAACAATGGGAATCAGTGATCGGGAAGCACAGATGAGGCTGATGATGATGTTGCTGGCATTGGCCTGTTCGGGCGTGACAACGGCTAGCGAAGACCGGTTCGAGATGATTAATCGCAAGGTCCATGGTTTTAATGACTTTGTGGACACGAAGCTGATCAGGCCTGCAGCTAAAGCCTATAAGAAAGTATTACCCACACCCGTCAGGTACTCGGTTCGCAATTTCTTTGGCAACCTCTCAGATGTCGGTGACATCATCAACAATGCCTTGCAAGGCAAGCCGAAACAGGCGCTAAGTGATCTCGGGAGAGTGCTGGTCAACTCAAGTATTGGGATTGGTGGGCTCTTTGACCCGGCAAGTCGAATGGGGCTTGTCGACCATGATGAGGA
>DTZW01000153.1:3589-4919 GCA_012961165.1 Gammaproteobacteria bacterium | reverse complement strand
CCGCAGGAAGCTCAGCTTCACGCTTCACAGCCTCGTCATAACTGACTGTTTTATCAGTCACTTTAGCCGACTCCAGCACGAAATCGACAATCTGCCCTTCCAGAACCATATTCTGAATTTGACTGAGTTGCTGTTCATTGCTGTAGTAATAGTTGATGACCTCTTCAGGCTCCTGGTAGGTGGAAGCCATCTCTTCGATAGTTTCCCTGACCTTTTCAGCATCGGCCTCCAGGCTGTTCTTATCAACAATCGCGCTAACGATCAGCCCAATCTTTACTCTTTTTTGAGCCTGCTCGGAGAACATTTCCGCTGGCAGCATGCTTGGATCAAACTGAGCGCCACCACCAAACTGTTGCACGGCTTCCTGACGCATTCGGTTCACTTCCTGGTCGATTAACGACTGCGGCAAGTCAACCTCGTTATTATCACTCAACCCATCCATCACCTGATCCTTGACCTTGGCCTTGATCGCAGAATCCAGTTCTCGCTTCATGTTATTGGTGACTTCTTTACGGAATGCTTCAGCTCCGCCTTCCTTGACGTCGAACTGCTCAAAAAACTCATCGTTCAGTTCTGGCAACTCTGGTTCGGAAACCTTGTTTACTTTAATTTTGAACAACACTTCCTGGCCGGCAAGGTTCTCTGCCTGGTAGTTTTCAGGGAAAGTGAGTTTAAGATCCTTTTCTTCGTCTGCTTTTAAGCCTGTTAGCCCATCTTCAAACCCTGGGATCATAGAACCTGAGCCAAGTACAAGGTCTGTGCCTTCTGCTTTTCCACCCTCGAAAGGTTCATCTTCAAGGAACCCTTCAAAATCCAGGTTCACCTGGTCTTTTACAGCGGCGGCACGATCGGTTTCGGCGTATACAAGCCTTTGTTCCCGCAGTGTGTCGATCATTTTTTCAAGATCAGCTTCCTCGATGGAACTGGACAGGCGCTCTACTTCTATACTTTCAAGACCGCTGACTTCTATTTCGGGGAAGACTTCAAAGACGGCCGTGTACTCAAGGTCCTTGCCCTCTTCGATGTTAACTTCTTCAATCTTAGGCATACCCGCCGGGTTAATGTCTTCCTTCTGAAGCGCCTCGCCATAGGTTGACTGGATCATTTCACTGGAAACTTCCTGCCTGATCCCTGCACCAAACCGTCTCTTTACTTCACGCAGAGGCACCTTCCCTGGCCGGAATCCGTTGATCTTGGCCTGTTTGGCGGTCTGCTTGATTTTCTCTGTGACTTGGACTTCTACTCTTTCCGAGGGTACAACCACGTGCATTTTTCGTTCAAGACCTGCTGTGGTTTCGACAGTTACCTGCATGCTGCTACCTAATTATTC
>DTZW01000153.1:0-3529 GCA_012961165.1 Gammaproteobacteria bacterium | reverse complement strand
GAGAGACTCGAACTCTCACATCTTACGATACTGGTACCTAAAACCAGCGCGTCTACCAATTCCGCCACTCTCGCATGTTTGTTGTATCAGGGGTGGAGACCCTTCTTCCAGGTCCTCACCTTTAATCTGGGGTGAGCGACGGGGTTTGTACGGGCAAACCTTTTGCCGCGGACGCCGCCAATCCTTGTTCCCAGTCCCACCTCTTTATCTGGGGTGAGCGACGGGGTTTGAACCCGCGACCACCGGAATCACAATCCGGAGCTCTACCAACTGAGCTACGCCCACCATTGCTCTTATTCCCATTATAGTGGTACGCCCGGAAGGACTCGAACCTTCAACCCTCGCCTTAGAAGGGCGATGCTCTATCCAGTTGAGCTACGGGCGCATTAACCCTGACCTTCCGGTCGTATCACCTCATGGAGAATCTGGTCGGGGTAGAGAGATTCGAACTCCCGACATCCTGCTCCCAAAGCAGGCGCGCTACCAGACTGCGCTATACCCCGAACAAAGGTCATTGCAGCTTAACCATAAAGCACTGGATAATACCGCAACCTCTAGCCTACCTACCGCTAGAAAAGGGGCGCATTCTACTAACGAGGATGGATACAGTCAAACAAGAAATCGACGTTTTTTTTAAGCAAAGCAAAGGCTTAGCCGCTAGCACTGAAAAAGCACTGCGGACAGTGAAAACAAAGCTAAAGCACAGTATTAAAACGGTCAGTTAACACAAGGTAAAAACATCATGAAACGGATATTCATTTCAGACCTGCATCTGGACGGCTACCGGAAAGACCTGACCAGGGCGTTCACACAATTCCTCAGCGAGCAGTGCCAAACCATCAATGAGCTCTACATTCTCGGCGACTTTTTCGAACTGTGGCTGGGAGACGACGACCAATCCCCCCTGAATAACGAGGTGATCGAGGCGTTATCCAGTCTTCCCTGTGATGTGTTCATTATGCACGGCAACCGCGATTTTCTGATCGGCAAGGCATTTTGCAATGCTGCGGGTGCGAAACTGCTCCCTGACCCCTACCCTATTATCCTCGGGGATCAACCCGCCCTGTTGATGCATGGCGACAGCCTCTGCACCAGGGATGAGGAATATATGAAAGCAAGAACCCTGTTACGTTCAGATGCCTTCCAGCAGGATTTTCTGTCGAAACAGATGCAGGAAAGGAAAATCATTGCCGAACAGATACGGGGAAAAAGCCAGAAAGTTTCTCGAGAGAAAGCCGAAGATATTATGGATGTCACACCGGAAGAAGTGACCAAAGTGATGAACCAGGCCAAGACCTCGATTCTGGTTCACGGTCATACTCATCGTCCTGCCGTTCACGAAGTCGACCTGCATTTCGGCCCTGGAACCCGGTACGTTCTTGGCGACTGGCACACATCAACGCAATTTCTGAGGGCGGATGGTTCAGACCTGGAACTGGTTAAGTACGTCTTCTGATGCCTGCTTGGGTTACAGGAACCCCACTATGGAACCGGAAATCCGGATCAGGAGTTAAGATAAGGCGCTCATCTGCCGCAAGAAAAAGACCGATTCGATCCTGAATGACGTCACCACCGGCAATCTTTTCTGCCTGGTTAAGGTAAACCTGGAAATGCCTGGCTTCGGATTTCAGGAGTGACTGGTAAAACTCCGCAAGCTCGTCATCCAGCACCTCAACCAACCGGGCAAACCGTTCACAACTTCGGGCCTCCACGATGGCACTAATAATAAGCACGTCAACTAACCGGGCCGGCTCATGTGTACGTGCACCTGATCGAAGTTCTCCCGCGTAGCGGGACGCAGAAAGTTGGGTATACGTTATATTTCTATCTTTCAGAAGAGCAACCACCTGTTCAAAATGGCGGAGTTCTTCTCGCGCTAGTTTTGAAAGTTTCAAGATCAAGTCGGTTTGATCAACATGCCGGTACATCAGGTTTAATGCGGTCGACGCGGCTTTCTTCTCGCAGTTCGCATGATCAATCAGCAAAACTGACAGGTTGGCTTGTGCTTGCTCAAGCCATAAATCCGGTGTTTTACATCTTAAAAAACTGTTCACATTCATAGTCTTACACCGCGTGAGGGGCGTTGTTGGCTTAACTTTAAGCCGTTCATCCAGTACACTGCCAACCTTTTGAACCGGACGACTTGTTCGTCATTATACAGTGAGGTAAAGGTCGTGCTTAAAGCGTATCGACAACATATGGAAGAACGCGCAGCTGAAGGCGTTGTTCCCAAACCCTTAGACGCTGAACAGGTCAATGGACTGGTCGAGCTGTTTAAGAACCCTCCAGCAGGTGAAGAAGGTTTTCTTACGGATCTCCTGGAGAACAGAATTCCGGCTGGGGTTGATGACGCCGCGTATGTTAAGGCTGCATTTCTCGCCGCTATCGCCAAAGGCGAAACGAGCTCACCAATCATCGACAACGTTCGTGCAACAGAACTTCTGGGCACAATGCTTGGTGGATATAACATCGAACCATTGATCAGCCTGCTTGATGACGACGCAACTGCTGCAACATCCGCGAGCGCTCTGTCAAAAACACTACTGATGTTTGATGCATTTCATGACATCGTGGAAAAAAGCAAATCTAACGAGCACGCAATGTCGGTCCTGCAGTCATGGGCTAACGCGGAATGGTTCCTCAACAAAGAGAATGTCCCAGAAAAAATTACCGTTACAGTATTTATGGTGGACGGGGAAACCAATACTGACGACCTCTCTCCTGCAGGAGATGCCTGGAGTCGTCCCGATATCCCATTACATGCTAAAGCCATGCTCATCAAAACCATGGACCGGCCGCTGGAAACCATCGAAGAACTGAAGCAAAAAGGTCATCCTCTTGCCTATGTCGGCGACGTTGTCGGGACAGGCTCATCAAGGAAATCAGCGACTAATTCGGTACTGTGGCACATGGGAGATGACATTCCCCATATCCCTAATAAGAGAGACGGTGGCGTTTGTCTTGGTGGCAAGATCGCACCAATATTTTTCAACACGATGGAAGATGCAGGTGCGCTACCTATCGAATGCGACGTCACAAAGATGGCGATGGGTGATGTCATTACCATCCATCCCTATGAAGGAAAAATCACCAACGAAGCCGGCGATACGATTAGCGAATTCGAATTATCAACACCTGTCTTGCTCGACGAGGTTCGGGCCGGGGGAAGAATTCCTCTTATCATTGGTCGCGGACTGACAGAAAGATCACGAGAAGCACTCGGCCTGGAACCAGGCGATGTGTTTAACAAGCCAGCACCTGTCAAAGAAACGGACAAGGGCTTCACACTGGCGCAGAAGATCGTCGGCAAAGCCTGCAGTGTTGAAGGCGTGCGCCCCGGTACCTATTGCGAGCCTCGCATGACCACCGTCGGCTCTCAGGACACAACCGGACCAATGACGCGGGATGAGCTGAAAGAACTGGCCTGCCTAGGGTTTTCTGCCGACCTTGTGATGCAGTCATTCTGTCACACAGCGGCTTATCCAAAGCCGGTTGATATCGAAACCCAACACTCCCTGCCTGATTTCAT
>DTZW01000152.1 GCA_012961165.1 Gammaproteobacteria bacterium | reverse complement strand
TATCCACTCCAACGGTCATGACGAATAACACCACCCAGCCTTGGCTTGCTGCCGACAGAAGCCGATCAACCGCCGTTGCCGCCCATGGTAGTTACCCAGGCTAGTGCGACGTTCACAGAGTCCATGATTTCCCCACTGCGCGTAGATGGCAAATTATATAACCGGCAGGCAGATGGTACGTATTTGGAAGGCCCAGAAGTAGAACTTGTGTTGGAATTGTTAAGTAAGAAGTATAACCTCGCAAGTTCGCCTGAGGGCGTTGCCAGCGGTTATGTCTGGTTGTTCCAGTTAGCGCCTCGTAAGAATGCATGAGGGATGTGCATTTAGTCAGTTTTAACCGGTAAACATTGATAGTCGATTCTCTTAAATGCGACGGTTATGACATTAACATTTCCGCTCGTTAAGCGAATTTTTATAACCCCCATCAATAGGGATCAATTCGGGTCCCGTTAAATTTAAAGATTAGAGGAAAGAATATTGAGTGACGAAAAATCAAAGGAATTACGAACAAATATTACCAGTGCTGGAAAATTAGAGCTTTCGATTGTATCAGTACCAATGCCGCAACCTAAAGATGGTGAAGTGCTTATTAGAGTTGAAGCGACGCCAATTAACCCCTCCGATCTTGGTTTGTTGCTGGGGCCGGCGGATGTTTCTACGATGACCACTGCCGGATCTGGTGACGATGCCGTTGTAAGCATGGATGTGCCCGAAGCTATGATGCCTGCAATGGCAGCAAGAGTTGACAAGCCGCTACCTGCCGGAAATGAAGGTGCAGGTGTTGTGATTGCGGCTGGCGCTGGTGCTGAAGATATGGTCGGTAAAACGATCGGTGTGGCCGGCGGAGCAATGTACTCGCAGTATCGATGCGTACCTGCAGCCAGTTGTTTAGTGATGAACGAGGGCACCACTCCAGCACAAGGTGCGTCATGTTTTGTCAATCCACTGACAGCCCTTGGCATGGTTGAAACCATGAGAATGGAAAACCACACGGCGTTGGTGCACACCGCTGCAGCGTCAAACCTGGGACAGATGTTAGTGAAAATTTGTTTGGCCGACGGTGTTCAATTGGTCAATATAGTCCGGAAAAAAGAACACGTAGAGCTGCTAAAAGCGTTAGGTGCTGTACATGTTTGTGATTCCAGCGAATCGACTTTTAAAGAAGATCTTGTCGATGCGTTAGTTGCAACCGGCGCGACGATCGCTTTTGACGCGACCGGTGGCGGTAAACTGTCTAGCCAGATTTTAACCGCGATGGAAATAGCCGCGAATAGAACCGCTGACGGACATAGTATTTATGGGTCAACTACCTATAAACAGGTCTATATCTACGGTGGGCTGGATCGCTCAGCAACAGTTTTAAACCGTGCATTTGGAATGTCTTGGGGTCTTGGCGGATGGCTGTTAACCCCATTTATCGGAAAAATTGGTATGGAAAAGTTTGGCGAATTACGCCAACGGGTGGCAAATGAAATAAAGACAACCTTTGACAGCCATTACACTCAGGAAATTTCGTTAGCAGATGTGCTAAGTGCCGATGCAATCAACGCCTATTCCAAACAAGCAACCGGTGAAAAGTTTTTAATAAAACCTCATCAGTAATCCTTGTCGCAGAAGCAAAAGAGCCTGGCTATAAGCCGGGCTCTTTTATTCGCGCTAATTGGTCTCCCGGCAGTCCTAACAAGTTAACTTCCCATAGAGAACATTCATCAGCCAGAACACACGCCTCTTTACCCGCTGACGAAGGAACACTGGCCTGGGTTCCAAATGATCCTCGGAGAGACAAGGAAGCCTAAGCGAGGCTCCCTAGAACTCGAGAATCGCCCGGCCACTGATCTTGCCTTCCTCAAGCGCTGTGGTTGCTTCGTTGATCTGCTCGATGCTGTAGCGCTCCGTGACCATTTCTTCCAGCGGCAAATGACCATCCGCATGCCATTGCAAGAACGTAGGAAAGTCCCTGTCGGGCGCGCAGGAACCGCCGATACTGCCACGAAACTGCTTCTCATTGATCAGTATATCGATAGCATTTAACTCAACCGGCGTAGAGGGCACGCCCACCAGCACCGCGGTCCCACCAACGTGTTCACCGAAGTGACAGGTTCTACAAGCCGGTGCAATTTGCTCCATGGTTTGCCGCAAGCCGATGCAATCAAAGGCGTAGTCCGCTCCGCTCACTAGCTGCCGGGTGATCGTGTATTCGCCTTCCCGAACCGTCATGGCGTGAATGACAGCCACCGCGTCTTCATGACCCGCGTTGATCGTGTGGGTTGCACCAAAGCGCTTCGCGAATTCCAGCTTCGCATCGTCTAGATCAATAGCGATGATCGGACTAGCACCGGCCATGCGCGCGCCTACCACCGCAGACAGGCCCACGCCGCCCACCCCAAAAATCGCGACGCTTTCGCCAGCTTTCACACCGGCGGTGTTTATTACTGCTCCGGCACCCGTCATCACCGCACAACCAATTATCGAGGTGACATCCTTTTTGATATTGGCATCAGTCTTCACTACATACTGCTCGTCGCAGAGGGTGTGATCAGCCCAGGTGAATACATTTTCAGATTGCGCGGTGCCCCCCGTCACCTCAAGCGTTGCCCTCACCGGCAGGCCTGCTGCATCTCTTGCGGCCCGAGGAACCCAGGTGACAAGCACAATATCGCCCTCATCAACATGAGTCACCGCACTGCCTTTCTTTAGAATAATGCCGGTCGCCTCATGGCCCAGTATAATCGGTGAGTTGCGCTCCCGATGCATTTGGTGCAACTGCGAATGACAGACTCCGGAGGCGTATTGCTTCACCACCACCTGTGTGGGACCCGGATCGGGCAAAGTCAGCTCCTGAACTTCGAGCGCGCCTGGCTTCTGTGGCAACACAACGACCCTTGCTGCTGTCCCCATAATGTTCTCCTCTGCTGTCTTATTGAATGCATTATTTTGAGCGTGTACTACGCTATTCCCTGGGGGATATAAGCACTTCCTGTGACCCAGGTTCAAGCACTAATCTCGATAGAGCCAGCACCTGCGTCAGGATACCGAACGTTTCAATAGCACACCCGTTCTATAGTAGTGAAAAGACCCCCACAGAATAACCACTAAACTGGTCATCAGCGCGTAGCGTAAGCCATCAAGACCATATTCCGGTGAAAACACATCGCTAAAAAAGCCGACAGAGAAAGGCCCAAGCCCAAGTCCAATAATGTTTCCTATGAACAGATTAATGGCCGCTGCGACCGAGCGCATTTCCGTTGGTGTCTGATTCTGTATCAATGCGAAACCAGGCGCGACATACACGGTCGCTAGTGCAGCCGGTAGCGCATAGGCCCACAAGGCGTCCGTCTGGGTGGCTGCCGTAAAACAAAAATATAAAAAAGGAAGCCCTAGTAAACTTGCCATTGCGACGATCCAGGGCAGCCATTGCTCCCCGTGTCGAGCGGCCAACAGGTCGGCCAAACGACCTCCCAGATAAATGCCGACAGCCCCACCCACGCCAATAAAAAGGGCGAGGTAGGTGCCAACCTCACCGGTCCCCATGCCATGAATGCGAACCAGATAAATGGGCACCCATATGACCGACGCATAGCCTGTAAAAGAAATCAGTGTGCCTGCTGCAACAATGTTGCGGAGCACCGGGTTATACAACATGAATTTAGCCACGCTCCAAAAAGGCGGCGGCTTCACTTTTGGTAGTTCTTTCCCTTTCGCTTCCGCATAACCGCGCGGCGGATCTTTCAAGGTGAAGCGCACTAGCAAGGCTAAAAAGATGCCCGGCAGGCCGACGACAACAAAGGCTGTTCGCCATCCATACCATTCGTTGATCCACCCACCGACCAGAAACCCGATAAGTATTCCCCAATTAATACCGGTACCAAAAATTGCCATGGCGGTTGCGCGCTGCTCCTTTGGGTAAAGATCGGCAATTATTGAATGCGAGGGGGGGTTCGACCCGGCTTCACCCACGCCCACGCCAATGCGAAATAATAAAAGCTGTGTGAAAGATGCTGCTGCACCGCACAGCGCTGTCATACCACTCCATAAAAAGACTGAAAAAGAGATGAGATTGCGTCGGTTTCGACGGTCTGCCCACATGGCCATCGGCATACCCAAGGTTGCATAGAAAACGGCAAACATAATGCCCGTCAACAAACCCAATTGGGTGTCACTAATCTGCAATGACTCTTTGATGGGTTGCCCGAGGATCCCCATAATTTGTCGATCAACATGACTGGAGGTAAAAACAAGCACGAGTACAAACAGGGTGTAGTTTTTTTGCCGGGTGGAGATAATTTCAGTCTTGTCTGTCATAGGCGTAATACTTATTGATTATGGGTTGATCAAACTATTATCCTAGCTTTGAAGCCTACTGGATTGCCAGTGCCGGGATTCTGGCATTCTTGTGGCGCAGCGCACGATCAGGCGATGGGTACTGAGTGCGCAGTTCTGTTTACGCTGCCTTTGCGTTACCTCTTTGCAACCCATCCACTAGTGAAATATTGTGACTAGCGTTAACCTGGTGAGCCTGTCCAGTTTTTTCTAATGAACGCACGGCACTAGACGAAGTTCGCAACCCGCTCGATGACCCAAAAACTAGCCGTACCACCGATGGCGTAAGGGAGCACACGCCAGCTACCAGCCGGCCAATTAAATGGCAGCCGGTTTAGTATTTCCCGAATTGCTACGACCCCACAGACAAACAGCAGCTGTCCTGTTTCCACACCAATGTTAAACATCAACAACGCCAAAGGAATGTCATTCTGTGGCAGCCCGACTTCACTAAGCGCACCTGCAAAACCGAGCCCGTGTACCAGCCCAAACGATAACGATACCAACCAGGGCGCGCGTTCGGTCAATGTTACCCTGCCTTCCCGGCTGTGAATAATCTCTACAGCGAGAAACAAGATGCTCAACGCGATAACAGCCTCCGTGGGTGGACCCGGAATATTCACCAGACCCAACGTAGCTAACGCCAGCGTAATGCTGTGAGCCACGGTAAAGGCCGTGACGGCCTTTAACAGCAGCCACCAACCCGGCACGATCAGTATCAGTGCCAGCACGAAAAGCAGATGATCGAAACCCTCAAGGATATGAATGGTGCCGATCTTCCAGTAAGAGCCCGCGACGGCCCCGGCCGTAGCCCGAGCCGGCACCGTCCATTTTGGTGAGGCCGAACGCAGGATGGCCGAATGCTCACTGCCATCAACCAGGGCGATCCGGATGATCACCTCAATGGGTAATGCTCTTAACCCGGCTATCTCAATAGTAGCGCCGACCAATGCTCCCGTTTCACCGCGCCAGCTGGATTGTTCGATAACCGCCTGGCCCATCTGATGCGTGGCGGTGGGACCGACCTGCTCCAGCGCAAAAGGCAGTCGCGGCTGGAGGACCAGGCGCCGACCCTTGTCCAGCGGCGTTTTCCATGTCATCGAATACCAGCCCTGCCCGGCTTCGTTAATCACCAGCAGCGCCGGACGAAACTCGTCCGCCATTGCGTGAGTCAGCGGCAGAAGCCACAACACCATCAGCAAGAGTCGAAACCTTGCGCTCATTCACCGGCTCGCGGCGGTGGCACGGTCATCGGGGTTTCTTCGATGACGACTTCATATCGCGCAATCAGTTCATCGATAAACAGGGCGCTCAATTCGTCGACCTGTTCCAACATCCACGCTTGCTGGACTTCCTCTCGGATGTCTCCCAGGGCAAGAGCCTGTGACTTCACCACATCGTGAACGTAAACCAGGTGAACACCGTAGCCGGACAAAACAGGCCCATGCCAAACGCCAGTCTTCAGCCGAATTACCTGGTCAACAAAGTCGCTACCGAACAATTTTCTAAGCTCAATCTCATCGCGGCTGGAGTAGTAACGCCCAAGGATCGAGTTGTCACCGTAACGGGTTAGGTCCTCAGGTATGTTTTCAAAAACCTGCAATTGCGCCAGTGCTGACTGGGCATTACCGACAACGTCATCGCGACGATCCGGGTCAAAGAACAGCTGAGAGATGGTGTACCTGTCGGGCTCGCGAAAACGTTCGCCGTTCTCCGCATACCAGCGTCCCAGCACTTCGTCAGCCGGGGGCCTCGGCGCTACCAGGCCACGTGAGAGAAATTCTACTTTTTGCGCCAGACGACGCGCGATCACCTGATCATTCCGGTCCAGCCCCATGGCAATGGCTTCCCGGTAGAGGATACGGGTGCGCACGTAACTGCGTAGCATTGCCGCGATTTCCGACTCGGAGGGGGGGCGATTCCACACGCGTCTCGACCGGTCGGTCAGCGCTTTGATCTCGCCCTGTGTAACCGTAATCGTGCGCCCACTCTCTTCTGTAAACTCGTCTTCAAACAGACCGAAGACGCCGTAAATGAGGATGCCTATCAGAAGGAAATGCACCAGAGAGTCGCGTGCCAATCTTTTCAGTAAAATCATTAATATCCAGCGTGAAGTTTCATGCGACCAGAAAATTCGTCGTGAAATTCTACTATTGAAGCAACCTCAGGACTATAGGGGTCAAAAAACAACAAATTCTCCCGATCAACACCTGGCTCCCCCCACTTCTTCTGGTTCAAATAGACATCACTAGCGGAACCGAAAATTTTCAAGATCAAAGGCTGCTCTATGCCGACGCTGGATACTTCCAGCAACTGCGATACAATCCGTATTATTCACCGAAGGGCAATAAGATGAGAGACTGGACCACCCGCACCGCGGTGAACCCCGAACCTGGGGAAACTGCAAGATGAAATCAAACACTAACCTTATAAGCTTTCAGGCGCTGTTGATCAGTCTGGTACTGCTGTTATTTATACCCACGCTGGCGACAGCAGAATGGTTGTCGACGGTTTCAAGACTGCTCTTTAGCTTTACCATGGTCTCCAGTCTATATCTGGCAGCGCGTAACAGGACGGAACTGTTGATCGGCGCAATTATCTTCGCGCCAACATTAACAACGAAATGGATGCTTGCGACCGTTTTGTCACCAGACGCACAGCTACTTTCTTATAGTGCACTGCAGGTCATCTTCCTATGCTACATCATGCGAATAGTTTACCAGCGCCTGCTTTCAGTTCGCGCTGTCAACCAGGAAGTTATCTATGCATCGATTGCTCTCTACCTGTTGTTCGGCATCTGTTTAACGCTAATTTACTACGCTATTCTTATTCTGGAACCATCTGCTTTTGGTGGCAAAATTGTCCTTGATACCAGTGATGCACATTCCACATCAAAGGTACTCCAAGAGCTTATTTACTTCAGCCTCGTGACACAGACAACACTGGGGTACGGAGACCTGTCACCTACACTGGGCTCTGCAAGGATCATCGCATCCTTTCAGGCAATTCTTGGCCAGCTCTATATCGCCGTCGTAGTTGCGAGACTGGTGGGCATCGCTATCGCTAGCGCAGAAAACAAGGAGTAACAGCTCGGCCGAGGAACGACCGAAAACCGGTCTCGTACTGAACGGTGGTGATGCCAGGGGCGTGCACATTTCCGCGCAGGGTACTTGAACGTGATCGCGTACCGGTCGAGGTGATTGCTGGCACCAGCATGGGCTCCTTCGTCGATGGCCTTTGCGCCAGCGGCATGTCAGTAACCGAAATTGAAAACAGCCTGATGACCGTGAAATCCTTGGCTATTCATACTCCTGACTCAGTACGATGACCCCTAAAGTTGGTGCATGCTTCACAATCCGGATTCTGCGGCAGCTTGAGTTTTCGCCAATCCATGTAGCGCGCATCGAACGTTAAAAGGTATCCTGCGAGCGACTCGCCGATTCCAACGATCAACTTCAGCGTCTCCAGCGCCTGCAAGGTGCCAATAGCACCGACAACTGGAGCGGCGATGCCGGTTTCAGAGCAGTTCAGCGCACCCTCAGAAGCGCTTTGGTAGAGGCAGCGATAGCAAGGCATATCCTTGCTAACGGCATCGACAACCATTAACTGTCCCTCTAGTCGAACAGCTGCGCCAGATACCAGGGTTGTCTGCTGCCTAAGGCAGGCGTCGTTGATCGCGAAGCGGACCTCAAAGTTGTCGGTACAGTCGACGACAATGTCCGCTAGAGCAACTTCATCTTCAAGGGTCGCCAGGCTCATTCTTTGCTGAACAAGTCGAATCTCTATATCCGGGTTTACCTCATGGAGTTGGCGTTTCGCCGATACGGTCTTGGGTTCCCCAATACTCGACGTCGTGTGAATAATCTGTCGCTGCAGGTTGGAAAGATCAACTAAATCGAAGTCTGCCAGAGTTAGCGACCCTACACCTGAAGCCGCCAGGTAAAGAGCTACGGGACTGCCAAGGCCGCCAAGTCCAACAATGAGGACCCGCGCGGCGAGTAACTTTTCCTGACCTTCGATGTCAATGTCTGGAAGCATGATATGCCTGGCATACCTTAGTAACTGATCATCGTTCAAGGTTGTTGCTCCTTGCTATCACGGCGCGTGGCTGTCCCTGGAGATCCCTGAACCCTTGCACCTCGGTTAAACCAGCATTTACCAGCAGTTGAATGACCGGTTCTTGTTGATCATAACCGTGTTCAAACAGAATGTGCCCCCCCGGAACCAGGTGCTCATGGCAGTTGTTGATAATTTGCCTGATGCAATCAAGCCCGTCATCCCCGGCGTTAAGTGCTCCCGCAGGTTCAAACTTTAATGCCTGAAGGTGTGGATCTGTATTCCTGATATAAGGTGGGTTGCTGATAATAAGGTCGAACCGACCTTCAATATCAGTGAACCAGGAGCCCGGAAGAAAATTGACGTTCGCGAGTGTCCCGGCATTTTTTTGTGCGATAGCCAGGGCACTTTTACTGATGTCAGTGCCGAGTATCTGCCAGCCCGGTCTTTCCGCAGCAAGGCTCACAGCCAGGGCGCCCGTGCCCGTTCCCAGGTCCACTACTTTCATTGGTTGCTGATCAAACCGGGCCAGGGTAATTTCCATCAAAAGTTCTGTTTCTGGTCGTGGGATGAGCGTATCACGGGTCACGCAAAAATCCCGCTGCCAGAAAGATTGATACCCCCTGATGTAGGCCACGGGTTCACCGATATGCCTTCGCGCGAATAGCGCTTGAATCCGTATCTGATCGACACTGCAAACGGCTTCTTCAGCATGCGCGATCAGCCATTCTCGCGGCCTGGCCAGAACTTCGCCAATCAGCAGATAACTATCTAGTAGGGGGGTGTCGGATCTATCACCCAGCTGCTCTTTACCCTGGCTGACGAGCCCTCCGATCGTCTCAGACATCTTCCTGGCCAAGGGAACGAAGTTGGTCTGCCTGATGCTCAATAATCAGCTGATCAATGATAGGATCCAACTCACCCGTCATTACCTGGGCTAAACGGTGAATGGTCAGGTTGATTCGATGATCGGTGACCCTGCCGTCAGGAAAATTGTATGTGCGGATCTTTTCTGATCGATCACCGCTTCCCACCAGGCTACGTCTTGTTTCCGCCTGCTCGTTGGACTGCTCGGTTTGCGCCTTGTCCATCAGCTTGGCCTGAAGCAGGCTCATCGCCCGAGCCTTATTCTTGTGCTGAGAACGTTCGTCCTGACATTCGACCACGATACCAGTAGGTAAATGGGTCAGCCTGACGGCAGAATCAGTTTTGTTGACGTGCTGCCCACCTGCTCCCGACGCACGATAAGTATCGACTCTCAAATCGTTCTTCTCGATTTCAATCACTTCAATATCATCGAGCTCAGGCAGGACCGCAACTGTACAGGCAGATGTGTGCACACGGCCCTGGGATTCGGTCTGCGGGACTCGCTGTACCCGGTGCGCACCGGATTCGAATTTCATCTTGCCGAAAGCATTTTTGCCATCGACCCTGGCGATGACCTCCTTGTAGCCGCCATGATCACCGTGGCGTTCGTTTAGTATTTCCATCTTCCAGTTTTGTGTTTCTGCAAAACGGGTGTACATGCGAAACAAGTCACCGGCAAATATCGCAGCTTCATCGCCGCCAGTTCCTGCCCGTATCTCAAGGAAGACGTTGTTCGCATCGTGTGGGTCTTTTGGAAGAAGGAGTTTCTGTAGTCTGCTGTCGAGAATTTCGAGAGAGTCCTCCAGTTCACCAATCTCCATTTCTGCCATTTCCCGGATATCATTGTCGGGATCTTTTGACATCACCTGTGCGTCTTCGAGCTCTGATGACTGTGATTCAAACTGCCTGAAACAAATAACCACAGGTTCGATATCCGCATACTCTTTTGAATAACTTCGAAACCGGTTTTGATCGGTGATCACATCGGCGTCACTAAGCAGCGCTCCCAACTCTTCGTATCGGTCGAGTAGCTGATCCAGTTTAAACTTCAGGGACTTATTCAAGGTTGTCGTCCAGGTTGTACAGGGTAGAGATGATGGCCACGAGGTCTTCCGCGTCGTCATCGATAGCGGCTTTAAGCTGCACGCTCGGGATGTGTATTATCTTGTTGGTCAGCTGATTAGCAAGCTGCGTGAGCACTTCGGTTGGATCAGCACCTTTCTGAAGCCTTGCGACGGCTCGCTCAAGCTCCTCGGTCTTGATGTCGTTGTGGTGGTCGCGAAACCTGACAAGCTTTTCTTCTGCCCCTTTCGTTTGGTGCCGGGTGCGATAGCTGGAAATTTCTTCTGTCAGAATGGTTTCTGCATCCCTCGCCGCTTCCTGACGACTATTAATGTTGGTATCCACGATCTGTTGCAGGTCATCGACGCTATAAAGGTAAATGTCACGCAACTCACTGACTTCCGGCTCTATGTCCCTCGGTACCGCCAAATCAACCATCAGGATGGGCCGATGCTTCCTGGATTTAAGGGCACGCTCTACGGTTCCTTTGCCCAGGATTGGCAACGGCGCGGCCGTTGAGGCGATGACGATGTCCGTCTCGGGTAGTTTTGTAGGAATGCTTTGTAGGTCGATTGCTGAGCCGCCAAGTTCATGCGCCAGTCGCCGGGCATTCTTAAGTGTGCGATTGGCCACAGTAATGTGTTTAATACCGGCACTGACGAGATGCCGGCCTACCAGCCCAGAGGTTTCCCCGGCGCCAATAATAAGAATGTTGCAGTCCGACAGATCTGAGAACAATTGTTGCGCCAGTGTGACCGACGTAGAAGCAACAGAAACAGAGCTCTTGCCAATAGCAGTTTCCGTGCGCACCTTTTTGGCCACTCGAAAACTGGTCTGTGACAGATGATCAAGTTCACCACCTAGCGTGCCGAACTGGCGGGCCTGGTCGAAACAGTCTTTAAATTGGCCTAGAATCTGTGGTTCACCGACGACCATGGAATCCAGCCCACTGGCAACGCGCATGGCATGAAGAACCGCTTCGTTGTCAGTTAGAATATAGATGCTGTGCTCTAGGTCTGCGGGATCAATTTGGTGATAATCAGCCAGCCAGCTGGTGATTCTGAGAGACTGGATATTGTCTCCGGATGCAATAATCTCAGTTCGGTTGCAGGTAGACAATATCGCGACTTCCTGCAATCCAGCATGCGTTGAGATGTCGTTAAGCGCAACTTCAAGCTGGTCTGGAGTAAATGCGACCTTTTCCCTGAGTTCTACAGGCGCGGAGGTGTGATTTATGCCAATGATGAGCAGATTCATAGGTATCCGGTGTAGTAAAATGAACCCCTTGCGTTAGCAGGTACACTAACCGTGAGTCAGGACCCAGTCTTCGAAATTATGAGCCTCCCGGTATCCAAGGGAAGCGGCCGATTGGCCAGGGATCATTGTACGTTGCTTGACACGGTGAATACACTGTAAAACTACGATTCACAAGGTGAATGTGAATGCCAGTAACAAAAAGGTGAATAACATCAGACGATCTTCATTTCTTCGGACCCTGCCTGAGCCACTCCGCTTCTGGCTGCTTTCTATCCTGGTGACGCTGCTTGCCGGGTGTTCCACCGCGCCAGTCGAACCAGAGCCGGTTAGTACACCGGAGCCAACAGTGGCAAAACCTGCGCAACCAAAACCGCAGCCAGACCCGGATGATTATCCGGTTGCTCCCTTTCCAGGCGATTCTTTGTACGAGTTACTGGTGGCGGAAGTCGCAGGGCATCGCTCCCGATATGACATTGCTCTTGATAAATACGTGGATGCGGTGGTCGAAACACGTGACCCGGGCGTCGCTGCCCGTGCAACCAGACTTGCGTTGTATCTGAAGAAATACGCCGAGGCCCTCGAGACGGCCCTCATCTGGGCGGAGGTAGACCCTGAAAACGTTGCCGCGCGCCGCCACGCCGTGGATCTACTGCTACGTGCGGGTAAACTTGAACCGGCGATTGGGCATATGGAAGCGGTCAAGCAACTGGGCGGTAAGGCGAGCTTTGATGTGTTCGCCTACCGAGCTGTAGACCTGGCACCGAAGCAACGAGCGGCCGTTCTGGCGGCGATCACAGAGATGCTGGACCGGCACCCGGGAGACGAACAGCTTTTGTTTTCAAGAGCGGTGTTGCTGGAACACAGTGGTCAATTACCTGAGGCCTTGGCCATTGCTGAAGAACTGCTAACCGTCTCTGAAAAACCGAATGTAATCGTTCTGAAGGCAAGAATTCTGGATGCAATGCAGCGCGAGGATGATGCGATCGCCTATCTCACAGGAATAGTTACCGTTCCGCAGCCCGACCGGAGACTGCAACTTATTCTGGCCAGGATGTTGTTCGAGGGGGGAGACCTTGAAGCTGCGAAAGTTCAGTACAACAATGCGCTTAATGTGTCACCCAATGACGGCGATGTCCTGTTTGCGCTGGCATTGATTGCACTTGAGCAGGGAGATGATTTGCAGGCACAGAAACATCTGGAGCGGATGGTGCGATGGAATCGACGCTCAGGTGAAGCGCATTACTATTTAGGAGGGATTGCCGAAAGGCGTTCAGACACCACGGCAGCCCTTCAGGAATACGCCCAGGCAGGGGAAGGATATGAGTTCATTCCGGCCCAGGCGAGGATTGTATCTTTACTTGCTGATGAGGGCCTCTGGGAAGAGGCGAGAGCTCATCTCGGCAACTTGCGTACCCAGAAGCCCGAGCACAGGCAGCAGTTTATTCTCATCGAAGCGCAGCTACTGGCTGACCGGGGCCAGGAACAGGAAGCTCTGGACTTTCTTGACGCAATCCTGCAAGAGGAACCAGAAAACGTCGAGTTGCTCTACTACAGGGCGATGACAGGTCAGAGATTCGGGCAGTTGGACATCCTGGAAGCGGATTTGCGCAGAGTCATTGAGCTGGACCCGGGTAACGCAGATGCGCTGAATGCGCTGGGTTACACATTGACCGACCAGACCAACCGGCATGAAGAAGCACTGGAATTGATTGAAAAGGCGTTAACAATCAAACCTGATGAGGCTGCTTTCATCGATAGCCTGGGTTGGGTGCAATACCGCCTCAACAATTTTGAAATGGCACTGACCTATCTTCGGCGAGCCTATGAGATGTTTCGAAACGATGAAATCGCAGCTCATCTTGGTGAAGTACTATGGGTAGCTGGCGATCAAAGCGAAGCGAATCAAGTCTGGGAGGAAGCACTGGAGCTTGCTCCTGAAAGCGAGATCCTCAAGAACGTCATTCAACGGTTTCGAGTAGAATAGTTGCGCAGTTACCTCCCATCCTTAGCCCTTCTTTCTTTGTTGGCCTCGTGCGCCACCCCGCATGACCCGGCAGACCTTGATCTTACGTATTGGCGCTTTGACGGGAAGTTATCCATCCAGGAGGGTGGGCGATCACGAGTCGTCAATATAGACTGGCAGCAACGGGGTGATTCCAGCGATATTCACCTGAATGGACCGCTGGGCATCGGGGACGTCCATATCCGGGCCATCGGTAATCAACTGGTCATTGACACGGGTGGTAGTTCCCAGGTCTATCCGCTTGACCAGGATCTGGTTATTGAGGGCGATTCCTTCCGGTTGCCCTGGAAGCGGCTGGCCTACTGGGTGCAAGGGCTACAGGGTCCTGACATGGCACCGATTGAAGGAGCATTTTTGCAGGATGATTGGTCTGTCAGCATCCTTGATTCGGATAATAACGGCCCCATATTGATTGTCCTGAGCCATCCTGAAGTACGCCTCCGACTAAAGGTTCACAGGTGGCAACGCAGTACAGTAAAAGGAACGGCAAACCAGATTTGACAGCGGCTGTTACGAACAGCACAATAGCGCCTTTTTTTCATGGCATCGGTCTCCGTCAGTCACTATTTAGATGGATTTGAGGCGCTGGTTTGGAACGAATTCATGCCTCGTTCCAGGATTCAAGCATGGTGATACAGAGTCGGCCTTGGTAGAATGGCAGCCCCACAACGGCGGTCATACTCAGGAAAATGAATTTAAGACTTTGGGGTGTCGCCAAGTCGGTAAGGCACAAGGTTTTGATCCTTGCATGCGCAGGTTCGAGTCCTGCCACCCCAGCCATATTTCAAATACCTCTTTCTTGAAAAAGAAAGATCTGAAAAAAAAACAAAGGTCTGGAAAGTAGTGGCTGAACTAAAGATTTTCTCTGGAAATGCGCACAAGGAGTTGGCAACACGCGTTGTTGACAGGCTCCGGATGGACCTTGGGGCGGCCCATGTTGGGCGATTCAGTGATGGTGAAGTCGCTGTAGAGATACACGATAATGTTCGCGGTAAGGACGTGTTTGTCATACAGCCAACCTGCGCACCGACCAACGATAACCTGATGGAACTGATGATCATAGCGGACTGTCTGCAGCGAGCATCTGCTGCGCGGATCACCGCGGTTATCCCTTACTTTGGATATGCGCGGCAGGATCGTCGTGTGAGATCGGCAAGGGTACCCATTACTGCGAAGGTGGTGGCCGACATGTTGGGAGGTGCCGGTATAAACCGAATCCTGACAATTGACCTGCATGCAGACCAGATTCAAGGTTTTTTTGATGTTCCGGTAGATAACATTTACGCCACACCGGTACTGTTGCTGGATATTGAGCGCCAGAATTACTCGGATTTGATGATCGTATCTCCGGATGTTGGTGGAGTCGTTCGGGCACGGGCGATGGCAAAACAGTTGAACGACTCTGATCTTGCCATCATTGACAAGAGACGTCCCGAGGCCAATGAGGCTGAGGTGATGCACATCATCGGTGACGTTGATGGTCGAACCTGCGTTCTGATCGACGACATGGTTGATACAGCCGGAACACTGTGTGCGGCGGCTAAGGCGCTGAAAAACAGCGGCGCAAAAAAAGTGGTTGCCTATTGCACCCATCCGGTATTGTCAGGACCGGCAATTGAAAATATTAATAACTCGGTGCTCGATGAGGTTGTCGTGACTGACACGATTCCCCTGAAAGAGGACGCATCGGCATCACCAAAAATTCGGCAATTAAGCGTTGCCGATGAGTTGGCTGAATCTATCAGGCGAATCAGTAATGAAGAGTCTTTAAGCGCGCTTTTCAAGAAGCGGATCCAACCAACACTGTTTTAAGTACTGTTTTAAGCACACTTTCGTGCATAACCCGCCAGGCACATGGTCGCAGTGTGTGTGGTGCCAATCTCTAAGGAGTGACAAATGGCAGATTTCGAACTGAATGCCGAACTGCGTACAGACAAAGGGAAAGGTGCGAGCCGCCGCCTACGTCGTAATGCAGACATGATTCCAGCTATCCTCTATGGTGCAGGTAAGGACCCACTGTCCTTGACCCTTGCGCACAAGGATATACACAAAGCCTGTGAGAACGAGGCTTTCTTTTCTCACATCATTACCATCAACGCCGACGGGGACAGCCAGCAGGCCATCGTGAAAGACCTGCAGCGTCATCCAGCGAAAGACCGCATCATGCATGCTGACTTTCTGCGCATCCAGATGGACCAGGCTATTACCGTAGAGGTTCCGTTACACTTCCTGAACGAAGACAGTTGTTTAGGTGTCCGCCAGGGAGGCGGAAACGTTTCACACAATATGGCTTCTATCGAGATCAGCTGTCTGCCAGGTGACCTGCCTGAGTATATTGAAGTCGACATCGGGGACCTGGATCTGGGTGATGCTATCCACATGAGCGGCCTCAGACTGGCTGAAGAGCTATCTATACCGTCTTTGCAGCAGGGTGCAGATCACGACCATGTAGTGGTTTCGGTTAACGCTCCCAAGCGGGCTGAAGAGCTCGATGAAGAAGCTGCTTCTGCTGAAGACGCACCGGTTGATGAATCGGACGGTGATGACGAACCCGGGGACGAGTAACCTCGTCACCTTGTGTGACTATGCCAGGGTGTGACTATGTCAGGTTTAACCCAAACAGGTTCACCCCCGCCGCTTAAGCTGATCGCCGGGATAGGTAATCCCGGTGGCCAATATGCCAATACCCGCCATAACGCGGGTGTCTGGTTTGTTGAAAGGCTGGCAGAAAAATTTGGCGCGTCCTTCAAACCTGAAAAAAAATTCTTTGGTCGTACGTCTTTGATTAACGTCGATGGCGTTGAGGTTCGATTGCTCGTACCCGATACCTACATGAATGAGTCGGGTAAAAGCATCGGTATACTGGCAAATTTTTTCAAAATCGAACCCCCGGAAATTCTGGTTGCCCATGATGAAATCGATTTCCCCTCTGGCAAAATCAGATTCAAGCAGGAAGGCGGACTGGCAGGCCACAATGGTCTCCGAGATATTTCCAACCGCCTCGCCGGTGCCACCGACTTTAACCGATTAAGGATTGGTGTTGGTCACCCTGGGGACAGGACCGGCGTGACCGGTCATGTGCTAGGAAAGGTCTCGGCAAAGGACCGTGAGCTGATTGAAAATTGTATTGAAGATGCCATCGCTACCATACCGTGTGCTGTAACAGGCGACTGGCAGTTAGCCATGCAACAACTGCACAACGTGTAACCAACCGGCTGGTTGCCATCAAGAGAGAGAATCATGGGATTTAATTGTGGGATTGTAGGCTTACCCAATGTCGGTAAATCGACGCTGTTCAATGCGTTGACGCGAGCGGGCGTAGGTGCTGAAAACTTTCCGTTCTGCACGATCGAGCCGAACTCTGGCATCGTTCCGATGCCGGATCCAAGGCTGGACAAGCTCGCCAGCATTGTTTCTCCGGAAAAGGTGATTCCCACGACGATGGAGTTCGTCGACATTGCGGGTCTGGTCGCCGGCGCGTCAAAAGGTGAGGGGCTTGGGAACCAGTTCCTCGCGAATATCCGCGAAACTGATGCCATTGCTCATGTTGTTCGCTGTTTTGAAGATGAAAATGTCACTCATGTTTCGAACAAGGTGAATCCGGAAGAAGACATCGAAGTAATAAACACCGAGCTGCAATTGGCAGATCTCCAAACCCTGGAGAGTGGAATCAATCGAGTCTCAAGATTAGCCAAGAGCGGCGACAAGGAGGAAATTGCCAGGGTGGAATACCTGGAGGGGCTGCAGGCTCATATTGATGAGGGTCAGCCAGCCAGGACTTTTGCAACGCCCGACGACTACGCGGACACCCTTCGGGATCTGCATCTATTAACGATGAAACCTGTGTTGTATATCGCGAACGTTGATGAAGAAGGTTTTGAAGGTAATCCTCACCTGGATGCAGTTCGCAGAATTGCAGAGACAGAAAGCGCAGAACTCGTCGTCATCTGCAATAAGCTGGAAGCAGAAATAGCCGAACTGGACGATGAAGAAAGGGCCGAGTTCCTGGGTGACCTGGGTATGGAAGCACCAGGTCTGGATCGGGTGATCCGGGCCGGCTACAGACTGCTTGGCTTGCAGACTTATTTTACTGCAGGACCCAAGGAAGCGCGGGCCTGGACTGTCAGAAACGGCGTAAGTGCACCGCAGGCCGCTGGCGTTATCCATACTGACTTCGAGAAAGGCTTCATTAAAGCCGAAGTGATCGGGTACGAAGACTACATTCGGTATGACGGGGAAAGCGGCGCCAAGGGTGCCGGTCGTTTACGCCTTGAGGGCAAGGAATATATTGTCCAGGATGGGGACGTTATCCACTTTCGGTTTAACGTCTGACCCAGACAAAAAAGCCATCTACTCACTTTGTTTTCAAAGAGCAGCGCTAACAGCATCACAAACTATGTCGCTGCAAACTCGATCCTGTTATTCAATACGACAAAACTTCCGCTTTCAGTTAACCATCCGTAGTTACCGCGTCCCTGAAGAATCGATTTAGCGCGGTCAAGCTTATCAGGCGGCGTTTGCCTTCTTGATAACCTCTTCAGCGACACTGTTCGGACATCCCGCATAGTGGCTAAATTCCATAGAGAACTGGCCACGACCTGAAGTCATGGTTCGCAGGTCGCCAATGTAACCAAACATCTCGGCCAGAGGAGCAGTTGCCTTAACCCTGACGCCGGTGGACGCTGAGTCCTGGCCCTGGATCATCCCGCGCCTGCGGTTCAGGTCACCAATAACGTCACCGACATGCTCTTCCGGGGTAAACACATCGATCTTCATGATCGGTTCCATCAACTTGGGACCGGCCTTCGGCATGGTCTGACGATAGGCTGCCCTGGAAGCCAGTTCGTAGGCGATGGCAGAAGAGTCAACAGCGTGGAAACCACCATCAACCAGCGTTACCTTCACGTCAAGCAGTGGGTAACCGGCCAGTGGACCAGCGTCCATACTCATCTTGAAACCCTTTTCTACAGCCGGCCAGAATTCACGAGGGACGTTTCCGCCAGACACCTTCGATTCAAATTCAAATCCGGTTCCTGCTTCCGCAGGCTCAACAATGTAATCAATCTTCGCAAACTGTCCAGCACCACCCGTTTGCTTCTTGTGGGTGTAGCTATCTTCCAGTTTTTGCGTGATAGATTCACGATAAGCCACCTGTGGGGCACCTACGTCAACTTCTACGCCGTGGGTCCGCTTGAGGATATCGACCTTGATATCCAGGTGCAGTTCACCCATGCCTTTCATGATGGTCTCACCGGATTCTTCATCTGTCTCAACTCTGAATGAAGGGTCCTCTTGAATCATCTTGCCAAGCGCAACACCCATTTTCTCTGATGCGGCCTTGTCCTTGGGGTGGATCGCGATTGAGATAACGGGATCCGGGAACACCATAGGTTCCAGTGTGGCGGGGCGCTTGGGGTCACATAGCGTGTGGCCGGTTCGGGTATTTTTCATACCGATCAATGCCACGATATCCCCAGCCTGTGCGGAATCCCTTTCAATTCGCTCGTCAGCGTGCATTTCGACGATACGACCAATTCGTTCGGTTTTCCCGGTAAAGGTATTAAGTGCGTTATCGCCCTTTTTAATGCTACCGGCGTAAATGCGAGTGAACGTGAGTGCGCCGAACCGATCATCCATAATCTTGAAAGCAAGGGCGCGTAGCGGCCCTTCTGGGTCGACAATAGCGAATTCACCGGTTTCGTTACCCTCCAGGTCAACCTCTGGCTGAGGATTTACCTCCATTGGGTTTGGCAGGTAATCGACAATAGCATTCAGTACTAACTGAATCCCTTTGTTCTTGAATGCAGAACCACAGAAAGTTGGGAAGAAATCGAGGTTAATCGTTCCTTTTTTGATACAGGCCTTGATCGTATCGATCTCTGGCTCTTCACCTTCTTCCAGATACACCATCATGGCTTCGTCATCATGCTCGAGTGCGCTTTCGATCAGAATCTCACGATATTCTTCAACTTTGTCAACCATGTCGGCCGGTACGTCTTCCAGGTGGTAATTTTGGGGGTCGCCAGAGTCGTCCCAGATCCAGGCTTTCCTGGTGAGCAAGTCAACGACGCCGACAAAATCGTCTTCTTCGCCAATAGGCAGTGTCATGATCAGCGGGTGCGCGCCCAGAACCTTTTCAATTTGAACCGTGACACGGTAAAAGTCTGCACCGAGGCGATCCATCTTGTTGACGAAGATAATTCGTGCAACCTTCGAGTCGTTCGCATAACGCCAGTTGGTTTCAGACTGGGGCTCAACGCCGCCGGAGCCACAAAAAACACCAACTCCACCATCAAGCACCTTTAATGATCGATAGACTTCGATCGTGAAGTCTACGTGGCCAGGCGTGTCGATAATGTTGAGTCGGTGATCATCCCAGAATGCTGTGGTTGCAGCGGATTGGATCGTGATGCCACGCTCCTGTTCCTGTTCCATGAAATCAGTTGTTGCCGCGCCATCGTGAACTTCACCCAACTTGTGGATCTTTCCCGTCAATTTCAGGATCCGCTCTGTCGTAGTGGTCTTGCCAGCATCTACGTGGGCGAAAATGCCGATATTTCGATATTTCGTTAAGTCAGTCATCACAATGGCTCGTGTTCAATTCTTTCAATTTGGAGTGTCCAGGGGCAGCCTTGAGTGGGTGCAAATTCGAGAAAACCCTGGAGAGGGGGCGCTTTCACGCGGGCGCATCATATATCAAGAACAAGCTGTGTTCTATAGGTGTCAGGCAAAAACTCTGCGCCAAAATGCTCGAACCTAACTTATTGAAATATATAGACTTAACTAGAGAAGGCCGGCAGGCCGGGCAACCCTGGCTTATTGAAGCCAGGCCGGTGGCCTACCGAACCAGCGAAACCTGCTCAACACCCTGTCCGCCGTTGGCGAGACTTTTTAATCGACGCCTCGTCAGCAACAACAGTTGCTTCCAGCGGTAACACCTTGAGGTGCGCTGACCCGCGCGAGCCCATAAAACCCAAGATAAGCGGATGTAACAGGCAGAATTGATAAAATAGATACAGAACTGACTTTGCAGGTCGAAGCTACTTCTGAGCGACGAACTCTCCGGTAGCTTGCAGGTCCGCATGGTAAGAAGACCTGACAAGGGGGCCACTTGCCACATGGTGGAAGCCCAATTCATTCCCTACTCGCGCAAGTTCGTCAAACTCATCAGGATGGGCAAATCGTTCAACAGCAAGATGGTCACGACTGGGCTGCAGGTACTGCCCCAGCGTCAGCATCTCTACGTTGTGCGCACGCAGGTCCTTCATGACTTCGATGACTTCGTCATTGGTTTCCCCCAGACCGAGCATCAATCCTGATTTGGTGGGGACATCTGCGTTTTGCGACTTGAAAGCCTGGAGCAACTCCAAAGACCATTTGTAATCGGCCCCTGGCCGCGCCTTTTTATACAATCGCGGCACCGTCTCAAGATTGTGATTGAACACATCTGGTGGCGTGGCTGACAGTATTTCGACCGCAATATCCATGCGTCCCCTGAAATCCGGTACCAGCACTTCAATCGTCGTATCCGGATTGAGCGACCTGACACTCGAGATACATTCCGCAAAATGCGTAGCGCCGCTGTCCTTCAGGTCGTCGCGGTCCACTGATGTCACGACGACATATTTAAGGCCCATTTCCTGCACGGCTTCTGCGAGTTGTCCAGGCTCATTCTGGTCCAGCTCTTTCGGGCTGCCATGTGCAACATCGCAGAAAGGACAACGCCGGGTACAGATTTCACCCATGATCATAAACGTCGCTGTTCCGTGTGAGAAACACTCGGGTAAGTTGGGGCAACTGGCTTCCTCGCAGACTGACGCCAGCTTTCTCCGCCTGAGAATATCCTTGATCCGCATGATCTCCGGATTGGCCCGAAGTCGGACCCGAATCCAGTCAGGTTTTCGCAGCAAGGCGGTCGTGGGGATGACTTTGACAGGAATTCGGCGAACCTTGTCCGCTCCTCTCAGTTTCTCTCCCGGGACCATGCGATTCTTGTCGACCATTAGAGCGTTCTCAATCTGGGATCGCCATCATACCCGATTTGTTGGGCCAGAATATCCGTCAGTTCTTCCATGATCTTTGCCATCGGACGGTCAATGCCAAGGCGTTTCATGTCGACTACCTCGAGGCCCTCAATGCCGCAGGGATTAATGTTCGAAAAGGGGCCAAGGTCCATGTCGACATTCAGGCTAAGCCCGTGATAGCTGCAGCCTTTCCGAATACGCAGGCCAAGCGCAGCGAGTTTCCTGCCATCAACATAAACTCCCGGCGCCTCAGGCTTTGCTTCGGCGGCAACCCCGTAAGAATTAATCAGCTGAACAATCGATTGTTCGATAGCAGTCACCAGGTCACGGACCCCCAGTTGCAGCCGCCGGATATCCAGCAGTAAATAGCACACCAGTTGCCCAGGACCATGGTATGTCACCTGCCCCCCCCGGTCGGAATGGACAATAGGAATATCACCTGGCGTCAGCAGATGCTCGACTTTCCCTGCCTGGCCAAGGGTATAAACGGGTGGATGCTGCACGAACCAGAATTCATCGGCCGCGCACTCGTCCCGGTTATCGGTGAAGCTTTTCATGGCTTGCCAGGTCTCGGCGTAAGGTTTTTCGCCAAGGTTTTTAACAACAAGCGGCTGGCCCATGCTACAGAACCAGCCTTACGGCTTCGATTTCCTTTAGATCAGCAAACAACGCATCCAGATGCTCCTTGCTCTGGGCAACCAACATAAATGATATCGAAACGAAGTTGCCTTTCCTGCTGGTCTTCTGGGAGATTTTGTCAGTCGTCATTGCCGGATCGTGCTTTGCCACCACATCGCAAACCTGGTTGTGAAACTCCGGCGTCACATCGCCTACTACCTTGATGGGATAGTCGCAGGGGAATATTATTTTAGGATCTGTCAAGTTATTAAAGTCACGTTTTTTGAGTCAGGGTTAGTCCTCAAGGGGGTCGCCACCCGAAATGTTGACGAAGAACAGGAGAATAGAATCCCATATTCTGGCAAAAACCCCTGCTTGCTGAACGCCGTTTAACGCGGTCAACGGCACAGAGATATCCTCTTTATCTGGCACACTGATCGTAAGGGACCCTAGTTCATCACCTTTTTCGATAGGCGCGAGAATCTCATTTTGAATCTGAATCTCCGCCTGAAGTTCATCCCGGATCCCTTTTGGAATAGTCATCACAACATCAGCGGAAAGACCAAGGTTTACAGTCTGATGCTGGCCGCCCCAAACCCTGACCTGCCTTAAGGCTTCGTCAGCGCGATACAGGTGAGCAGTTTCAAAATACCTGAATCCGTAGGTGAGCAACTTCTGGCTTTCCGCCGCTCTGCTTTCCTGGGAAGAGGCACCCATCACCACGGAAAGCAATCTCATCTCACCGCGAACTGCTGATGCGACAAGACAATAACCGGCGGCATCAGTGTGGCCTGTTTTCACGCCATCAACTGAACTATCACGCATTAACAATCGGTTTCTGTTCGGTTGCCTGATCTCACTGTAAGTAAAGTATTTTTCCGAGTAGATTTTGTAGTGTTCCGGGAACTGATTGATCAATGCAACCGTAAGCCTGGCGAGATCGTTCGCTGTGGTGTAATGGTTTTCATCAGGCAGGCCTGTTGCGTTGACAAAATTTGTATTTGTCATTCCAAGTTGCTGGGCATACTGGTTCATGACGTCAGCAAACCCTTCTTCGCTTCCGGCCACATGTTCAGCTAACGCCACACTGGCATCATTTCCAGATTGAACAATAATGCCTCGCAGGATGTCCTCCAGACGGACTTTTGTCCCCTCCTGGATGAACATTCGTGAGCCTTCCATCCGCCAGGCCTTGATGCTCACATCGACCTCGTCATCCAGGCTAATGATGCCTCGTTTGATTTCCTTCGCCGCTACATAGCTCGTCATTATCTTGGTTAAACTGGCCGGTGGCAGTCGCTGGTCTGCATTGAATTCAACCAGGGGAGTCCCTGTTGCGGCATCTATCAGCAAGTATCCTTCCGCAGCAAGTTGCGGCGGGGCAGGAATGATCGCGGGGGCGGCCTGAACTCCGAGCCCCATAACAAACAACACACCGGCTACGAAAATTTTTATCCCTTTGGACACCCTTTGCCTCCTTCCCATTACCTTTTTATTCAACTGTGACCCTAAGGGCCTTGCCCAGATTTCGATCGCGAATCCGGAGCGCCACCACGCTTTCTTCTTCCGGATCATCCAGCGGCCCAATCCAGACCTTATATAACATACCTGTTTTTATCTCACTGGTGAGAATACGTACTGGTACTCCTTCTGGCATTGCAAGCTTAACGTCTTTCAGTTGCTTCACTGCACCGGCACGGGCTATAAATGCGCCGACCTGCAGATAGTACGATTCCTGATGCTTTAACTTCCCAAGCTCAGGGTGGTTCACCTCATCCATTGCTTCAACCACAACCGGTGCTGTTCCCTGGTTTTCGAAACCAAGCGCCCTGGCAGCAGCCCAGGACAAATCAATGAGCCTAGCATCATGGAAAGGCCCCCGGTCATTGACTCGAACGATTATGCTCTGGCCATTGTCAAGATTGGTGACTTTGACAACAGTCGGCAATGGAAGTGCCTTGTGTGCAGCCGTTAGCCCAAACATATCGTAGGTCTCGCCCATCGCGGTCAGGCGACCATGGAATTTCTTCCCGTACCAAGAGGCTACCCCGATCTCGAGATATCCCACGTTCTCCTGCATGATTTCGTAGACCTGACCAAACACTTCATACTGATTGGGGCCAAGTTTGGGTTTAGTGCCGGATGGATTAATAATTGGCGGCGTGGCGCAGCCCACAAGCAGGCTGCATTGAACAATGACAATGATGAATAGCTTTAACAACACAATTAATTACCGGGCAGCGACAGCTCCGGAACCCTGGCGGAGGCCCTCACTTAGCTGAAAAACGGCCATTGCGTAGAGCTTGCTATGATTATATCGAGTGATGACATAAAAGTTTTTCAGACCAATCCAGAATTCCTCACCATCTTTTCCATTCAGCCGCATTGGGGAAACAGCCTGTTCTGGATCAAGACGCCTTAAATCATCGACCATTCCAAGCGTTCTTAGCGCCGCGATTGATTTGGACGGTTTTAACGATACATTGAATACTTCAGCCGGTACGCTCGCTGCACTGACCTCAAAAGTGATCTGCTTATCACGCTGCCAGCCGTGCTTGGCCAGGTAATTGGCGACGCTACCTATAGCATCGGTGGGGTTATTCCATATATCGCGAAAACCATCTCCATCAAAATCAACCGCATAGGCGCGAAAGCTGCTTGGAATAAACTGGCCCATACCCATGGCACCCGCATATGAACCTTTGAACTCTGTAATCATCTTTTTTTCTTCTCGTGCCAAAAGGATAAACTCACCTAACTCGCGCTTAAAAAACCTGGACCTCGGCGGGTAGTCGAAAGACAAAGTAGAGAGCGCATCCAGAACCCGGTAGTTACCGGAGATCTTTCCATACATGGTTTCAACGCCGATGATGGCTGTAACGATAATTGGCGGCACACCATAGGCTTCATAAGCAGCCTCAAGCGCAACCCGGTTCTTTTCCATAAACTCAATACCGGATACCGTTCTTCGTTCCGTGAGAAATATGTCCTGGTACTTCGCCCAGGTTAGCGTTCGCTCTGCCGGGCGCATTATCGCGTCGATAATGTTCTGTTTGTATTCGGCATGTCTAAAAACTGTGAGTAACTCACGCTCATTGAAGGATTCCTGGGCAGCCAGTTCCGTCACGAAGGCCTGAACTTCCGCTCTATCCGCGTACTCCACTGCGTAAGTCGTAACAGGCATTAGCAACAGCGTAAAAAATATTATTCGGAAAATCACAAAGTTATCCTTCGGTGAGTCCGCACCGACATCAAAAAACCAAAACCTATAAACAAGGTAAGAACCGAAGTTCCACCATAGCTAACGAAAGGTAGAGGCACCCCTACTACAGGAAGGATACCGCTCACCATGCCCATATTAACAAACACGTACACAAAAAAAGTGAAGGTTATACTGCCTGATAATAAACGCCCAAATGTGTCCTGGGCCTGAACAGAGAGAATGACGCCCCTGCCAATCAACAGTAAATACAATATTAACAAGCCAACAACACCCGCTAAGCCAAGTTCTTCCCCCAGTACCGCGACAATAAAGTCCGTCTGAGATTCCGGTATAAAGTCCAGATTTGACTGGGTTCCTTCAAACAAGCCCTTGCCAAACAATCCACCCGAGCCGATTGCAGTTTTTGACTGGATAATATTCCAACCGGCACCCAGGGGATCTCTTTCTGGATCGAGCAGGGTCAGAATCCTTTGCTGTTGATAGTCCCTCAGCACAAACCATAGGGCCGGCGCGGTTAACACCCCAATACCAATAGTCGAAAACACCAGTCGCCACGAGACACCGGCGAGAAGTAAAACGAACAGGCCAGAGGCTGCAATGATAAGCGATGTTCCAAGGTCCGGCTGAAAAGCAATCAGCATCACCGGAATGACGATGATCATCAGGGACCAGAAAACGTGTCGCGCCTTGGGTGGCAGATGCCTTTCCTGGAAATACCACGCTAGTATCAGCGGCAACATCAACTTCATGATTTCTGAAGGTTGAAAGGTAACAATGCCAGGAATTCTAAGCCATCTACGGGCCCCTTTGACTTCAACCCCAAAGAAATAGATCAATGCCAGGGCGATCAACCCAATCAGGAAGGCCCAGGGTGCAAGCCTCATGTATACGATCGGTGATATTTGTGCGATCACCAGCATGGCACTCAGACCCACCAGAATCTTGGTGCCCTGGGAAATGACGGGCTCAATCTGCTGGCCCACTGCGCTGTATAGAATCAGCAGCCCGTAAGCAGAAATGATAAGCAACAATAACAGCATAGGGACATCGACGTGGATGACGTCGCCAATACCTGCTTTGCGTTGCGTCAGCAGACCGGAACCTGGCAACTGTCTGACAAAATCCTGACTCACAATTCTTCACCTGTCGATGCCACTACCCGTCCAGAATTAGCGGTATTTTTAAGCAGGTGATGGTCAAGGACAGCCCGGGCAACAGGTGCAGCGAATTCACTTCCGCCTCCGCCATTTTCTATCAGTACCGCCAGTGCAATCGTTGGATTATCAACCGGAGCAAACGCCACAAACCATGCGTGCTTTCGCTGACGCTCATCCAGCTCTTCCGCGTCGTATACCTCGCCCTGCTTGATCCCCACCACCTGGGCTGTGCCAGATTTACCCGCCATTCGGTACTCAATATCCTGACCGATATAGGCCCACGCCGTGCCGTTTTCACCATAGACCTGATTACCTCGGTGTACTACCTTTTCCATGGCCCCGATCACAAGATCCCATACTGGATCAGGTATTAGTTCTATGCTATCCAGCCTTGGTACGGTTGACCGCTCGATCAGGTCACTCCCTGACTTCAGCATTCTGGGGGGAACCCACTTGCCGCGATTAGCGATGACGGTCACCGCCGTCGCAAGCTGAAGCGGAGTCACCAGCATATCGCCCTGCCCAATGCCAATATTCACGGTGTCCCCGGGGTACCAGGGTAATTCCCTCGTATCTTCCTTCCACTTTCTAGTAGGAAGCAGGCCACTTCTTGCTTCTGGCAGGTCCAGAGCTGTATTCACACCAAAACCAAAAAGGGCGAGATAGTCATCGAGCCGATCAATACCCATTTTTACCGCAAGGCCATAGAAGTATACGTTGCAGGATCGGTAAATGGCTTTCTCAAGATTGACCTTCCCATGGCCACCCGCACCAGAGGACCGCCAGTTCCAGTCCCTATACAAACGCTGGTTTTTCGGCAGCCTGAACCATCCCGGATCTTCAATAGTGTAGTCAGCATTTGTCATGCCGGTAACCAGACCGGCAAGCGCGATAATAGGTTTAAGCGTAGAGCCGGGTTCATACTGCCCCTGGACCGCGCGATTAAAAAGCGGCACATCTTTGGAATCGCGTAGCAACGCATAGGTTTTGTGATCGATGCCGGTGACGAAAAGATTAGGGTCGTACCCAGGCTTACTGACCAGCGCCAGTATCCCGCCAGTTTTAGGCTCGATAGCAACGACGGTTCCACGCCGATCTCCGAGCGCTGCACTTGCAGCGGCCTGCAATGAACTATCGACATGCAAAATCAGGTCTTTACCCCGCGAAGGCAGGTTGGATTCCAGAATCTTCATTACTTTGCCACGGACATCGATCTCAACCTGCTGGTATCCAACGCTCCCAAGCAGGTCTTCCTCGTAGAACTTTTCTACTCCAATCTTGCCTACGTGGTTGGTGCCGGAATAGGCAACCGCATCAAGACGCCTGGCATCTGATTCATTGATACGTCTCACTGACCCCACCGCATGAACCATCAGCTCACCGCGAGGATAATGTCGAACAAGTTTTGCCTCTACTTCCACACCAGGTATCGCATGTTTGTCGACACTGAATTGCGCTATCTCCTCGGCGGTGAGTTTGAATAGCAGAGGCACAGATTCAAAGGGTCGTTGTCGACGTTTAACCCGATTTTCAAAATCTGTGATGTCTTCATCGGTCAAGCTAAAAATCGAACCAAGGCGCTCCAGGGTTTGATCGAGGTCATCCACCCGTTCCGGCGTAATCGTGAGGTTAAATGACGGTGAATTGTCTGCCAGTAATTCACCATTGCGGTCATAAATAAGCCCCCTGATCGGTGCCAGGGGCTGAACCTGTATGCGATTTTTGTCAGATAAAGTTGCATAAACATCGTACTGGACGATCTGCAAATAGAAAAACCGCGCAACAAGAAACAACGTTAGGATGACTAGCACACCAAAGCAAACAACAATCCGCTCAAAGAAGATTCTGCTTTCCCAGCTATGATCTTTTAGTGCAAGAGGTTCAACCATAACCAATCATTTGTGATACGGGTGATTCGCATTCAACATGAGCGCTCGATAAATCTGTTCTGCAAGAAGCACTCTAACCAGAAAATGCGGGAAGGTTAAGTTCGACAGCGACCAGATTTCATCGGCCCTGTTAATAATGACATCCGACAGACCATCAGGACCCCCAATCACAAACTGGAAGTGATTGGTTTGCTGGCTCCAGGCCTCTACTTTTCCCGCGAGTTGTTCCGTACTCCAAATCTTGCCACGGCTATCCATGGCGATCACTCGCGCGCCGGAATTAAAGTGACTGCCAATGAGCTTAGCCTCCTCTTCCTGGTGAATAGCGACGGATTGTTTTTTCTTTCTATCGGACGTCTTGATTTCCAGAATTTGGAAGCGACAATCGCGTTTCATCCGCAAACTGTATTGTTCAATACCCTGCACCACCCACGGAGGTGGCCGCGTACCAACGGCAACTAAATCGATTTTTAACAACGTAAAACCCGGATTCGGTACAGAGATTCCCTAGTCAACCGATTCGCCTTCTTTGTTCGGCCCCATACTCCACAAGCGCTCAAGATCGTAAAATTCCCTGACAGCTGGCAGCATCACATGAACAATCACGTCTGTCAGGTCGAGCAACACCCATTCGCCCGTATCCAGACCTTCCATGCCCACAACGTTAGCACCCTGCGCCTTCGCTTTCACGAGCACACTATTAATGAGCGACTTTACCTGCCTGCCGGTTCCACCACT
>DTZW01000151.1 GCA_012961165.1 Gammaproteobacteria bacterium | reverse complement strand
CTGTTCTTGACTAATCAATTCGTTGAACAGAAAACAAAATAGCTAAATCAACACTTGATCAATCAGGCGGGTCCATATACGACCCCGTTGTTTATTTATTCAACAAGAATCCAGAACTTCTCCGATAATCTGGTCTGCAACGCCGAGATAATTTTCCGGTTGTTTAAGTTGTTGCCAGTCCACTTCTGCATCTGCAATTTTTTCAAGTTCATCAATCATGTTAGAACCAGATTTCATTGCATTCTTACAAGCCTCCTTTACGACCTGGGAAGCCTGCCTCTTGCTAATAACTTTACTCAACTCGAATGTAGCTGCTTCCGCCATTACCAGCCCGTTGGTTGCTGAAAGATTATCCTTCATAGTGCTTTCATTGACTTTCACAGTCTCTATACAAGCTATACCCAATGCCAGACTGGCGGCACCCGCACATACCAGTCCAGGAAACAATAGACTCTCCAGGATCATGCAACTGCCATCTCGCTCGTGAGACTGAACCAGTACATTTTGCATCGATCCGGCCTCGCCGGCACAGTAGCGAGCCAGGGCTACCAGGTTATCGGCGACCACGGGATTCGATTTTTGCGGCATGGTGGAGGAGCCACCTCCATTGCTGAAGCTGATCTCGGCAACTTCCGACTGGGCCATGAGCAAAAGGTCATTGCCAATTTTCCCAATAGCCCCTGCGGTGACGCTCAGCCAATTGCAAAACTCCACGATATTATCTCGTTGGGTGTGCCAGGACATGGTGGAGGGATTTAGATCCAACGCCGCAGCAAGCTGTTGGTTAACTTCTAATCCCTGTGAACCCAACGGCGCCAGGGTACCGACAGCGCCTCCAAGTTGTACGACTAGCAATCGTGGTAGTAATTCTTTGAGCCGCTGTTTCTGGCGAACCAGGGGTGACAGCCAGCCGGCAGTTTTCAATCCGAATACAGTAGGCAGAGCTGCCTGGCCTCGGGTACGGCCAAGCATAACCGTACTGCGATGGGTTTCCGTAAGAGCTCGAAGCAAACCGATCAGCTTGTCGATCCTGGTGCCCAGAATTTCGCAAATCATTTTTAGTCGAACCAACAAAGCAGAATCGACGATATCCTGGCTGGTTGCTCCCCAATGCAGGTAGTCTCCTGCATCGTCGGGCAGTTGCTCTGCCAGTAGTTTCACCAGGCTGGGAACGCACAACCCGTCCTTGGCATAGCCAGCGGCGAGTTGTGCAGGGTCGACATCGATGGACTCGAGTGCCTGGCTGATTTTGCTGCCCATTCCAGTAGGAATTATTCCCAGGTTTGCCTGCACCAGGGCCAGTTCAGACTCCACCCGAATCATAGCCCGGATCTCTGCCCGATCACTGAACAGCTGTGCGATTGCATCGTCTGCAAAAGTCGACGCAGTTATCGATGAATCAAAGATGCTAACCATCAGCGTTACCCCTAGATATCGAAGAAAAGAGTTTCTTTATCGCCCTGCATATGGATATTGAATAAATACTCGCTCTGCCCTTCCGAATCTGTACGTCGAGCTATAAGAGTTGGTTTTCGATCTTCAGGAATCTGCGAAAGAATGATGTCCTGTTGGTTGGCTTCCGCTTCATCGGAAAAATAAAGCCGGGTGTTGCCATGCATCATTAAACCTCGCATGAGAACGATGACTGAAATATAAGGCGCCTGGCCCGGCCCAATTGATCCGGGTTTGATCGTTTGAAACTCGAAACTACTATCTTCTCTTGATCCGGTGCCGCTACGGGCAAAGCCGAGAAAATCAACCCCATCGAATCGGCCTTTGCTGTCGGCCTGCCAGATTTCGATCAGGGCATCATCAACTAAATCCAGGTTGCCATCGTAGACAAAACCCTTGATGACTATCGCTTCTCCAGTCGCTTCGATTACGTCGGTAATCATACTGTCGAAATTGTACTGGTACTGTGTTGGTGACAATCCATAAGCAAAAAACGGACCTATGGTCTGGGACGGCGTTTGTTTGAATTTTGATTGCTTCACCACTTCACTGTCCTAACTATGATTATCGGTTGGAGTTGCCGACGCACCGCGCAGTACGATGTCGAATCGATAACCCAGAGCGAAATCGGGTTCGGTAATACTTAAATCGAAAAAGGAGACTAGACGCGGGCGTGCCTGCTTCGGAACCGATTCAAAAATCGGATCCAAATCCAACAGAGGATCGCCGGGAAAATACATCTGGGTCACTAACCGGGTAGCGATATTCGAACCGGTTACTGAAAAATGTATATGTTGCGGTCGCCAGGCATTCGGATGATTGCCCCAGGGATAGGCACCGGGCTTGATCGTATAAAACCTGTAGTAACCGTCGTTATCGGTGACTACCCTGCCGGCTCCAAGAAAATTCGGATCGACCGGCGCGTCGTGCTGATCGACTTTATGAATATAGCGACCGCAAGAATTGGCCTGCCAGATCTCCACCAATGCACCGGCTACGGGCTTTCCCCTGTCATCGAGCACCTGCCCCGACACCACGATGCGTTCACCGATGGGCTCGCCCTGGTCACGGGCGTTCCTGGTTAAATCGTGGTCGAGTTCCCCTGTCTGGTATCGATTTAGCAGGGATCCGAGCAATTCTCCCGCAATTGATTCCTGGTGATTCTGGTAGAGAGGTTGCAGTTCTATAAGCGGTTTGGTGGGCCCACGTCTAAGTGACGATTTATAATCAGGGTAGATAAAGGGAGGCTGTTGGGACCAATCGCGTGACTGCATGATCTTCTGTTGTAGTCCTGTGGGCGAACGCGCCTTATTTGATTGTTAGTTTTCCAGGTCCTGCTCGAGAAAAACTCGCTTGGCGATCTTATTCGCAGAATTTGCCGCAGGAACTCCAGCATAAACCGCAACGTGCAACAAGGCTTCCTTTATTTCGTCCCGGGTAACGCCATTCCTGATTGCTGCCCGGATGTGCAGTGCCAACTCGTCCCAGTAATGCAGGCTCGCCAGTTGCGCTACGGTAATCAGGCTCCGGTCTCGTCTGCTTAGACCGTCCCTACTCCAGACTGAGCCCCAGGCAGAGCTGGTGATGTACTCCTGGAAATCTCTATCGAAATCCGTTGTTGCACTCACGGCTGCATCGACATACTCATCACCGAGAACTTCCCGGCGCGTCTTCATGCCCTGGTGCAAAAGATCCTCGAAAGATTTATCGTCGGACATTGTCTCTCCTTCTAAGCTTGCGGAATACCTGTGGTAATTAGCTTTCCACCCCCGACCGGCAACCGCTAAACGGTTCAACGTAAGCGTTCCAAGCAGTGCAGCAATTGTAAACTGAGTTACCCGGATTTAACTATAAGCGACTGCTTATATTCCTGCTAGTATCGAAACTTCAGTCCATGCGGTCTAAAACTATGGCTTTAGTATGCACACTCAAGTAGGTATTGTCGGTGCGGGTCCAGCGGGATTACTGCTTTCCCATCTCCTGCATCTGCAAAACATAGAGTCGATAGTCATCGAGAATTGCAGTCGTGCCTATGTTGAACGTCGAGTACGGGCCGGTGTGCTTGAACAGGGATCGGTCAACCTGTTAATGCAGAATGGCCTGGGTGAACGCATGCAGCGAGAGGGGCTGCAGCACCATGGTATCGAGCTACGCTTCGATAACAAGTCACATCGCATCAATTTCGATGAGCTCACCGGAGGCAAAGGCATAACAGTTTATGGCCAGCAAGAGATTGTTATAGATTTAATTGCGGCACGGCTCGCAGCCGGGGGTGAGATTCTCTTCGAAGTCGATGAGGTATCGCTGCACAATCTTGAAGATGCAAATCCATATATAGAATTTCAACACGATGGTGAGCAAACCCGGATAAGCTGCGACTTCATAATAGGCTGCGACGGTTTCCACGGAATCAGTCGTCCATCAATTCCGGTTGAATCCTTAAAAATATTCGAGCGCAGTTATCCCTTTTCATGGCTAGGCATCCTGGTGGAGGCACCACCTTCATCAGAGGAATTAATTTACGCCAGCAGCCCCGATGGATTTGCCTTGCATAGCATGCGCTCTACTACCGTGACGCGAAACTATATTCAATGCTCTCCGGATGATGTTATTGACCAGTGGTCCGATGACAAAATCTGGCATGAGTTGCACCGGCGCCTGGAAATTATCGATGGCTGGCAATTAAAGGAAGGCAAAGTGCTGGAAAAGGGCATCACGCCAATGCGTAGCTTCGTCTGCGAAACCATGCAATATGGAAAATTATTCCTGGCAGGCGATGCGGCCCACATCGTGCCACCCACCGGGGCCAAGGGCATGAACCTCGCCATCTCCGACGTCAATTTCCTCAGCCTGGCACTGACCGAGTGGTACCTGGACAGCAAAGATCAGAAATTGACGAACTACTCCGAAGATTGCCTGCGACGGGTGTGGCGCGGAGAACATTTTTCCTGGTGGATGACATCCATGTTGCATAGATTTCCAGAGCAGGACGGCTTCCAGCAGAAGTTGCAGACGGCGGAACTGAATTACGTCTGCAATTCAGCGGCGGCTTCTGCATCCCTGGCTGAGAACTATGTCGGGTATCACTTCTAAATTGACAGGCAATGCGCTCGTAGTGGAACTGGTGAGCGCATCCAATGCGTGGAATGATCGGCGTGACCATTCCACTGTATTGACTGATGGATAAAAAAATTCCTGCTGGTTGAGAAAAGCTATTTTTTCTTGCCAGTGAAGCTGCCGATATCCTGCCCCTGCACCACTACCGTACCAGATACCTCGCCATTGTCTTGCAATTCACCGCGATAGGTAATGTCTGCTCCGAAGATAGGTATTTTAAACCACATCTTTTCCAGATTGCCAAAGTATCTTGATCAGGTTTTTTGAAGATAGGTATTTTAAACCACAGCTTTTCCAGATTGCATCCGGGTTGGTGCCAATTGCACATGCTAACGACGGAGGGGGGTCTATAAGAATCCCGGCTTCCTGTAATGGA
>DTZW01000150.1 GCA_012961165.1 Gammaproteobacteria bacterium | reverse complement strand
AAAATCAGTCAGGTTGGTCAACATGATGACCGCCAGACTAGGCGCCCAGGCCTGCTTCGGTCTATCCCTGGCCAACGACCACCGGCCTGAACGAGCCTGGAAACCTGTCAGACTTGCCGCAAAAGATTACTGGCAGGGCCAAGCTAAGGACAGTAATGCCCGACCGCTTTACCTCCTGCCAACCCCGAAGGCTCTGTCTATCGAGGCCGGCATCCCCTGCATGTCTGGCAAGCTGGAACTCCTGCAGGGCCCGGAGCGTATTGATTTCGGCTGGTGGGACAATGACGCAATCGCACGGGATTACTACATCGCAAAACACCAAACAGGGTCCCTGTACTGGATTTACCAACATTTGGATAACTCTCGCTGGTATCTGCATGGTATATTTTCATGAGCAACAACTGACCCACATCTAACGGAGACGACATGTCTGATATCTACAACCTAGAAATGAACGCCATTACAGGAGAGTCTGTTTCGTTTTCAGACTATCGTGACCAGGCAATGCTGGTGATAAACCTCGCCAGCCAGTGAGGCCTCACAGGACAGTACACAGGTCTGTGTGCATTAGAAAACGATCGAGACGATCTAAAAGTCCTTGGCTTCCCCTGCAACCAGTTCGGCGCGCAGGAGCCAGGTAGCGACGAAGAAATTCTTGAGTTCGCAAAAAGTAAGTACAACTGCAATTTCCAACTGTTCTCCAAAGTCGACGTGAACGGGGATGGCGCCTGCGACTTATACAACATACTTAAGTCAGAGAAAGCCAACCCTGACGGCAATCCGGATATCGGCTGGAATTTCACCAAATTCCTGGTCGGCAAGGATGGCAAGGTGCTCGCACGATTTGAACCAATGGTAACGCCAGAAGAAATCGCAGCGCAACTGGACGGGCTTTTAGCCTAACACCGGGTTTACCTGATCCCGCTCGCGGGGTCAGGTCGCTCTTTGCACTCAAAAACCCTCGACCCAAAAGATCGCGCGTCAGGGGATGTCCAATTCCGCGACGTCGCCACTTCTGCAGTATGACCCGACAACAATTGGTGGGATTCAAGGGCGAATTAGTCCAGCATGAACAGCTCACCTTCGAACACCGTGGCAATGACATTCGCATCCCGAAGCGCATCCTCCCCTTCTTCAACAGGATCACGGTCTATCACCGTGAAATCTGCGATCTTACCAGCACGAATACTCCCGACCTCATCCTGCATACCAAGAACCGTTGCCGCATCAATCGTAATGGCACGCAGCGCATCCACCACCGAAACTGACTCTTCGATACCCGCAATGTTCCCCGCCGCATTCTGACGGCTACAGGCTATCCAAGCGTTTTTTAGCGGTGTCGCTGGCGCCATGGGGAAATCCGAGTGCAGAGCGACAGGAATATCATGCGCTACTGATGTCCCAAGCCTGGACATCGTGTAAGCGCGCTCAAAGCCGACACTCTGTGTCGCATACTGTTCGCTCAGCTCAAACAGGTAATAGACGTTTGCAGAAATCATTGCACCCAGCTTGCCAAGTCGCGCCACCTGTTCCGGGTTAGAAAAACCGAAATGTTCGATGGTATAGCCATGGTTGAACCTGGGTTTCTCCCGTTGCATGTTCTCCAGCGTATCAATAGCCAGCTCCAGCCCAAGGTCACCGGTACAGTGGACATGGATCGCAAACTCAGCCTGCCAGTATTCACGGACAGTGGCTTCAAACTCCTCAGGTGTCATCAGCCATTCACCATGGTGGCCATCGAGATAACCTGGCTCCTGCAGCATCGCCAGTTCCGAGAAGAAAGCGCCGTCAGTGAACACCTTGATGTGCTTGCCGTGGCGGATTCGCGACGTATCACTCCCCTGAAGCTCGTTGATATGCGCGACTACCTCTTTGTGCCCACCTTTCAGCCGGGATGTAGTTGCCGCATGAGGCACGCCTAACACCCTGAAGGGTACCTCAGGCTGATCAAGAACACTGACAGAGAGCGCTCTTTCGAGCTCATAATCAAACAAACCAACGGCAAGGTCTCCAACAGTCGTGTGTCCTCCTAAATGCACAATCTGCTTCAGTCTGCCCAGGCCTGTCCGGATCCATTCTTCTGACATAATAAATCGGTTAAGTTTTTGGATGGCATATCCCAAACCGACTTCATAAAAATGACCACGCTCGAAATCAATCTGTTGCCTTGTGCCAACGCTATCGAGCGTAATCTCAAGCAATTCAAGCATTGCAGAATTCAGGTAAACCTCGTGGAACGACCGATGCCACACCACCATCGGCCGCGTACTTGATATTTCATCCAGAAGTTCGCGGCTCATATCACCGTGCCAGGAGGCGTGGTAACCCCAGGTAAAAAAGGGTTCATCACCCACCATCGCTGATTCCAACTCGGCAATTTTTTGCCGATAACTCTCCTGGTCAGGACAGGCCGGAACCGTTTGCCAGGGCAGATCCCATTCGAGCGCCGTGACAAAATGCATGGGTAGCAGGACAGCCGCCATGACAGGATGTAGATGCGGGTCAATCAAACCCGGTAGGACTATCGCATCACCAAAATCAACGATCTCATGTTCATCACGCGCCAGCCAGGGCTCCAAGCTTTCCATAGAACCTACTTCAAGTATGCGCCCGTCCCTGACAGCGACAGCAGTTCCATCCGGCCACGAGGGGTTCATTGTGATGATTTTTCTTGCGGTAAAGACTTTAATCGTCATTCGTTCCTGCCCTTGCGTTAAACTGCTGTCTTTCCCTGTTCCAGACGACTTTTGTGACCGACTACGAAGACAAGAAAAAGAAGTTCGATAGTATGATAACGCTCTACGGGCGCAAACCTGTATTGGAAATACTATTGGACCCTGATTCCAGTATTTTTAGGCTACACCTTTCTGAGTCGAATCAGCGGGGCGACACGATCACCCAAATCAGGAAACTCGCCGACAAAAGAAATATAGCAATAGTTACTCATCCCAAGGAAGCGCTGTCACGCATCTCTAAAAATGCACGGCAGGACCAGGGGGTCGCTATCGACATCTCTCCTCCAAAGTACCAGTCTGTGGACCAGATCTTTGATAGCGCGGGCCAGATACTGGCACTGGACGGGATTACCAATCCCCAGAACCTGGGGATGATTATCCGCTCCGTTGCCGCATCACCAATGGACGGGTTACTGCTTCCCAGGAAGGGTTGCGCGAAAATTGACCCCCTGGTGCACAAGGCAAGCGCTGGTACACTGATCAAATCGAGCATCTACCATTGCCCGACGATTGAATCCGGGCTCAAGTCTCTTCGATCAAAGGGGTATCAACTCATTGGCCTGTCGGGCGGCGTGGACCGCTCGCTGGGCGATATCGGGAATGCCAATGAAAAAATCGTCTTTGTGCTTGGCAATGAAACAACAGGCATCAGCGAACCCGTTCTGGCACTCTGCGACGAACTCGCGTGCATCCCCCTTGGGTCGGGGGTTGAATCTATTAATGTTGCCATGGCAGCTACCCTTGTCGCTTTCCGCACGACCTTCAGTGGCACCTGAAGCCCAAATTCCTTATCCTCACGGCATGAAGAAAGAGGCAACATCATGAGTAATATTCCTGACCATTGGGAAGTACGACGGCTTGCGGGTGCCTTGGGCGCAGAAGTTCACGGGCCTGATATCAGCAATGCCTCTCCTGAAGACATCGAAGCGATCAAGTCAATACTACTTGAACACATGGTGATCTTTCTGCCTGATCAATCTCCTACAGCCGAAGCCCACATCAGTTTTGGCAGGCATTTCGGCGATCTTGAAGGACACCCGAATTTAAGCAGTGACAGCAGCCTTCCGCCCGAGTTATTCCAGCTACAGGCAAGTGAAGGAGGGGTCGCAGATGAATGGCATACCGACCTGACATTCCAGGAACAACCAGCGCTGATGTCCATATTACACATGGTCGAATGTCCGGACACCGGCGGCGATACACTATGGACCAGCCTCTACGCAGCCTACGATGAACTGTCCGATCCGATGAAATCCATGTGTGATGGCCTGACAGCACTGCATGACGCGATGCCTCACAACCGCCCAGAGGTAATGACGATCCACCCGGTGGTACGTGTTCACCCTTTAACGGGAAAGAAGGCGCTCTACGTTAACGAACACTTCACGCGACGGATCGTCGAAATGAACTCGACTGAAAGCGAAATGTTACTGAGCTACCTCACCCGCTGGGTCAGTCATCCCCGTTTCACCGTACGCTATCATTGGCAGCCTGGCACCATTGGCATCTGGGACAATCGATGCACCCAGCATTTCGTACTTAACGACTTTGAAGGTGAACGAATTATTCAGCGCGTGACAGTGGTCGGCGACCAGGTAGAAGGCAATGGCGCACCACAATGGAAACCATGGCTCCGGGACGGAAGATTATCCGCTACCAGCCGTCATGATCGCCAGCTATACATGCACCTGAAGTCCAAAGGTCAAATTGATTAGCTTCTACCCCCTGATAAGAATAACGAATGGCATTCAGGACCAGCCTAACTACGGTTAGAATCGCCCTTTCATCGTCGGAGCCCGCTTGTGACAAAACCACTGGATGACATTACGGTCATTGAAATTGACAACTGGATGGCCGCACCCAGTGCGGGCGCAATACTCGCCGACCTGGGCGCGAAAGTGATCAAGATTGAACCCCTATCAGGCGACCCCATGAGGGACATGGGCCGCCCGGCCAAGATCGAAGGAGACATCAAAGACCATGATTTCCAGTTCGACGTCGATAATCGGGGTAAACAATCCATCCAGCTGGATCTGACAAACGATGACGCGCTGAAGATCGTAAAGAAGCTCTGCGCGAAGTCTGAAATCTTCATGTGTAATTTGCTCGCTAAACGACAGGAGAAGTTTGGCCTGGACCCGGTATCGCTCAGCAAAGTGAACCCCAGGATCGTTCACGCCACATTGACTGGATACGGCACGCACGGACCGGACGCATGGCGACCGGGATATGATGTAACGGCCTTTTTCGGGCGTTCTGGTATGTACGACGCCATGCGGGAGGGCAGCGACGGCATTGTTCCAATGGCCAGAACTGCACAAGGCGATCACACCACAGGACTCGCCATGACTGGCGCCATCCTGGCGGCACTAAGGCAGGCAGAGAAAACCGGTCAGTACCAGGCTGTTGAAACGTCCCTCTTTGAGACAGCCGTCTGGACCCAGGCAACAGATTACTCGATTACTGCTGTGGATCGTGCGCCGTTGCGCAAGCGTGCCAGGGAAGAACAATTGTCAGCCACCGCAAATCGTTATCCTTGTGGCGATGGCTCATGGATAGTATTTAACATGCCAGAGCCGTTCTGGTGGCCAAGGTTTGCCGATGCACTGGGCAAACCAGAATGGAAGGACGATGAGCGCTTCCTGGAGGGCCGGGATCGATATCGGAATATGACCACACTGGTGCCAATGATCGATGAAGTGCTCATAACCAGGTCCCGGGATGAGTGGGGTGCAATCATGGATGAGCACGGCATTATCTGGGCGCCTGTGCTGGGATTACACGAAGTCGTGAGCGACCCACAGGCTGAAGCTATAAACCTGTTCCCTAAAATGGAACTTGAGGGGGTTGGTAGTTACCGAACGGTCCGTATCCCAATGAACTTCCACACATTCGATGCACTGCCATCAGTGCCTGCCCCAACGGCCGGACAGCATACTCAGGAGGTGCTTTCCGAGTTAGGGTATTCTGCATCTGATATCACTGCGCTAGCAGAGCGTGGCGTATTAAAGTAAATATATATCGTTATATATCAATGTATTATAGTAGATACCCAGAATTTACTTAATGTTTTGAAAAGATCGTTACCCAGGACTAATTCATCAGACAGGGGCGACACAATGTCCTTCACGCAAGCAATCAAATGACTGTCACCACCTCTTCTCACGTGGGCCCACGAAACAACGCCACTGAGGAAAGGAACCGAAACTATAATCACCTGCAAGTGTTCTCCGGGACATAACCGTGAGCATCAACAGAAAGCGCCGCGACTTCCCTGCCCCATTCAGACCAGGTCTGCGATCGGACATCAGCGGCAGAAGCAACAGGCACAAAACATCTCGACCGGTAATAAGCCCGAGATGCCTTTAGATCATCCCTATCAGTCGTCAAATAGCGCGAATATCCTAGACGCCGTGCTTTTCGCGATACGCTCTCCAGTATTCAAATGACGCTGCGATGGCGTCTCCCCGACTTTGCACCGGTGCCTGAAACTCATCGTGGGTCATGATGTAGAACAGGTCATTCTGGATCGCATGTAAAACAATATCGCCAATCGCCGCCGGTTCCATGACGTTCATTTCAACAGGCCCCGCCCCGTCCACAGGGGTCATCGCCGGACTTTCAGAACCGCCGAACTGGTCAGGCCGATTGCGTTCCGAACTACCGATACCCGTCGACACCACGCCAGGGCACAAAACAGAAATACCGATGTTATCGTCCGCCAGGTCTACCCTCATTGTCTCCGAAATACCCACGACCGCAAATTTGCTGGCCACGTAGATACCCAGTCCGGGTATACCATAATGACCGGCGATCGACGCAGTGTTAACCACATGTCCGCCTTCACCCTGGGACTTAATGTCATCGATAAAAGTAACAATGCCATTAATGACGCCATCCAGGTTGACCTTCATCACCCAGTCCCAATCCTTGTAACTCATCTCCGCGATATTGCCATTCAGGGCAACACCTGCATTGTTGCAGAGGACGTGTACTTTGCCGAATGCATCCAGCGTTTGTTTTCTTGCGTCTGCCATTGCCTCACGGTCAGTCACATCGACCTTCAAGGTAATGACCTGCGAATTAATATCCGCGAACGCCCGTTTAGCATCCTCAAGCGCCGAGTCTTCAACGTCCGCGATCGCAACCTTCATTCCGGCACCGGTAAAAGAGTGAGCCATTGCCAGGCCTAGCCCTGATGCCCCACCCGTGATAAACGCTACTTTTCCTGCGACATCCTCCATCTGAACCTCCGGTAAAAGAAACCTAGTTTTCACCAAACCGGGCCACAAATAAATCTTAATTTACCTTCAAAGGACCCCGGATCATTAACTTTGATGGCTATTTATTGACAAACCGGACCCCGGGCAATTTTCCACAAGGCTTTTACCCACCAACCAGGCCCCACATGCAGCCACTAGCGGGAGCGCACTATTAGCATCGGGCAGCAGACACGATACGCGCGCCCTGCGCATTCATAGGACCACTGGCCCAGCCATCGCAAAATCTGCGACAATTCGGTTTCGTTTGTAAATTGGACCTCAAATGATTGAAACAGATACCACGCTATTTGACGTGCGTGACCGATGTGCGTGGATTACCCTGAACCGACCTGAGGCGCTGAATTCACTGAACCCCGAACTGCGCTGGCAACTATCCCAACACCTTGACCAGGTCGAAGCTGATGAAGATATCTGGCTAACGGTCATTACGGGCGCCGGAGAGCGGGCATTCTGTGCCGGTGCGGACTTAAAACAACGCGCCCGTGAACAGGATGCCAGCCCGGAGCAGCAAAACGAATGGCGGAGACTCCAGTCAGAGACTCGACACATCATCGAGCGCTGGTATCACCCAAAACCGATCATCGCCATGGTCAATGGGTTTGCTTTGGGTGGTGGGCTGGAAGTCGCCATGGCGTGTGACATCATTATTGCTGCCGATCATTCGGAGTTCGGGCTTCCGGAACCAAGAAGAGGATTGATCGCGGGTTCCGCCGGTGTCCACAGACTACCCAGACAGATAGGCCTTAAACCCGCGATGGGTTATATGCTCACAGGTCGGCATATGAGCGCCGAACGAGCTTTCCAACTGGGGCTTGTGAATGAAGTAGTCCCCGCTGGCCAGTTGCTTGAGACGACGGAAGGCTATGTCAGGGATATCCTCAGCTGCGCGCCACTCTCTGTCAGGGCCACCAAGGAAGCAACAATGCGCGGGCTGGATTATTCACTGTCAACGGCCTACTACACGCCTTACGAATCAGAACAAGTTCGCCAGAAGAGCGAAGACACACTCGAGGGCCCCCGCGCATTCGCGGAAAAACGCGAGCCTATTTGGAAGGGCCGCTAGTTCCGAGGATGGCCCAGGGTCCCCGTACCAGGTCCGCCAACCGGACGAGGAAATCCTGGGGACTCTGATATCATAATGACCGGAGAAATGAGGAACCTGGAGACTATATCTACTGCTATTGAAACTGCTTCCACAGGACATTGGGTTTTTGGCACTCTTGATACAATTACAGCAATTTCAACGATTAACCGCATCATAGAAACCCTTCCAGCAGATCAACAAGATCAGGTGCGCTCTGGATTATCCGAATCATTAATAGCTGTAATTGCCCAAACCCTATTAGAGAAAAATGGTGGTGATAGAATACCCAGCAGGAAGTCCTCATGCTTACAAGTTCGGCTGCAAACGGGAAAATCTCCTGGTATGCAGCTATCAAATGATAGATCACTTAAATTTGTAGTAGATAAAGTTTTTCTCCTACTGAGTGTGATGAAAAGGCTGCGGATAAAATAGACTTGATGGATATATGCAGAGCAGCATGAGAATAGAGTTCAATTTCCCATCTTACTGGTGGTTTAGTTCTGGGGGTAAGGTCATCAGTAACGGGCTGAACTTGATGGCTTTCAGGCGGTCGCGTCGATCGATGTGGGGACTTACAGGTCAAGACTGCCCTATATTTTCAGCGAATCTTAACCTTTCAGCGCTGGGCAACGTTTTCCCATTCAAAACTACGATCTATCGGACAGTTGTTAAGCAGCGAACCATATTCACCCTGGTTCCCTCGAAGACATACGTCTATATCAGGCGAATCGGGTTCGTGAATAGCCGTGTATCCAAAGAGCATCACCTTGCTATATTCGGGGCGATCCAGGCCGATATTAGGTCCTTCGGATGACCGCTGCTACTTCGCGAGTTGCGCAGCTAGCTGATGATGAAAATGACGCGGCTTCGTTTCGCCGTAATTTGCAAAAATAACTTGTTTCAGAGACTTCAGCCCTTTTTGGACGAAAGGCAGGTTAAGCGTATCCTGATTAAAAACTTTCGCGAGCGCTCCTAATTCAGGCGCTTCGATATAGTCATCTTCCAGGTCTAGAAAGTGACATTTGGCCGGTGCCGGACGATCCTCTCCATTAGGGACAGGCATCATAAACATGCACTCATGGATGCATTGCTCCGGATTATCCCCATCTGGGCGAAAGCGATAAAATATCGGATTGAATGATCCCCAGGGGCTGATGTTGGGGAAAACACTGTAGTAAATGGGATCGAGCAGTTCAGCATCGCTAATCTGATCGACATCGTCGCCTAACAAACTACGCAGACTCTCACGACGCTCGTCACCGGCCTTCTCGCGACGCTCTGCAAACGTACCGGTATAAACATTGCCGGGTTCATCCTCCATGCCCTCAGCTAATCTACCACCGACCCAATTACAAAGGTGGATATCCGCATGAAACTGATCGCCATCCAAATAGCGGCCCCAATCATCGAAATAACCTGTTCTATCGTCTGTCGTGGTTACTTTAACCAGGCCTTCTTCCATGCGCTCGTATACGTCACCCGTTAGCTCGTGACGCTGCTTTGTAAATGGCGTCTGTTCCATATATGGGTTGTCGTACCTTTCACTTGTGATGTGTGGACTGCCTACGTTGTGCGCAGAAATCGCACGCGAGTAGTTACCGAACACATCATACTTCGAGTTAGCATCACCAAGCGTCCCTAATAACGTGGGATGCGTTGCTACTGTATGATACGCCTCAGAAAAAGCCTCTTGCGCTACTTTCCAATTGCAAGGTAAACGTTTTGCAACATGGACGGCCTTATACCGTCGCTCGAATGGCAGGAGCGTAAAGTTGTCTGCGAAATCCCCAAGAAATTCTTCTAGCGGCCCTGCATCAGGGTCCGGATTGATAAAGACAAAACCGCCCCATCGACCTACCTGGATACTCTCTAAAGAATGTGTTTCCGCGGAAACCGTCGGAAAGTCCCAATGACAGGGAACTTCCTTCAGCCCACCTTCCAGGCTCCATGCCCAACCGTGAAAGGGACATCTCAACAGGTGTAATTTTTTTTCATTTTCATGAAGTAACGACCGCCCTCTATGGAGACAGGCATTCGGAAAAGCTCTTAACTCGTCTTCTGCGCTTCTAACGACGATGTACGATAAGCTCGATATATCATAAACAAAAGCGTCTCCAACGTTCGGTATGTCATCTTCGTGGCATACCATTTGCCAGACGCGTTTCCACAACTTTTCTTTTTCGAGTTCGTGCTGCTCCCGCGAATAATAGATGCTCGCATCAACGACTGTCGGACCCGGCTCTAAAGGACTGTCGACTTTTAATATGGGTCTAACGGGATGCGAGTCTGCTTCAAGGATTTCGTTGTAGCTGATTCCAGCAGATCTATCTGTGCCAGTCAGAGTTTCTACCATTTCCCGTTCTAATCCGAATGTGATCGAAAGAGTCTATTGTGATGGAACCCCGTATACCTTGACGTGAGTCAAGAATGGTTTGGATTAAAACCTCTTCTGACACAGATTAGCGAATACGAGGATCGTCGCCTACTATCGCTCCTAGTTTCTGGAAACATGGAACGTCCCATCGTCTTCAATATTATCAAGCGTGTACTGGATCTCGCTGACTATATCTTCATGCGTACCTCCGTTTTGCTTGTAGCGTTCTATAAGCATCCAGATCAATGCCTGGCCGTAGGCATTCAGATCAACATTGTTCTCCCTTGCTTCAGCGATACTAGAATCTAGATGTTTGCTGACCAGCGAATAGGCATCGCTCACAGGTTGCTCCTTGGTGATGATAGGTATTCGATCGATGCTGGCCATAGTGCACGACTCATCGTCAGCAATCCTTGATCTGAATCAAGGCTGCTCGTCGCGCTATACGTGAATATTCCTACGAAAAGTCAACAGGAGGATACATGTACTTCCACGGATCAGAAGATACTCAGGCTTTAAAAAATATAGGTCTTGCAGTGGGGTTACTAACAGGGGTCATGCTCAGTTTGATTGGGATTGCTGTTTTAATGGGTTGATGCCTTGTCTGAACCTCTCAAGTGCGCCATCTCACACAGTGCTTGTTTGTCTACTATCGTTAGATCTCTACCCTTTACCTTGATTATCCCGCGGTTTTGCATCCGGCTAAGAACTCTGCTGACCGTCTCAACCGCTAACCCCAAAAAGTTCGCAACATCTATTCTCGTCATGGGCAAATTGAAACTGGTACCCGAAAGTCTACGCTGAGAATACCTCACGGACAGGTTCATCAGAAACGCACTCATCCTTTCTTCTGCGGTGTTCTTCGCCAGCAATAACTGCAATATCTGATCCATGCGAATCTCACGGCTTAACAAGCGGTATAAGTGCACTTGAAGGTTCGGGATAAGCCTTGAAAGATTCTCCACTGACCCATAGGGGATTTCACAAATTGCTGAAGTTTCAAGCACCTTAGCCGTGCTCGCATGCATTTTGGAATCGATCGCATCCATGCCTAGAATTTCACCAGGCAAGTAAAACGCGAGCACCTGTTCGTTACCTTCCTGATCTGTGGAATAAACCTTCACCGCTCCTGAACGCACAGCATATAGAGAAGAAAACCGGTCGCCTTGTCTATATAGTGCTGCGCCACGCCCCATAGGCTTTTTTCTCATTATTGTTTCATCCAGCTCAATGATTTCTTCGTCAGTCAAAGAGTGTGGGATACACAAATCGCTGAGTCCACACTGGGCGCAGCTTACGTCGTTCAACATCGTAATCTCGACATCATTTTCTTGTTAAAACCCCTCTCGATGGATTTCGATTTCCTCAAAGGTCTGCCACAGACTTGATCCAAGTCATGTATGCATTCAAAAAATCGACATAAATTATTGAAGCGACTACTCAAAGAGATAGATCTTCATAACAACTCAGTACAAAAATAACCTATTAGCCACCGATTTGCACGACGATAGGCGATAAGCGATAGGCGATAAGCGATAGGCGATAGGCGATAATAGTCCGGTGCAGCAAAAAGCAAAGCTGCAAACGAGTTCGCATGATGCTGATCTTCATATTTGTCGCGTAATAGAGCCTACTACAATGGCATTTACTTTCGACGGCTGTTGTGGAGACCAAATTTATGCGGACCAACAACTTGTAATGAAATCTGGCCGTCAACGGCTCAGGAAGATGGGGTATTTAACGGGGACATTCAACCAACGAGCTGAATACTCAATCAGCACCGGTTGTCCTGCGGTTTGTGAGCGATCGCAGCGATATGCCTGATACGAGTCAAGTTCTGCCAGGAACTGAGGTTATACACTAACCTTGTTAGAAGAGAATACCGAGCGTCGTGATACGTCGGCGCACGGGCCATGCCCTTCCCGTGTCATCAGTCAGGTGGCGCTAAAAAAGATCGTTTTGTGACGCATCATTAGATTCGAATGACTTTATGCAAAACGTTTGAGCTCTCGCCTGGCGATGACCATCTTGTGAACTTCATCGGGCCCATCTGCAATCCTTAGCGCGCGGCCGTTTCGCCACATTGAAGCAACCGGCGTGTCGTCAGAAACACCTAGTGCGCCAAGGCACTGCATTACTCTGTCAAGAACGTCCATCATCATATTGGGAACAACCACTTTAACCATCGAGAGCTCCTGTCTTGCATTCTCTTTGCCTACCGAATCCATTTTCCAGGCTGCGTACTGGGTTAAAAGTCTTGCCTGCTCGATTTCCATTCTCGATGTTGCAATCCATTCCTGCACAAATTGCTTCTGGCCTAGCTTACTGCCGTGACTTTCCCTTACATTGGCATGGCGACACATAATTTCGAAGGCGCGTTCGGCACTACCGATAGCACGCATGCAATGATGGATGCGACCGGGACCAAGTCTTGCCTGTGCAATCATAAAACCGCCGTGTTCCGGGCCCAGTAAATTGTCGACAGGTACTCGACAGTCATTGTATTGAATCTCGCAGTGACCCCCTCCGCCTGTATGACCCATAACCGATACTGGGCGAATCAGATCAAAACCCGGCGCATCTGTCGGGACAATAATCATGGACGCGCGCTCGTGCGGACCGCCTCTGGGATTGGTGACAATCATCGCGATCGCAAACCTGGCGCCGATTGCACCACTGGTAAACCACTTGTGGCCGTTGATCACCCACTCATCTCCGTCACGAACAGCGGTTGTTCGAAGACCCGTGGGATCAGCCCCTGACGTATCAGGCTCTGTCATCGAGAAACATGAACGAATTTCTCCTTCAAGAAGGGGAACCAGCCACTGCGCTTTTTGTGAGTCGGTGCCGAACTGTGCCAGGATTTCAGCATTACCGGTATCCGGCGCGTGGCAATTAAAAACCCTGGGTGCAATCTGACTCTTACCCATATGCTCGCAGAGCACTGAATAATCGTGGTTGGATACTCCTGCACCCCAATCCGAATCAGGTAAATAAAGGTTCCATAGCCCGAGCGATTTTGCTTCTGCTCGAAGCGCTTTCATAGTCGGCGCATCGCTACCGTTGGGCGCATCCTCGGCCGCAATAATAGTTTCTGCCGGGATTATTTTCTCATCGATAAACCTGACGACCTGGTCTTCAATGATCTTACCTTCGTCTGATATTCCGAATTCCATAACTTGCCTCTCTACTAGAACTTGTAACCTGCTGAAACGATGTAGACAAAGGTATCCATGTCACATCGAACTTCACATAGGCAATGGCGGTACTAACCCTGGGTATCCAGTTGCCCTCTTAATGGAAAATTGCTGGCATAGCGACCATGATCGCAGCCTGAAAAACGATAGTTTTCACTGCGTTACTCCCTGGGTAATGTCATAGCGACAGCTTAATCGCGCACGCTGCTGATAAAGTTGCTCTGGATCAAGTATTCGTGTAGATCATGGACACGCATGTCGGGTTATCACCATACCTTACTTGTATATCGTCTCCCTACGCTTTGGGTGCCGGTGGTCCTATTGGCACCCCTGCGCCTCCGGCGAATTCCAAACTTGGCTCGTTGCCAAGCAGTATAGAACCAAGATCCTCATAAAGAGGATGGGCAATCCAACGGTGACTGGCGGTCCCGTGGGCATCACGCAGTTTTCTTTCCAATGGACTGTGCATCCGCATCGCCGTGGTGCCAGCGGTTGCATGCAGCAGATCAACCAGTTCCATGCATTCGTTACCTGCATGAATGGCAGCGAGACGCGCGTCCTGCGTTGTCTGTGCTCCAGGCAAAATATCGTTGCCAGTCAGTTCAGCCTCGACCGCTTCCATAGCTTCCATCAGGAAGGCTCGACAGGCGCGATATTTAGCATGAGAAAACCCCATCCGATACTGGGCACTGCCGCGGGTCGCTAGTGTTGACGAAGACAACATGGGGATCTTGTTCTGTGCGATATCAGCGAAAGTCTCCAGTGCACCTTTGGCAATACCGAGTGCGATGGCTGCTTTGTTAAACGCAAGGCGAAGACCGGTAGGCATCCTGAAAACCGGATTCGGATAATGCGCAGGCACTGACCATAGGCCAACACCAGCGAACTTTGCTGGGATTACAGCCTCGTCTGCTTTGACATCGTGGGACCCCGATCCCCTTAAACCTGCTGTGTCCCAGGTATCCACGATCTCCCATTGATCGCGCGGCAGGAACCAAACATTAAAAATGGGCAGACCGCTGAGGTCCAGCTCGAGTTCATCACCCTTCATCAAAGGTGCGCCCATAAAGCACCAGTCGGCGTTGTGACAGCCTGATATGAAAGTAGTCTGACCGGAAATCTTTATGCTGCCGTCAGACTGTCGTTCGGCGCGAGCTGGCGCACCACCCGGTCCACCGCCACCGCACATAATGACACCCGGATTATCGAGATAGACTTCCTTGGCAAGATCGGGGTCCATACCACCCGCAGCCATGGCATTAATTTCGGATCCCAGCATGACGTTCCATGCGACCGAAGCGTCGATTGCCGCCAGGTGTTCGAGGATCTCGATCGTCTCCATGGAACTGGAGTTTTCACCCCCCAGCGCTTCCGGGAGCGTGAATCGGAAAAAACCGGCTTCGTTAAGCTTATCGACAGTTTCATCAGTTAATCGTCGTAATTCCTGCCCCTCGTCTCCGCCCTTCTCAATATCGGCGCGCATCGCCTCGATTTTGTTCAGTCTGGCCCGGTGGACCTCCCGTACTTCGTCACATTCCGTCATCATCCGCAATCAAGATTAAGTGTAGTGAGCTACAATAGTAGACTTGATGAACAAGCTGATTGATTTGAGTCAATATCTGGAATGAAAGAGATCAGCCCGGCGAATCCGCCAACCTCCCGAGGAATTACACTGCCGGTAGACACTAGTGCTCGACTGAGATAGCTCTAACCGGCCAGGCATTTGCGACAAATTGCGCTTCGGTTTCAAGTTCTTCAGGCACCACAGCCGGCTCCGGTCGGACCTGACCATTACCTGTCCCTGCTTGCGCTACCCTATAGCCGCTCCCGAACTAGACAGTCGAGACCAGATTTTAATCAGAATTGTAACGGCGAAATATGTGGGGCCTCGAAGATCCTAGACTTCGACTTTTCCCATCGCTATTGCGATCAACGTTAAGATAAGGCTACCAACGGATACTACCGCAGCAATTGCCGCCATAGTAAAAACGAACTCGTCCATGTTTCCGACCTCCAAGGCCTAGCAATAGGGTTTGATACAGCCTAGCAGTCGGACATTGAACAGAAATTGACCCAAATCAGGCCATTTCAAGAAAGATCAACGAGTAGACAAGAAACAATCAAAAGTAACGAATAGTTTTCCTTTCAGATTACAACCCTGCCAGCCCTTATGCTAAAGGGTTCTTAGTAATTTGAAACGGTTGTTGATCGAGATCGATCCTATCCAGTTCGCCAACCGCTAGCCTTAAACAATCTGGGTATTTCCAGGAGGCTGAAAGTGGTAACAATTCTGGCGGGTAATTGACTCATTGGAAGACCGACATACTGCACTGGAACGATGTAAGGAACTACCACCCGACGGCTATATTGATATTCATGTAGCGACCTTCATCGAGAGTGAATCCGCTGAAACTTTCGATAAAACGTTCCAGGAGAAAAGCGAATGGCTAGAGAAACAAGTAACTCCCTGAGGATAGAAAATTTAGCAGGGACATTCAGCCAAAGACCTGGATGCTGAATCAGTGCCGGTTGTCCTCCGGTTTGTGGTCAATCGCAGCGAGATGTCTGATACGAGTCAAGTTCTGCCAGGAACTGAGCTTATACACTGACCTTGTGAGAAGAGAATACCGAGGGTCGTTATACGTCAGCGCACGGGCCAACGCCCCGAAGACCTCAGGCGGGCCTGTTGCAGATTAAGAAACTATGATGATCAGATTACTGCATACCTCGCCATAACCGGGGTGTCTTACCGGTAGCACGAGCTGCTTACAGGGCTGTTATCACCACAATATTGACTCTTGTCAATCTTCCTTCCAGCCAAACGCCCTACACTGCTCTTACACGCTGAAAAGCTAGTAAATGAGGAAACGGAAATGACCAGGATACTTGTGGTACTTGACCCTAATGACGATAAACACCTTGCGTTAGAGCGTTCTAAGGAACTGCCGCCGGACTCCGATCTCGATATTCATGTTGTCCTGTTTATTCAACATGAAAGCGCAAATGTTATTGCCCAAACATTCAAGGAAAGGACAGACTGGCTTGATGAGCAGGTAAGGCCCTATATTGACGATGGCTACCGGATGAGCACCGAAGTGGTGCTTTTTTCGAACCTTTACGAATCCGTCATAGTATCCGCTTTAAAGTTAGGCGCTGATTTCGTTCTGAAACCAATGCGACAACATTCTCTGTTCAGCACAATGTTAAGGACATCAACAGACTGGAACCTGATTCGTCATTGTCCAGTGCCTTTGTTGCTCGTCAGTCCTCTAGAGTCGACGCATGGCAAGCCCGTCCTGGCTGCCGTCGATGTCTGTAGCGGTGATGATTATCATGACGACCTAAATCGCATTGTACTGTCACAGGCACAAAGAATTGCACGGGTTTTAGGTTCCGATTGTGCGCTTGTTAATGCCTATCGCATTGCAATGCCTGCCCTGGCTGTGGGTACGATTGATACGATGCCTCTGCCGACTTCCAAAGAACTGATACTGGAGAGAGAAGTAGCGATTCAAGCGCTGGAGACAGGCGTAATAGCAGAAAATCAGATGTATGTAGAGGAAGGGAATGCCGCTGTCGCGATCAATCAGACCGCGCGTAATCTTAACGCCGGTCTGATCGTGATAGGGACGGTCGGGAGACAGGGCTTGAGTGGTTCACTCATCGGTAACACTGCGGAAAGTGTGATCGAAGGGACGTCGGTTGATGTCCTCGTTGTGAAGCTGCCGAAACCGGACGAGTAAATCTCTTCACTTACCGGTAGGCAAAGATCGGGTCATCCAGCTCAATCGCAGGAAAGTCGTCCTTTTCCTTCCAGTAATCCTGGGTGTGCATCCACTCAGGTTTGTTTCCTCGTTTTGGTAGCAGGTGCATGGAGCGTTGCAGATAGTTCGGATTGAAATTGTCCTGATCAATCCAGCAGAGCTGGGGCATGTCGTCGTCCTCGGGCCTTAACACAGCTTGAACGGAGTGGACGCCCTTTTTATCCATATGCTGTATTAGTCGACAGACAAAGTCGCCAATCAGGTCCGCGCGAAGTGTCCAGCTGGCACGAAAATAGCCGAAGACCCAGACCATGTTGGGTACTCCTGTGAACATCATGCCGCGATAGGTAATCGTATCGGCGAAGTCGACCGGCTGGTCATCGACAGAAAACTCGATATCACCAAGGACACAAAGATTGAATCCGGTTGCGGTCAGAATGATATCGGCTTTCAGTTCGTTACCTGATTTCAGTAAAACACCTTGTTTCGTAAATCGTTCTATTTCATCGGTGACCATAGTGGCTTTACCGGCAGCGATACCTTTGAAAATATCGCCATCAGGTACGAAAGCAAGTCGTTGTTGCCACGGTCGGTACCGTGGTGTGAAGTGGCTCATGTCGTAATCGTCCGGCAGATATTCCGAGACGGCAGCCAGCAGTTCCTCCTTTACGGCTTCAGGTTGCTCAAGGGCAAGTCGGGTGAATTCTTCCTGATTGTGAAGAATTTCCCGCCGAACTATCTCGTGGATCCAGGTTTCATCAATTTTGAGTTTGCGAAGGTGATCTGCGGTTTCATTGATGTTTTTCTGGGGTGTGAAGTAAGTCGGGGAGCGTTGCAGCACTGTTATGTGCTCACAGTCGGCAGCCATGGCAGGGACGACAGTGGCAGTGGTTGCCCCGGAACCAATGCAGAGGACATTTTTGCCCTTGTAATCCAGGTCTTCCGGCCAGGTCTGGGGATGGACAATCTGACCTTCGTAGTCGTTCATGCCTTCCCAATCAGGCGTAAAACCCTGAGAATGCTTGTAGTACCCCTGGCACATCCAAAGGAAGTTGCAGGTGAAGCTCACTGACTCTCCTGTATCTTTTCGTTCCCCCTCGATCGTCCAGCGCTGATCCTCAGTTGACCAGGCGGCTCGTGTGATCCAGTGGTTATAACGGATATGCTGATCGATACTGTTTTCTTCGATGACTTCGCCCATGTAACTGAGTATTTCGTCGGCCGTAGCGATCGGTGCTCCGATCCATGGTTTAAACCGGTAACCGAACGTGAACAGGTCGCTATCAGAGCGGATACCCGGGTATTTGTGGGTCCACCAGGTACCGCCAAAAGTCTCGAGCCCTTCAAGGATGACAAAGGATTTGTCTGGGCACTGGGTCTGAAGGTGGTAAGCCCCGCCCACACCGGATATTCCTGCACCTACAATCAAAACGTCAAAGTGTTCCCTGTCCAAAACGAATCCTCCTAAATTCAATACCATAGTGAGTGTACTCTGTCAGGACTTACAGTTAATGATCCAGATCAAAAGGCGGCGTAAATACAGCATAGTCGCCTAAGCACGATTTACTGTCATTTCTGCAAGGAGGAAATACCGATGGCCTTGGGATTGGCGACGCACACTTCACGACACAGGCCGCAACCAACACACACCTCAGAATTAATGGCAGGACGCACACCTTCGAAGATCAGAGCACCGTCCAGGGGACAGGAGTCTTTGCACGCACCGCACTCAGGCCCAAGATAGGGAAGGCACTGATCGGTCTCTATCACTGCAACGGAAATTCGTGGAGCGACTAAAGCTTGACCCTGCTGCTCCTGTTGCTCCTTTTGTTCCTGGAATTCAGGCTGCACCGGGAAAATGAGCGCGCCGGTTTCACAAACATTGACGCAGGGCCAATCCTCGCAAAGGTGACAACCTTGATTGAGGAGATTTAAGGCCGGTGTACCCGCCACCTCTGCACCGCGGGAAATTGGTAACCTAAAGATAACGTCATGGGGGCACGCATCAATGCACTCGTCACAGCGAGCGCAGGTGAGCAGAAAATCCAGTTCATCCAGCGCAAATGGAGGTCGAATCCAATGGGCTGCTTTGCTCTTCGCGCGAACATCGGCAGCGTTCATCGCGGCCTTCTTGACTTTATCCAGGCCATTTTTAAAAAATTGGCGCCTGTCCATACTACATTCTCATCGTCATCGGCTGAGATAGAAGGAAGAGATTAAACAAACTGATCAGCACAGAGAAAAGCACCAGCGGTATCTGTTGCGATTTTGAAGCCTTAAATATTTTCTCGCCCCTGTATTTAATGACCTGCAAAGACAGCCAGAATCCAACGACGAGCAAGCAAACCTGAATTGCTGGTATCAAATCAGCCGACACCATCATATCCATGGTTCGCTGGTGCTTCTCGGCCATCGACAAAGGCATTGCATTTGTTCCCATCGGATTCGCTATGACCTCCTTCAGGTTCCCTGCTTCCTTGAACAGGTGATTAAGATTGTGTGCAACGTGGTATGCCAGTGCGAGCGGCAGGGCAGAAAATGCAAACCCTGAATATATTTGACTGAAACCAAATCGTGGTGCCACCATTTTGAAAAGTAGAACAAAAATCGAATAAACCATATACACCGAGAACAGATAACAAACCAATAAGATAGTAAAGGTGACAAGAAGCTGACCACTATCACCAATCTCTCTTGCCAGACTACTCACCAGCTGCATCCAGCCAGGCAACATCGTTAAGCCATGAAAACTGGTGAAGGCCAACAACCCGAGTATGAAAGCCGCTTCATCAAAGTGAGGCCTCGCATCCTGAATTGCTTCAATGCTCGGCGATCGTAACTGCCAACTAATGTTGCTTGATGGACAACTCCTGGTGCAGTTACCACAGGCAATGCAGTAGGTATTCTCCTGTAATCGCCCCATAACAAGTTTCGTTGGGCAGGGTTCAATTTCTTCATTACCGTTGTAACAATCAAGCGTTTCACAGTTATCGCACGTGTCGGTATCTACAGGTCTTAACGCAACAGGCGCGACCTGAGAATAGACTCCAATGGTCCTGCCAACGGGACAAAAATAGCGGCAGAATGCCTTGTCTCGAAACAACACCAACGTTGCTGTCGCAAACACCACCATCATCAACGCCAGCAAAGCCGTATCATATGGACTCGTTGTGACCCCAACACCCAACTCGAGCCAGGCCATAACAATCAGCAATACAAGAGCCGGCCACAGATTTCTGAGCATGCCGGGAACGCGCAGGTTCAACCGGGTCTCAAAGCGATTTCGGGTCCACAAACGGCGGCGTGCCAGCCAATTGGCGATCGTGTCCCAGGGACAAACAGCGCACCAGGCATTTCCCATGAACAGGACTGAAATAACGATACCAGTCCACCAGAGGTTCCAGGTGACAACAGTACTGAAATTTCTTTCGGCAATGGGTGTGCCCATCAGACCCGATACAATGATGAGCACAAACAAGGCGACAAACACGATTTTCAAACAGAGAAGGATCGTAGTTTGCGAGCTGAGGTATCGAAAAATGCCGCCAATCAAGGGTGCTTCGGCCAGACTGAAGGAATCACGATTTGCAGTCGACGTCGATGAAAACAGCGAACCGATCAGCAGCGCGGCCATCGTCAGTACCGTAATGACAATCCAAACTGTTGGTAACCCGGCATGAAGCATGGTCATGTTTCTGATTTCCTGTGTGCCCTGAACTTCGCCAGTTGGGCTCGTTTTCCCATGAGCAGATTTGAACCAACTATCGTGAACAACAGAACCAATACTGTTGCTACCAGTGGTTTGACGGGAGAAAGCTCACCAACCTGTAACGGAAAGTCGATGTCGTAAGGTACTTCATTATCTTCAAAATGAGCACGGATTAAATATTCTCCATCTTCTTTGAACACAAACCCCTGACGATAAACACCATCATCAATGTCCTGCGTGCCAATTACCTCCTGTCGGTCGGAAAAAAAAGCGTCATCAATAACAAGAAATGTAACTTTGTCGTTGAAATATCTGCCTTCATCGATTCCCTGGATGTACAGGTTGATTCGCCCGGGTTGGGCAGACTTGGGAAAAGCAGGAAAAACCATGTAAGTAATAAAAAAATCCCCAATCTGAGTTTCGACCGCCATGCTCGGCGGAGTATTCGAATCCTCGTTTAAGCTATAAGCCGGACGACCCAGTACATGATGAGCAAAGACAGACTGATACGATAAACAAGACAGCATCACAGACGGCAGCACTATCCGTCGTAGCGCAGTCAGGCAAGGCAAATTATTCACAGCACGAACTCCTGGTATCTGTCGCAATCAAATCAGTGTTAGCAGCTACGTACTGTCGCCCCTGATGACCCGGACCCTGATAAGGCTGGTCCACGGGCGTCCAGTGAAACTGAAGTGAATCAGTCGGGCAAATGGCAATGCACGCAGTGCAGTTGTTACATTCCTGTCCGAACTGATCGCTCATAGGTTCTAAGCCGAATTCACAGATACTGTCGCAACGCTGGCAATCGTTACAGACACTCACTTTTCTTTGGATTCTCAGTAACCGATAGCGACCTAACAATGAGTACAGCGCGCCACCGGGGCACAGATATCGACAAAAACCTCTTCTTGCAATAAAAGTATCCGCCATCATCGTCAGCACAAAAAATATCGTGCTGATTGAAAAACCGTCCAGTGCGATCGCATAGTAGATCTCTCGACCGACAATCGCGGGCGGATAGATGGCAGGCAGTATCATCAGTCCTGAAAGCATCGTAATCAGGGTGCCTGAAATAAGTACTCCATACTTGAGGCGTCTGTCGAAGTGCCACCGGTGAATCGGCACGCCGAGTTTGTTCAAAAATAGCGCAAAATTTGTATTTAGTTCGTAAAGCAAGGTTGCCGGACAGATCCAGCCACAGAAAATACGACCAGCTAGCAACGAGACGAGAAGAGGTATTAGAGCTGTTGCAGCAAACGAGGGATTCCAGGACCAGGATGCGAAGCTTTGGCTCACCACAGCCAGCGGGTCGCTGATCTTGTATCCACCAATTCTCGCTGACCAGGTAGTGCCTTTTAATGCATCCAATTGCACAGGATCACTGACCAGAGGCTCGGTCAGCGTTTGCATGACATCGTAGAGAAACTTCTCCTCTGAATTGAGCAGATCATACGCGTGAGCAGCAGTATAGTTTTGGTAGATACTGGCAAACGGAAGAAAGATCAGAATGAGGAACACCAGGGATAAACAACACAAACGCTGTTTGTTCAACTGCCGCATAAAAAGATACTTCATCATCCGAGCCTGGTGTGGGCGGGGATCACCTTGATGGCTTGCGGAAGTTGAATGCACGAGCGCTCGCACAAACCGCAGCCAACGCACTGATCTAACACGTGAGGTTGTTCAAGCATACCAACTCGAATTGCAATATCGGGTAAAGGACATGCACGATAACAAACACCGCATGTTTTACCCTGAAAAGACAGACAAATGTTTTCATCGACTCTGGCCTTGCCCATGTCAACATTTTCGATGATCTCCTCGGCGAGACGTTGCACCGGCCGAATCGCGCCGGTGGGACAAATATCTCCGCATTTCATGCAGAGAATACAAGCCTTCTCCCTTGGCACGATGTACGGGGTGTCTTTCATGGAAACGCCTTCATCGATGCCAAAATACTTGATACATCTATTCGGGCACACTTCTCCACATTGTCCACAACGAATGCAGGCAGTGAGAAAATCGACTTCCTTCAGTGATCCTGGTGGTCGCAGATATCGCCTCGTGATTTTCTGACGGACTGCATGGGCGGCGTGTACCGGCACCAGCAACACAGAAAAGGCAGACAAAATCAATCGAATGCCAAGTAACTGGACAAGTTGGCGGCGTTTCACCGTATATATCCCATCTGGTATTGCTAGACTTTTTCGATCCGGCAGGCCAGCTTCTTAAAGTCCACCTGGCCGGAAACCGGGTCCCAGATGCGCGATGAGATACCATTGGCAAGCCACTTGTTTTTCTTGGGGTCAGCACTATCGGCAACAGACAGATTCCAGGGGCCAAACATGTAACCCCTCGGCACACTGTTCCGGGCTGGTTTTACCAGAGAGTTAAGACCAACCTGAGCCCTCGCCTCAAGTGATCCACGCCGGGAGATGACCCGGACTTTCTCACCATCTTTGATACCCAGATCCCTGGCATCTTCCTCATGCATTTCAACATACATCTCTGGTACCAGTCGCCGGGTTGTCGGGCTGCGGTTGGATTTAGCAGTGTGAAAATGCTCGTAGACCACACCCAGCCCCATCCAATAGGGGTATTTATCCTTGGGTACATCCTGCCACTTCCTGCCCCTGAATGATTCATCGGGCAGATCCGGCGTTAGACCTTTGTCTCTGGCCTCTTCCATAAGATCCAGATGATCGATCGTATAGAGACCTTCTTCCTGACCAAAGGCCATCAGCTTTTTTGTCACCGCTTCACGATCAGAATAATCCTGATGACACAATTTCATATGCACCTTTCCATCCTGGGTTCGGAAGTATCCATAGGGCCGGTTTGACCAGTCTCCTTCCTGCATCATAAAACGTCGTTTTATGCCGCCTTCTCTGGCGCTGCCATAGGTCGGCGCGGGCCACTGGATACCACGCAGCCGCGCGAGTTGCTCATAAGGTTCAATGTTATCGATTTTTTCAACCTCGAGAATACCAGTGAGATCCGTGTCGGTGCCTTCAGAGGCTCGAATCACGTCCCTGAAGACTTCCTGAGCATCGTAGGATCCATCCTCTTTACGCTGGTACGGGAAAATGGCATCAGCATTCAGCCCAAGCAGATGTGCTATTTCCTTTCCCTTATCAATCACCATGTCCATATCAGGACGGCATCCCCGCGGTGCTTGGGCCGCTTTTTGATTGATGTTAATTCTTCGCTCTGAGCTGATGTAAACGCCTTCTACTTCTCCCCATGTTGCTGCGGGAAAGATCACATCGGCATAGAGGTTGTTGGGTGCATGACGATAAATCTCCTGGACAACGTTGAAGGTTTTTAGCAATGCAGGTCGAATCAAATTATATTGATCGGGAAGGTCAATATGCGTGGCGTATACCCAGAACATTGCCTTCACTTCACCCTTCAGCGCGCGTTCATGCATACCCACCGCAAAACCCGGGTTTGGAGAGTTCATCGCTTTTATCAGATTTTCTTCCGGTACCCGCCAGTGCTTGGCCATATGTGCACGGTGGGTCTCGTTCGAGAGCGGTTGGTTGAATGGTAACCTGCCAGTTAGACCGCCCGTAAATCTTTCTCCCATTGCATTCGGTTGCCCTGTCATGGAGAAAGGTCCGCAACCAGGTTTAGCGAGGTTACCCGTTAACGCAAGTAGATTGATGATTGATATTACGTTGTGTTGACCATGGAGGTGCTGATTGAATCCGATTCCCCACATGACAATCACACCACCATGGCCGTCACCTGACTGGCTGCCTTTGCTTCTTTGCAAGCGCTTTCGTGTTGCATCTGCAAACTGGCCTGCTACTTGCCTGATGAGCTCCGGAGGTACATCGCCGCCCATTCGGTCCTGAACCTGTTCCGGGCTGTATTCCTTGAGTACACCAGACACATAATTTTCCCATCCATTGACGTGTGCCTTAACAAATTCCCAGTCAACAACATCGTCATGCTCCTTCAACAGAACATGCGCAAGCGCGTTCAGAAAGCTGATATCACCGTTTAATATGGGTACATGAAAGTTGTTGTCAGGGTTAATGTCGCTGTAACCCTGAGTAGTGCCTGTATTTCTTGGATCAACTACGACGGTGGTGATGTCATTTTTCTTTTTGTGGTCGGCGCACCGCCAATAGACAATCGGGTGAGATTCACGAGCGTTGTGACCAAAGTGCATGATCATATCGGCCAGCTCAATGTCTTCGTATGCCAGCGGCGGTGTATCAGAACCGAGTGTGGAAAAATACCCGGTCACTGCCGATGTCATGCACATTCTCGCATTGGCTTCGATCGTGTTTGAACCAAGCACGCCTTTCATGAAGAGGTTCTCCAGGTACTGACCCTCCATCGTCAGCTGCCCGGACCCGTAAAGCGCTACAGAATTTCCGCCATATTCTTTGGCATAGTGAACGATCTTGTGAGCCACCATATCTGATGCTGCTTCATAGGGAATGCGCACAAAGTGTTCTTCATCGAAGGACCCTTTAGTATTGCTGATAAACCCAAGATCACCATGACCAGGTTTGTTCCACTCCTCCCACACGTCCTTACGTACGTATGGTTCGCCTTCCATTCGGTCAACATACATGGGCTCGGCGGCTGTTAGTCCCTTGATGCATTGCAGGCCATAGTTGGTTGGATGGTCCTTGTCAGGCCGCATGGAAACAATCTTCCCGTTCTCGGTCTGGATTATGGTGCCACAACCAACGCCACAATAAGGACATTGTGCCAACGCAGTTGTTCGATTCGTTGAGCCGGTGGCCGACGCCGCTTCCAATTCTGGATTATCAGCAACAAACAATCCGGCACCTGTAGCAGTCGAGGCAATGAAGGCACTACCTTTGATAAAGCTTCTTCGGCTTGTCTTAAATCTTTTCATTGTTATTCCTCAAGTGTTCTCATGTAGGAGATGATGTCTTCAATCTCTCTGTCTGCCAGATCCGCTAAGCCTGCGGGACCCTGAAAAGGCAACATGCGGGTATTTGATCTGCCTACCTTGATAGTCTCTCTGATAAAGCCGTCGGAGACCTTGGATAAAAAGCCCGATTTACCAATCGCAGTACCCGAGCCACCTGCCAGGTAGCCATCGCCTTGCGGTCCATGACAGGTGGCGCATATTTGGTCGAACCAGAGTTGTCCAAGTCTCGGGTCTCCCTGGGCCTGTTCCTGTGCATCGACTTCTACCGCTCGGTTCGCTCTCCTATCATGGCTTCGCAGATAGGCAAGAATGGACATGATGCCTTCACGACCAAGGTGAGGGTAGGGAGGCATAGACGTGTCTTTTCGACCATCACGGATTGTTGACATCAGATACTTATCTGAAGAAATCTCCAGCAATTCAGGGTTTGTCAGAGAAGGCGCAAGCCCCGGCTTTCCTATGGCATCCGGCTGATGGCAGAACACACAGTTTTGATTGAATAATCGTTCGCCTTTGTCAACCCGGTCGTCGGCAAGTATGGGCAATGAGATACTCAATATAAAAATAGTAACGACCTTCACAATATCTACTGGATCTGATTTCACCATCCCCACTCCTCGTCCCTGTAACTTAAGTTAGCATGACAATTATCACACTTCGTTCCGTCCTGCTCGAATCTTGCATGCTCTGTTTCCAGGTACTCTTCTGGTAGCAGATGCGCTATTCCCTTGTGGCAGTCAATGCAGGTCATATCGGATTGCAACGCTCGCTGATGTGCGTAGTTGTTCCGCCGCACAGAATTGTTCATGTAGTTGAGTTCGTGGCAGTTGCGGCACTCCAGAGAGTTGTTAGCCTCCATGGTCGACCAGACATAGCCAGCTAATTGCATTCGCTTGCCTATAAACTTCTCTCGAGTATTAATTGAACCTGCCATCCAGTGAAAGAGCTCATTGGTTGCGCCTATTTTCCTGACGACCTTGTCTTTCCACTCCTTCGGTACATGGCAATCAGGGCAAGTCGCTCTGACACCACTGGCATTCTGATAGTGGATCGATTTTTTGTACTCAGCATAAATATTGTCACGCATTACGTGACATGAAATGCAGAACGATTCGGTGTTGCTGAGTTCCAAAGACCAGTTAAATGCGCCCCAGAAAAGTATCCCGCTGACAAACAGTGCGATCAGAGTCACAAAGGGATACAGAGAAACTAATCGAGACACAACATCTTTGAGCTTCTGAAGCACCTGCTTATCACTCTCACTACAATGGATGATCAAATATACACTACTCGTGCTGATCTAGATCGTGGTCATACCCATTTCAAAAAGGGTGGCGAACGTTACATACCGGCAACTGGAATTGTTGAGATTCGTTCAAATATCCCGTATTTCATTGAATTCAAAGGTGATTTTGTGGATGACCCCAACCGTAGCAATCGGTATTCCATCGATGACTCTAGGCTTGTACTTAAACTTCACAGCCGCTGAAATGGCTGGCCTATCAAAAATCCTGCCCGGTTTGTCCTCGCAGGTCCGCAGGCCTGGAAAATAGGTTTCAACACAATTCTCCAGCACAGTCGGACTAACCACCTTACCCGCGTCATCAACTGTAAATTCAAGTAGCACTCAGCCATTCCGCAACGCACGCCTGGGATACGTGGGTTGCACCTTGAGAATAGGCAGGTAATCACCATCACTGCTTAAGGTTGAAGACCTCCTCATATTTAATTCAGCCAGAGGCACGTCAAACTTGGCGTTCCAGGAATTATCAACGCTGACCACGTAAGACTCTTGCCTCATCTCCGGTGGCGGTTCATCGAGGGCGGGTGGCGGTTTCGGTTTCCGTTGCTTCACCTGGACCTGCAGATCTTCTTTCATACGAACGAAGTCGACGATGCCTAAATTGGATGTTTCGTCGAGCGCCTTTTCCCCAGAACCAATTAGATACTGCATCAGATACAAAAGAGAAACTGTTACAAACACGCCAAATACCAGGGTCACCGGGAACTTCAGGATGTATAACCACCGGTACCAGACGAATGAATGTTGCTGCTCCATTCTCACACCTCGAATGCAATTCTGATTTTGTGAAATTGCTAGCTAATAGTGTAGAACAGCGTCAAAACTGGCCAATTGATCAAGGTCAATGAGGATAGAAAATTTTCCAGGGGTATTCCAACAACCAGAATACTGAATCAGTACCGGTTGTCCGGCGGTTTGTGAGCAATCGCAGCGAGATGCCTGATACGAGTAAAGTTCTACCAGGAACTGAGGTTATACACTGACCTTGTGAGAAGAGAATACCGAGTGTCGTTTTACATCGGCGCACAGGCCAATGCCCTTCCCGTGTCATCAGTCAGGTGGCGCTAAAAAAGATCGTTTTGCGACGCTTGAAGCGGTTTACGCCAGACATCCTAAGACTACAGGGAACTAACAACACCGTTACCCCGATTACCGACTACTGTTATGCGCCGGAAACGCTTCGCCATGTTGCCGAAGAACTGGGCTATCAAAGCAATGCAACTGATTAGCATCAACCCTGGCAAATCATCGAAGCCGGTATGGTATCGACGACGTTTCTCTCCTGGCTTACCGAATCAGCAAAATAGCGCTGTCTATCGAATTCGATAGCATGGATTTAGTTTTGCTCGTTACTAGCGCATGATCGAAAACGAGCACGTTGCCTTTGCTGGTAAAGTGACAAACTCCAGAAACAGCCGTCGATGGTTATTTCTGGAACGAATCAGTTTTTTTTGTTCTAACAAACATTTATTCTAACAAACAAAGGAAAACCATACGCATGCCTGAAAGCGTAAAAGTCGCACTGGTCATCGGTGCGGGCGTAGCCACCGGCGGCTCTGTCGCGAAACGTTTTGCCAGAGAAGGTTACGTTGCCTGTATGGCAAGACGAAAGGGTTACCGGCTGGATGACCTGGTCAGCCAGATTGAAACTGAGGGGGGAAAAGCCTTCGGCTATAGTTGCGATGCGACCCAGGAGCAACAGGTGGTCGAGCTGATCGAGAAAATCGAATCTGAAATCGGGCCAATCGAAGTCGCCTGTTACAACGCCGCCATTGGTGCTGCTCACAGCATTATGGAATTCCCTGCGGAGGATTATGAACGCGTCTGGCGTATCAACACCTTCGGTGCTTTCTTAATGGGCAGGGAAGTCTCCAAACGAATGAATGAACGAGGCCGAGGCACGATACTGTTTACCGGCGCAACCTCAGCATTGAGAGGAAAATCTCATCTGGCGGCATTTGCAGGTTCCAAACATGCGCTCCGCGCACTCACCGAAAGCATGGCG